>NZ_CP145809.1:1287314-1609143 GCF_038049925.1 Georgenia sp. M64
GGTGCCGGCGACCGGCGTCGGGAACACGGTCGGGTCATCGAGAGCCGCCGCGACCTCGTCAGGGTTGAGCGCGACCTCGGTGCAGGAGAAGCCGGTGCTCTCCGGGACGGGCGTGGTGGTGCCGTCGCAGACGGCGCCGTTGGCGTCGACGGCCTGGTAGAGCGAGAGGTTCATGAAGCGGTCGTTGGCCGCGTTGAGGATCCGCAGGCGGTAGGCCTTCGGCTCCAGCGTCTTGGTGGGGTAGGCCATCCCGTTGACCACCGGGGTGTCCATGAACGCCTCCATGCCCATGGAGTTGTACGGCGTGCTGGGCATGAGTGGCGGCTCGCACCACCCGGCCTCCGCGTCGCAGAGCGGGTCGTAGTACGGGTTGTCGATCGGCGGGTAGTCCACGTTGTTCGTGGGCGGCCAGAACCAAGGGCCGTAGGCCCAGCGGCCGTAGGCGTTGACGCCTGACGGGTCACCGGGGTTCTGCGCCGGCGAGTAGACGTGCGGCAGCCAGAGGCTGCCCTCGCCGCCCCAGCGGGCGGTGTCCCACGTCTCGTCCTGGAGGGCGAGCTGGTCAGCGTTGGGCACGAACGTCTTGTCCTGGAACACGAGCGGGATGGTGTCGGCCGCGCCGGGGATGGTCCCGGCGTCGACGAGCGCCTGCTCGGTGGCGTCCTGGATGATGTACGGCGCGGCCTCGCCGGCGTACACGTTGAGGCGCGTGATGCCCCACGAGTGGTCGTGGTAGAACATCAGCCGCGCGCTCTGGGCGTTGGTGTAGTAGAGCGTCTGGACGCCGTCCTTCGGGTCGTCGACGTTCGCCATGTCGGGCACGTTCTGCACGCTCACGCCCTCCGGGAACGGGGTGTCCTCGTTGGCCGGGGTGATCCACTGGTGCGGCGTGCCGTCGGAGATCCACGGGGTGATGCCGCCGTGCAGGTGGGCGATGGACCGGTTCTCGGAGTAGCACAGCCCGTCCACCACGAGCTGGTTCTTCGTCATCGCGACGCCGTCGATGAACATGCGGTTGCCGTCCATGTCGAACATGCCGTCGTCGCACATGGGCCTCTGCGGATCCACCATGCCCGGCATGGCCTCCATCATCGCGTGGCCTTCGGGCGTCATGCCCGCGCCCATGACGGTGGGGTCCACCGGGAGGAAGAGGTTGCCGGCTTCGCCTGTGGGAAGCAGGTTGCGGAACGTGATCCGGACCGGTGTGTCCTTCTGCGCCACGATGGCCGGGCCGAGGTAGCTCGGCTCGGTGACGCCGAAGTATCCGTTACCGAGGTCGTAGTGAGCGCTGTCCACGGGGACATTTGTCGGCGTCTCGAGCTGCACATAGCCGCGCAACTTGGTCGCCGGGAGGTCGGCGTGCATCTTCTGGCTGTACTCGACCAGGGCGATCTCGTAGTAGTCCGCCGCCGGGACACCATCCCCGGCGGGGAAGGACGTCGTATCGGCGACGGCCGTAGGGATCGTGGGGAGCTCATCGACGAACTTCCTGATGCCGCCGGTGATCGTGACCTGGTCCGGGCCCGCCATGCTCGCGGCGAAGGAGTACGTCCGAGCCTGCGAGGTGAACAGCGGGTAGGGAGCCGTTCCCAGAGTGATCGTGGAGTCCTGCGCGGGCAGGGCCCCGGACGGGTAGTAGATGCTGTCGGTGCCGGAACCGCCGGTGTAGGGGATGCCTCGGCCGTAGTGGGCGATCCGGTCACCTGCGAGGACCGGGAGGTTGGCGACGCCGTAGGTCGCCACGCCGGTCGTGGTGGGCGTGGTGAGCACGCCGCTGTCGAACACGACCGAGTACTCGTTCGGGTTCGCCGTCGGTCGAAGCACGTAGGCGTGGAAGGAGAGGTTCTCCGAACCGGCCTGCACGTAGCTCTGGAACCCGTTGAGGAAGCCGGTGGACAGCACCCCGGGGCTCATGACGAGGACGTTCGACGCGCCGTCGCTGGCGGTCGGTCGCTGCACCACGTCGTTGCCGACCAGGACGTCCGCGCCAGGAGCGGTCGTGAGTTCCGGCAGCGGGCTGTTGGCGTAGTTCGGGTGGCTGAAGTAGCGGGGCGCATCGCCGGGAAGGGCGGCAGCGGCAGCCGCCATGTCCACCATGAGCGGGTTGAGCGCACCCTCCTGGAGGGCGCGGGCGGCCGCAGCGTCGCGGTCCGCCTGGTCGATCTTCTTGTCGATCTTCTCCTGGACGTTGGCGGCCTTCTCCTCGTACCGCTTCGCGTCGTCCTTGGCTGCCGCAGGGGCAGCGGAGCGGGCAGCGTTCACACCGGCTGCGGCGACGGTCGTCGCCTGGCTTGGTGGACTGGCTGCCGAGACTGTCCCTACCCCGAGGGGTAAGAGGGCGATGGCCACGAGGGCGGCCATGACTGACCGATGCTTCATTGCAATCTCCTGCCGAGTCGGGATTTTCCCCCCCCACTCGGACGCGGCGGCCTTCCCCCAAGTCGTCGAGCCGTGAGGTCCAAGATCCAGGACATTCGTCGACGGCGGGAAGGGACCTAAGTCCTAGGATTTACCTCTCGAAATGCTTTAAGGAGCCTTAGTGGAACAATTGGTAGTCGCCCGAAAGGCCCGAAACGGAAATATCTCCTCACCCGGTCGGTGGGCAGTCCTGATCTTGGTGAAGGGGCACCGTCACGGACGACATGTGCGACCCGACGCCCCGGCACGGCAAGATCGCCCCATGGACAACTCCGCCCCGCCCACGAGCGACGACCTGCCTGCAGCCGAGGAGCACCTCAGCCTGTGGGGCGGCCGCTTCGCCGGGGGACCCGCCGACGCCCTCGCAGCCCTGAGCCGCTCCACCCACTTCGACTGGCGGCTCGCCCGCTACGACCTTGCCGGGTCGCGAGCCCACGCGCGCGTGCTGCACACGGCCGGGCTCCTCTCCGAGAACGACCTGGCGGCCATGATCGACGCGATCGACCGCCTCGACCGCGACGTCGCGGCCGGCTCCTTCACTCCGGGCCCGGACGACGAGGACGTCCACACCGCGCTCGAGCGAGGTCTCATCGAGCGGGCGGGGACCGAGCTGGGCGGACGGCTCCGCGCCGGACGGTCCCGCAACGACCAGATCGCCACGCTCGTGCGGCTCTACCTGCGCGACAGCGCCCGGGAGCTTGCCGGCGGTGTCCTCGACGTCGTCGACGCCCTGATCGACCAGGCCGCCGCGCACCCGGA
Organism: Georgenia sp. M64; assembly: GCF_038049925.1. Taxonomy (NCBI): domain Bacteria; kingdom Bacillati; phylum Actinomycetota; class Actinomycetes; order Allobogoriellales; family Allobogoriellaceae; genus Georgenia; species Georgenia sp. M64. The sequence continues at coordinate 1,290,492 of NZ_CP145809.1, forward strand.
CGCCGTCATGCCGGGGCGCACGCACCTCCAGCACGCCCAGCCGGTTCTGCTGGCCCACCACCTCCTCGCCCACGCCTGGCCGCTCATGCGCGACGTCCAGCGGTGGCTCGACTGGGATGCGCGTGCCGCCGTCTCCCCGTACGGCTCGGGCGCCCTGGCGGGTTCCTCCCTCGGCCTCGACCCCGACGCCGTCGCCGCGGAGCTCGGTTTCGACTCCTCGGTGGAGAACTCCATCGACGGCACCGCCTCGCGCGACGTGGTCGCCGAGTTCGCCTTCGTCGTCGCCATGACCGGGGTCGACCTCTCCCGCCTGAGCGAGGAGATCGTGCTCTGGGCGACGAAGGAGTTCGGCTTCGTCCGTCTCGACGACGCCTACTCCACCGGCTCGAGCATCATGCCGCAGAAGAAGAACCCCGACGTCGCCGAGCTCGCGCGCGGGAAGTCCGGTCGTCTCATCGGCGACCTCACCGGTCTGCTCGCCACCCTCAAGGGCCTGCCGCTGGCCTACAACCGTGATCTCCAGGAGGACAAGGAGCCGGTCTTCGACGGCGTCGACACCCTTGAGCTGCTCCTCCCGGCGGTGGCCGGGATGGTCGCCACCCTCCGGTTCGACACGGCGAGGATGGCGGAGCTCGCGCCGCAGGGCTTCTCCCTGGCCACCGACGTCGCCGAGTGGCTCGTGCGCACCGGCGTGCCCTTCCGCACGGCGCACGAGGTCGCCGGCGCCTGCGTGCGCGAGTGCGAGGAGCAGGGCAAGGAGCTGTGGGACCTCACCGACGACGAGCTCACGGCCATCAGCGAGCACCTCACGACCGGCGTGCGGGACGTCCTCACCGTCGAGGGGTCGATCTCCTCGCGCGACGGGCACGGCGGGACCGCGCCGGTGCGGGTGGTCGAGCAGCTGGCCCGGGCGGCGGCACTGTCGGCCGACCTTCGGCGCTGGGCCGGTGGGGACGTGCCCGAGGTTTCGGAGCGCCCGGGGGAACCGGCGGGCGAGTGACGCACGAGCCGGTGACGCCGTGGACGGACCTCCTGGCGCGTCCCGCAGTCGAGGCCGCCCCGCTGCTCCTCGGGGCGGTCCTCACGGTCCGCGGGCTTCCGGGGGAGGAGAGCAGCACGGGCGAGGAGGTCGCCGTCCGGCTCACCGAGGTCGAGGCATACTCCGGTGAGGTGGACCCGGGGTCGCACGCCTACCGGGGACTCACCAGCCGGACCGCACCGATGTTCGCGGCGGGCGGGCGGCTCTACGTCTACTTCACCTACGGCATGCACTGGTGCGCCAACCTCGTCTGCGGCCCCGAGGGGACGGCGTCCGCCGTCCTCCTGCGAGGGGGTGAGGTCGTGTCGGGGCACGACGTGGCCCGGTCACGGCGGCCCGCCGCGCGCAGCGACCGCGACCTCGCCCGCGGTCCCGCGCGTCTCGCCCAGGCGCTCGGGCTCACCGGTGCGGACAGCGGGCTCCTGCTGCGACCCGGGGGCCGGGCGGAGCTCCGTCCCGATCCTGCGGCCGCGGACCTGGTCCGCTCGGGCCCCAGGGTGGGCGTGGCCGGGCCGGGTGGGGACGGGGAACAGTTCCCCTGGCGCTTCCATCTCGCGAACGAGCCGACGGTCTCCGTCTACCGACCGGCGGTGCCGCGCCGCCGGTGACGCCTCCGGGTCGTCCGGGCGGCGCGGTCCCCCCGCCGGGCCCGCCCGTGGGCCGGTGCGCGACCGGGCGGCCGGGCACGGCACACTGGTGCCCCGTGCCCGGAGCAGGGCCGGAAGACGAAAGGCAGGAACGTGACCGACATCCTCGACGAGCTCCAGTGGCGGGGCCTGCTGGCCCAGTCCACCGACATCGCCACCCTCCGGGCGGCGATGGCCGAGGGTCCGATCACCTACTACTGCGGCTTCGACCCCACAGCGGCGAGCCTGCACCACGGTCACCTGGTCCAGCTCGTCGTCATGCGCCACCTCCAGCTCGCGGGTCACAACCCGATCGCCCTCGTGGGCGGGGCCACGGGCATGATCGGCGACCCCCGCATGTCGGGCGAGCGCGTCCTCAACGACAAGGACACCATCGCCGGCTGGACCGACCGGCTGCGTGGGCAGATCTCGACCTTCCTCGACTTCGACGGTCCCCACGCGGCGCAGATGGTCAACAACCTCGACTGGACCGGCCAGCTGACGGCGATCGACTTCCTGCGGGACATCGGCAAGTACTTCCGGCTCGGGACGATGCTCGCCAAGGACACCGTCGCCAGGCGGCTGGCCAGCGAGGAGGGCATCTCCTTCACCGAGTTCAGCTACCAGATCCTGCAGGGCATGGACTTCCTCGAGCTCTACCGCCGCCACGGCTGCACCCTGCAGACCGGCGGCAACGACCAGTGGGGCAACCTCCTCGCCGGCGTCGACCTCATCCACAAGGCCGAGGGGGGGAGCGTGCACGTCCTCACCACCCCGCTCATCACGAAGTCCGACGGCACCAAGTTCGGCAAGTCCGAGGGCGGGGCGATCTGGCTCGACGGGGAGATGTTCAGCCCGTACGCCTTCTACCAGTTCTGGCTCAACACCGACGACGCCGACGTGGTCCGCTACCTCAAGGTCTTCACGTTCCGGACGCGGGAGCAGATCGAGGAGCTGGCCGAGGCGGTGGCCACGCGCCCGCAGGCCCGAGAGGCCCAGCGCGTCCTCGCGGAGGACGTCACGACCCTGGTCCACGGCGCCGACGCGACCGACCGGGTCCGTCGAGCGTCCCAGGCACTGTTCGGGCGGGACGACCTGCGCGAGCTCGACGCCGTCACGTTGCGCGACGCGGTCGCGGAGCTGCCGACGGGGGAGGCGGTGGTCGGCGAGGCGACCATGGTCGACCTCCTGCTCGCCACGGGGCTCGAGGGCGGACGCTCGGCTGCGCGACGGACCATCGCGAGCGGAGGGGCGTACCTGAACAACGAGAAGATCGAGGACGAGGACCAGGTCCTCGCGACCGGTGACGTCCTCGACGGCGGGTACGTGCTCCTCCGCAAGGGACGACGCAACCTCGCGGTCGTGGCCGCTGTCGGGCTGTCGAACTGACGAAGGCTCAGCCGGCGGGGCACCGCTCTACGGGCGCGGTCCATCGCGTAGGGGAGGCGCCACACCGGCTCCGGCCCCGCAGGGGAGCGCCTCGGCCCCCTACCCCCTCGCGGCAATCGGACGACGGCGAACGGGTGAGGCGGGGGAGCGCAAGGCGCCGCGCCACCAATGTCCTGTGGGTCAGGTCTCAGCCGTCAGCAGCGGAGGCTCACCGGCGCCTGCGACGCGCGTCCGCAACAAAACCGCAGGTCAGAGCGTTGTGCACGGTGCAGTCGGGCGTCAGCCGTACGGAGTTGACCTGCCCCGCGAGGGGACGTAGTGTTCTTCTTGCTGCGCCGGACGGGGAGCACGGACAAGCGGTTCGAGAGAGCTGCAGGCCGGTCCCGAGGCGCGAGAACCTGAGTCGATCGAGCCGGCTAGCTGCCGGTCCTCGGACGACCCAGGGGCCAGCGAGGCGGATCGTCCCGCTCGATCGCGAGAGATTGCGGCGAGTTTGACGAGGTCGGCCGAGATGGTTAAGATTGAGAGGTTGCCCCAGTTCGGGTCCGGGGGTTGTTTCGGGTCTGGGTGGTGTGTGTCTGTTTCTTGAGAACTCAACAGTGTGCCAAGTTTTTGATGCCATTTGATTCTGGGTGTCGTGGCTGGTCTTCTGCTTTTGTGGTGGGGGGTTGGTTGTGGTGTCTGGGGTCTTTGTTTTGTTTTGGTTATCGCGCCTGGTCCTGGCCCCTGGTTGGGTCTGGGTGTGTGTAGTCATGGGTTTGCCCTTGGCCTGCTTTGGTGGGTTGGGGGTGTGCTCTTCGTATGGTTTGTCGGCCGCGCTTTTGGGTGTGGTTTGGCGAGTGTTTTTTAACGGAGAGTTTGATCCTGGCTCAGGACGAACGCTGGCGGCGTGCTTAACACATGCAAGTCGAACGATGATGCCAGCTTGCTGGTGGATTAGTGGCGAACGGGTGAGTAACACGTGAGCAACCTGCCCCTGACTTCGGGATAACCGCGGGAAACCGTGGCTAATACCGGATATGACGCGCTATCGCATGGTGGTGTGTGGAAAGATTTATCGGTTGGGGATGGGCTCGCGGCCTATCAGCTTGTTGGTGGGGTGATGGCCTACCAAGGCGACGACGGGTAGCCGGCCTGAGAGGGTGACCGGCCACACTGGGACTGAGACACGGCCCAGACTCCTACGGGAGGCAGCAGTGGGGAATATTGCACAATGGGCGCAAGCCTGATGCAGCGACGCCGCGTGAGGGATGACGGCCTTCGGGTTGTAAACCTCTTTCAGTAGGGAAGAAGGCCTTCGGGTTGACGGTACCTGCAGAAGAAGCGCCGGCTAACTACGTGCCAGCAGCCGCGGTAATACGTAGGGCGCAAGCGTTGTCCGGAATTATTGGGCGTAAAGAGCTCGTAGGCGGTTTGTCGCGTCTGCTGTGAAAACGCGAGGCTTAACCTCGCGCCTGCAGTGGGTACGGGCAGACTAGAGTGCGGTAGGGGAGACTGGAATTCCTGGTGTAGCGGTGGAATGCGCAGATATCAGGAGGAACACCGGTGGCGAAGGCGGGTCTCTGGGCCGTTACTGACGCTGAGGAGCGAAAGCATGGGGAGCGAACAGGATTAGATACCCTGGTAGTCCATGCCGTAAACGTTGGGCACTAGGTGTGGGACCCATTCCACGGGTTCCGTGCCGCAGCTAACGCATTAAGTGCCCCGCCTGGGGAGTACGGCCGCAAGGCTAAAACTCAAAGGAATTGACGGGGGCCCGCACAAGCGGCGGAGCATGCGGATTAATTCGATGCAACGCGAAGAACCTTACCAAGGCTTGACATACACCGGAAACATCCAGAGATGGGTGCCCCGCAAGGTCGGTGTACAGGTGGTGCATGGTTGTCGTCAGCTCGTGTCGTGAGATGTTGGGTTAAGTCCCGCAACGAGCGCAACCCTTGTCCTGTGTTGCCAGCGGGTTATGCCGGGGACTCATGGGAGACTGCCGGGGTCAACTCGGAGGAAGGTGGGGATGACGTCAAATCATCATGCCCCTTATGTCTTGGGCTTCACGCATGCTACAATGGCCGGTACAAAGGGTTGCGATGCCGCGAGGTGGAGCGAATCCCAAAAAGCCGGTCTCAGTTCGGATTGGGGTCTGCAACTCGACCCCATGAAGTCGGAGTCGCTAGTAATCGCAGATCAGCAACGCTGCGGTGAATACGTTCTCGGGCCTTGTACACACCGCCCGTCACGTCACGAAAGTCGGTAACACCCGAAGCCGGTGGCCCAACCTCTTGTAGGGGGGAGCCGTCGAAGGTGGGACTGGCGATTGGGACGAAGTCGTAACAAGGTAGCCGTACCGGAAGGTGCGGCTGGATCACCTCCTTTCTAAGGAGCTTCACAGCGCATCCGCGTCCCCCCTTGGGGGTCGGGGTGTTTGTGGCTGCTGTCGGTGGCGAGTGTTCACCGGGCAGTTCGCTCATGGGTGGAACGTCAAGGGCTTGTGCATGCTGTTGGGTCCTGAGGGAACAGGCCTGCCGGCCCCGTGCTCTGGTCGCCCCGTTGGGGTGGCTGGGTGGGGGTGGGTGTGGTGGCTGGCCTTCTGGTGACCATTCCTGGCCCGGTCCCCCTGGTGATGTTGGGGGTTCGGACAGGTGTTGGTGCGTTGTTTGAGAACTGTACAGTGGACGCGAGCATCTTTGATCTTTTGTGGCAAGTTTTTAAGAGCATTCGGTGGATGCCTTGGCACCAGGAGCCGAAGAAGGACGTTGTAGCCTGCGATAAGCCTCGGGGAGCTGGCAAACGAGCTGTGATCCGAGGGTGTCCGAATGGGGAAACCCGGCCAGAGTCATGTCTGGTTACCCGCGCCTGAATATATAGGGCGTGTGGGGGGAACGTGGGGAAGTGAAACATCTCAGTACCCACAGGAAGAGATATTCCGTGAGTAGTGGCGAGCGAAAGCGGATGAGGCTAAACCGGGGGTGTGTGATAGCCGGCGGGCGTTGCACCTTCGGGGTCGTGGGACCTGCTTACCGTCTCTGCCGGGGCGGTGTGGAGTGAGAAAGTCGTGGTGTAGTCGAACGGTCTGGGAAGGCCGGGCGTAGTGGGTGAGACCCCCGTAGACGAAACATCACGGCCTCCTTGCAGGTATCCCGAGTAGCACGGGGCCCGTGAAATCCCGTGTGAATCTGCCAAGACCACTTGGTAAGCCTAAATACTACCTGGTGACCGATAGCGGACTAGTACCGTGAGGGAAAGGTGAAAAGTACCCCGGGAGGGGAGTGAAATAGTACCTGAAACCGGATGCTTACAATCCGTCGGAGCCTCCATGGTTGGGGTGACGGCGTGCCTTTTGAAGAATGAGCCTGCGAGTTAGTGGCATGTGGCGAGGTTAACCCGTGTGGGGAAGCCGTAGCGAAAGCGAGTCCGAATAGGGCGTCTTTAGTCGCGTGCTCTAGACCCGAAGCGGAGTGATCTACCCATGGGCAGGTTGAAGCGCGGGTAAGACCGCGTGGAGGACCGAACCCACTTAGGTTGAAAACTGAGGGGATGACCTGTGGGTAGGGGTGAAAGGCCAATCAAACTCCGTGATAGCTGGTTCTCCCCGAAATGCATTTAGGTGCAGCGTCATGTGTTTCTTGCCGGAGGTAGAGCTACTGGATGGCCGATGGGCCCTACAAGGTTACTGACGTCAACCAAACTCCGAATGCCGGTAAGTGAGAGCATGGCAGTGAGACTGCGGGGGATAAGCTTCGTAGTCGAGAGGGAAACAGCCCAGACCACCAGCTAAGGCCCCCAAGCGTGTGCTAAGTGGGAAAGGATGTGGAGTTGCACAGACAACCAGGAGGTTGGCTTAGAAGCAGCCACCCTTGAAAGAGTGCGTAATAGCTCACTGGTCAAGTGATTCTGCGCCGACAATGTAGCGGGGCTCAAGCACACCGCCGAAGCTGTGGCATTCACGCATACCCCAGCACCCACTCGATGGGTGTTCAGGGGCGTGGATGGGTAGGGGAGCGTCGTGTGGGAGGTGAAGCTGCGGGGTGACCCAGTGGTGGATCCCACACGAGTGAGAATGCAGGCATGAGTAGCGAATGACGGGTGAGAAACCCGTCCGCCGAATGACCAAGGGTTCCAGGGCCAGGCTAATCCGCCCTGGGTAAGTCGGGACCTAAGGCGAGGCCGACAGGCGTAGTCGATGGACAACGGGTTGATATTCCCGTACCGGCGAAGGACCGACCATACCGAGCCCGGTGATGCTAACCACCCAAACTTGTCTCCTGGCCTTCGGGCCGGGGGGCGGGGGCGCGTGGGACCCGATCCGGTAGTAGGTAAGCGTGTTAACAGGGGTGACGCAGACAGGTAGCCACCGCGTGCTTAATGGCAATGCACGTCTAAGGATGCAGGGCGGGGTGCAGGCAAATCCGCACCCCACATAGCCTCAGATCCGATAGTGACCCCGTAGGGGGGAAGTAGGGTGATCCTATGCTGCCTAGAAAAGCCTCGACGCGAGGGACTAGCCGCCCGTACCCTAAACCGACTCAGGTGGTCAGGTAGAGTATACCAAGGCGATCGAGAGAATCGTGGTTAAGGAACTCGGCAAAATGCCCCCGTAACTTCGGGAGAAGGGGGGCCTGAGGGGTGAAGCCACTTGCTGGCTAGCCTTTGAGGGCCGCAGAGACCAGGGAGAAGCGACTGTTTACTAAAAACACAGGTCCGTGCGAAGTCGCAAGACGATGTATACGGACTGACGCCTGCCCGGTGCTGGAAGGTTAAGAGGACGGGTCAGCCGCAAGGCGAAGCTCAGAATTTAAGCCCCAGTAAACGGCGGTGGTAACTATAACCATCCTAAGGTAGCGAAATTCCTTGTCGGGTAAGTTCCGACCTGCACGAATGGCGTAACGACTTCTCCGCTGTCTCAACCGCGAACTCGGCGAAATTGCACTACGAGTAAAGATGCTCGTTACGCGCAGCAGGACGGAAAGACCCCGGGACCTTTACTATAGCTTGGTATTGGTGTTCGGTACGGCTTGTGTAGGATAGGTGGGAGACTGTGAAGCATTCACGCCAGTGAGTGTGGAGTCATCGTTGAAATACCACTCTGGTCGTACTGCACATCTAACCTCGGTCCGTGATCCGGACCAGGGACAGTGCCTGGTGGGTAGTTTAACTGGGGCGGTTGCCTCCTAAAATGTAACGGAGGCGCTCAAAGGTTCCCTCAGCCTGGTTGGCAATCAGGTGTCGAGTGCAAGTGCACAAGGGAGCTTGACTGTGAGACTGACAGGTCGAGCAGGGACGAAAGTCGGAACTAGTGATCCGGCGGTGGCTTGTGGAAGCGCCGTCGCTCAACGGATAAAAGGTACCCCGGGGATAACAGGCTGATCTTGCCCAAGAGTCCATATCGACGGCATGGTTTGGCACCTCGATGTCGGCTCGTCGCATCCTGGGGCTGGAGTAGGTCCCAAGGGTTGGGCTGTTCGCCCATTAAAGCGGTACGCGAGCTGGGTTTAGAACGTCGTGAGACAGTTCGGTCCCTATCCGCTGCGCGCGCAGGAAACTTGAGAAGGGCTGTCCCTAGTACGAGAGGACCGGGACGGACGAACCTCTGGTGTGCCAGTTGTTCCGCCAGGAGCACGGCTGGTTGGCTACGTTCGGGAGGGATAACCGCTGAAAGCATCTAAGCGGGAAGCCTGCTTCAAGATGAGGTTTCCACCAGGCTTGTCCTGGGAAGGCCCCCAGCAGACCACTGGGTTGATAGGCCGGATGTGGAAGCGAGGACTAACGACTCGTGAAGCTGACCGGTACTAATTGGCCGACAACTTGCCACAACACAAAGCATCCAAACGACTGCTTGCGTCCACTGTACGGTTCCCGGGTAACGCACCCCGCACCCCACACACCCCACCACCACCCCCACACCGGGTGGCCGGCGGAAACGAGGGGAACGCGGAAGGGGTTGCGCACAACTCGACAGAGTTACGGCGGTCATAGCGAGGGGGAAACGCCCGGTCCCATTCCGAACCCGGAAGCTAAGCCCCTCAGCGCCGATGGTACTGCACGGGAGACTGTGTGGGAGAGTAGGACACCGCCGAACACCCATTCCAAGGAGGCCGCAACTTTATGTTGCGGCCTTTTTGGCGTTTATGTAGGACAATGGCACACCAGGAATAGAGGCAATCATGGCGACTGAGGACAACGAGCGCGATAAGGGTTCGTCGCCGCGTCGCGGTGGCGGAAAGCGGCCGTATTCCGGTGGTCACCGGTCGGACGGTGTGGGCGGCAATGAGGCCGGCCGCGACTCCGGCAGGGGAAGGGCGAGCACCGGATCCTCCCGAGAGGGCGGTTATCAGGGTCGCCGTGAGGGCTCCGGCCCCCGTGAGGGCGGATTCCAGGACCGTCGCGAGGGTGGCTACCGCGGCACGCCTCCCCGTGAGGGCGGTTACCAGGGTCGCCGTGAGGGCTCTGCTCCGCGTGAGGGCGGTTATCAGGGTCGCCGTGAGGGCTCGGGTCCGCGTGAAGGCGGATACCAGGACCGTCGCGAGGGTGGCTACCGCGGCACAGCTCCCCGTGAAGGTGGTTACCAGGGTCGCCGTGAGGGCTCCGGCCCGCGTGAGGGCGGTTATCAGGGTCGCCGTGAGGGCTCCGGCCCGCGTGAGGGCGGTTATCAGGGTCGCCGTGAGGGCTCGGGCCCGCGTGAAGGCGGATACCAGGACCGTCGCGAGGGTGGCTACCGCGGCACAGCTCCCCGTGAAGGTGGTTACCAGGGTCGCCGTGAGGGCTCCGGCCCCCGTGAAGGTGGTTACCAGGGGCGCCGTGAGGGCTCTGGCCCCCGTGAAGGTGGTTACCAGGGGCGCCGTGAGGGCTCTGGCCCCCGTGAAGGTGGTTACCAGGGGCGCCGTGAGGGCTCTGGCCCCCGTGAAGGTGGTTACCAGGGTCGCCGTGAGGGCTCTGGCCCCCGTGAAGGTGGTTACCAGGGTCGCCGTGAGGGCTCTGGCCCCCGTGAAGGTGGTTACCAGGGGCGCCGTGAGGGCTCTGGCCCCCGTGAAGGTGGTTACCAGGGTCGCCGTGAGGGCTCTGGCCCGCGTGAGGGCGGTTACCAGGGTCGCCGTGAGGGCTCTGGCCCCCGTGAGGGCGGTTACCAGGGTCGCCGTGAGGGCTCTGGCCCCCGTGAAGGTGGTTACCAGGGTCGCCGTGACGGCTCCGGCCCCCGCGAGGGCGGATACCAGGACCGTCGCGAGGGCGGATACCAGGACCGTCGCGAGGGCGGCTACAGCGGCACGTCTCCGCGTGAGGGCGGTTACCAGGGGCGCCGTGACGGCTCCGGCCCGCGCGAGGGTGGTTACCAGGGGCGCCGTGACGGCTCCGGCCCGCGCGAGGGTGGTTACCAGGGGCGCCGTGACGGCTCCGGTGCCCGTCAGGGCGGTCACCACGGGCGCCCCGTCGGTGACCGACCTGACGGCCGTTCGTTCCGGGACGGTCCTCAGGACTCAGCGCGACGCGACCCGCGGCCGGACCGACCTGCGGAGCCCCACGTCCCGGACGACGTCATTCCGCAGATGCTGGACCGCACAGCACGCACCCGCCTGCGAACTCTCGGCAAGACCAATGCCGATCTGGTCGCCAGGCACCTCGTCATGGCCGGTCGTCTCCTCGACACCGATCCAGAGACCGCGTACGAGCACGCCCAGGCGGCGGCTCGTCGTGCCGGCCGTGTCGACATCGTGCGGGAGGGCGTCGCGGTGACCGCTTACGCCACGGCTCGCTACGCAGAGGCTCTGCGGGAGCTTCGGACCGTGCGAAGGCTTTCTGGGATCGACGCTCACCGGCCGATGGAAGCCGACTGCGAGCGAGGACTTGGGCGTCCGGAGCGGGCTCTGGCCATCGTCGCGGAGACGGATGTCAGCAAGCTGACCGAGGACGACCGTGTCGAGCTGGCGATCGTGGCGAGCGGCGCCCGTGCTGATCTCGGCGAGAACGAAGCGGCACTCATGGTGCTCGAGTCGGCGCTCGTCGAGCGGGTGGCGGACCCTGCCCTCCGAAGCCGTCTCGCGCTCGTGCGGGCGGAGCGCCTCGACGAGCTCGGCCGAACGGAGGAGGCGCAGGCTCTTCGTGCCGAGGTCGGTCCGGAGCCGATCGACGATGAGGAGATCGTGGTGCACGACCTCGCCGAGTCCGACGAGGACGAAACGCACACAGCCGACGAGGATGGCGAGTCAGCAGGCTCGGAGGCTGAGGCGGAGCTGGGACCCGAGCCTGAGCTGGAGGCTGAGCTTGAGCTTGAGCTTGAGCCTGAGCCTGAGCCTGAGGCCGAGGCCGAGGCCGAGGCTGAGCCCGAGCCGGCTGTGGCTGGTGTCGCAGAGAGTGACGACACGAGCGAGGACTTCGAGCAGGCGGCCCTCGACCTCGGGGCCGGGATCGACAAGGAGGAGCGCTGATGACCGAGTCCACGGGGCTGCTCGCGAGCGCGCGCGCTCTTGCCGAGGAGTACGACCTCGCCCTCATGGACCTCGACGGCGTCTGCTACCGCGGAGCCGAGCCGGTCGAGCACGCGGACGAGGGGGTGGCGTCCGCACGGGGCCTCGGCATGCGGATGCTCTTCGTCACCAACAATGCCAACCGGCCGCCCCAGACGGTCGCCGACCAGCTCAGCTCGCTCGGGATCCCGACCGAGCCGGTGGAGGTCATGACCTCCTCGCAGGCGGCAGCGGCGGTCCTCGCGCAGGACCTTCCCGCGGGCGCGCTCGTGCTCGCCGTCGGCGGGGCGGGGCTGCGCTCCGCCCTCCTTGAGGCGGGACTCCGTGTGACGGACACCGCAGCGGACGAGCCCGTGGCCGTCGCCCAGGGGTTCGCGCCCGAGGTCGGGTGGGCCCAGTTGACCGAGGCGGCCTACGCGATCGCGGCCGGTGCACGCTACGTGGCAACCAACCTCGACTCGACCCTGCCCACGGAGCGGGGTTTCGCCGTGGGCAACGGCTCCCTCGTGGCAGCGGTCGTCAACGCGACCGGGGTGACGCCGCTCTCCGCCGGCAAGCCGGAGGCCGAGATCTTCCACCAGGCGGTGGCGCGGGCCGGCGGGACGCGCCCCCTCGCCGTCGGTGACCGGCTCAACACCGACCTGGCCGGGGCGCGCGCGGCGGGCATCCCCGGACTCCACGTCCTGACGGGGGTGAGCGACGCCCGCGCGGTGGTCCTCGCCGAGCCCCACGAGCGGCCGAGCTTCCTCGCCGTCGACCTTCGCGGCCTCGCCGAGCCCCACCCGGCACCGCACCGCGACCCGCAGGGGTGGTGGCGGTGCGGCGCGGCCGCGGCCCGGGTCGCCGGCTCCGAGCCGCACCTCGAGCTGCGGGTGGGCGACCGGACGCTGGACCTGGACTCCGACGCCGAGCCGGTGACGGTCTCCCTCGACGCCTGGCGCTGCCTCACCGCGGCAGCCTGGGACGCTGCGGACGACGGCACGGTACTCACACCCGAGCGGGTGCCCGTGCTGGAGGTCGTCTCGCCGCGATAGCCTGACCGGTGCCCGCACGACCCGGAGAGGAGACGACGATGGACGTGACCCCCGCCGACCTCCCCGCGGCGCGTCCGGCTGCCGCCGACCCTCTCGAGAGGCTGGGCGAGATCGACGAGCTCCCCCTGGCGGACCAGGTCGCCGTCTTCGACGCCATCCACTCGCACCTCTCGGCGCGGCTGAGAAGCGCCGAGAGCTGACGTGGCGCGCCGCGTACGCATCGACGCCGAGCTGGTCCGACGAGGTCTGGCCCGTTCGCGCCAGCACGCCGCCGAGCTCCTCGCGGCCGGTCACGTCCGGCTCGACGGCGAGGTCGTCACCAAGCCCGCCCGGCAGGTCGATCCTGCCCAGGCCCTGCTCGTCGACGTGCCTGACGCCCAGGACTACGTCTCGCGCGGTGCCCACAAGCTGGCCGGCGCCCTCGACGCGCTCGGGGCCGACGCGCCGGTGGTCGACGGTCGTCGGTGTCTCGACGCCGGGGCCTCCACCGGCGGGTTCACCGACGTGCTGCTGCGCCGCGGGGCCGCCCACGTCGTCGCCGTCGACGTCGGCTACGGCCAGCTGGCGTGGTCCCTGCAGACCGACGAGCGCGTGAGCGTGCTGGACCGCACCAACGTGCGGACCCTCACGCCGGAGGCTGTCGCGCCGGCGCCGCAGCTCGTGGTGGGCGACATGTCGTTCATCTCGCTCACCCTCGTCCTGCCTGCCCTCGCGAGGGCGGCCGCCCCGGACGCGGACTTCCTCCTCATGGTCAAACCGCAGTTCGAGGTGGGCAAGGACCGGCTCGGCTCGGGCGGGGTGGTGCGCGACCCCGCGCTCCACGTGGAGTCGGTCCTCACCGTCGCGGCCGCCGCGGCCGAGGTCGGACTCGACACGTGGGCCGTGGTCCCCAGCCCGCTGCCCGGTCCGTCCGGCAACGTCGAGTACTTTCTGGCGATGCGCCGCGACCACCCCCGGGCCCTGAGCGGGCAGGCCCTGGCCGACGCCGCGGCCGAGGCGGTCCGCACCGGGCCGGCCGGAGACGGTGAAACCACACCGGCCGGAGCCGTGCGGACCACACCGGCCGGAGCCGGTGGGACCACGCCGACGGACCCGCTCGTCATCCGCACCCCGGAGCAGGAGAAGCCATGAGCCGCCGCATCCTCGTCGTGTGCCACGAGGGGCGCCACGACGCCGTCCGCGCGGCGGACCGCGTCAGCGACGACCTGCGCGAGCACGGGATCGAGACCGTCCGCAACGGCAGCGCCGAGGGGGTCGAGCTCGTCGTCGTCCTGGGCGGCGACGGCACGATCCTGCGGGCGGCCGAGGAGGCGCGCAACCACGACGTCCCCGTCCTCGGGGTGAACCTGGGCCACGTCGGGTTCCTCGCCGAGGCCGAGCCCGAGGCGCTGCCCGAGGTGGTCGCGCGCATCGTCGCGCGCGACTACTCGGTCGAGGAGCGGATGACGCTCGACGTCCAGGTCACGACCCCGGACGGGCGGGTCCAGCGCAGCTGGGCCCTCAACGAGGCCGCGGTGGAGAAGGGGGAGCGGGCCCGCATGGTCGTGGCCACGATCGGGGTGGACGGCCGGGGGCTGTCCTCCTTCGGCTGCGACGCCATCATCCTGGCCACCCCCACCGGCTCGACCGCCTACGCCTTCTCGGGCGGGGGACCGGTGGTCTGGCCCGACGTCGAGGCGCTGCTGCTGGTCCCCATCGCCGCCCACGCGCTGTTCACCCGCCCGATGGTCGTGGGGCCGAGCTCGGTCCTCGAGGTCGAGATCCTCCCCTACGAGGAGACTCACGCCGTCGTCTGGTGCGACGGCCGGCGTCTCCTCGACGCCCCCTCGGGCTCGCGCATCGAGGTCCGCCGCGGCGAGCGACCCGTCCGCCTCGCGCGCCTCACCGAGGCTCCGTTCTCGGGCCGGCTCGTCGCCAAGTTCAACCTGCCGGTCAAGGGGTGGCGCAACCTGCGGGAGGTGCCGTGATCGAGCAGGTCCGCATCGAGAACCTCGGGGTGATCGCCTCCGCGGAGCTCGACCTCGCGCCCACCTTCACCGTCATCACCGGCGAGACCGGGGCGGGCAAGACCATGGTCCTCACCAGCCTCGACCTGCTGCTCGGCGGCCGCGCCGACCCCGCGCTCGTGCGCACCGGCACCGACCGCGCCGTCGTCGAGGGCACCTTCACCGTCCCCCCCGACGGCGTCGCCGCCGGCCGGGCCGAGGAGGCGGGCGCGGAGCTCGACGACGGCGCCCTCATCGTCGCCCGCACGGTGCCGGCGGGCGGCAGGTCCCGGGCCCACCTCGGCGGCCGGACCGTGCCCCAGGGCGTCCTGGCCGAGATCGGTGAGCAGCTCGTCACCGTCCACGGGCAGTCGCAGCAGCTGCGCCTGCGCGCCCCGGCACAGCAGCGCGCCGCGCTCGACGCGTTCGGCGGCGCGGACCACGCTGCCCTTCTCGACACCTACCGCCGGGCCTGGGCCGACCTCGTGGCGGTCCGCGCCGAGCTCGCCGAGTGGGAGCGCTCGGCCGGCGTCCGCGAGGAGGAGATCGCGCGCCTGCGCGCCGGGCTCGACCAGGTCGACGCCCTGGCCCCCCTGCCCGGGGAGGATGTCGCACTGCGCGAGGAGGCCCAGCGGCTCGGCAACGTCGAGGAGCTGCGCGCGGCGACCGGACGGGCCCACCAGGCGCTCACGGGGGCCGACGACCTCGCCCCCGGCGGGGTCGACGCCGCAGCCCTGCTCGAGGAGGCCCGGCGCAGCCTCGAGCACGGCGCCGCCGACGACCCGGCCCTGGGCGAGTGGGCCGCCCGCCTGGCCGAGGCCGCCTACCTCGTCTCCGACGTCGCCACCGAGCTCGCGTCCTACCTCACCTCCCTCGACGCCGACCCCGCCCGGCTCGCCGTCGTCCACGAGCGGCGCGCCGCCCTGGCCGAGGCGACCCGGCTGCACGGTCCCGACGTCGACGCGCTCCTGGCGTGGGCGGACCGGGCCCGGGAGCGGCTCGCCTACCTCGACGGCCCCGAGGACACCGGTGAGCGGCTGCGCGAGCGCCTCGCGGGGGCGGAGCGCGCCACGGCGGCGGCGTCCGCCGCGCTGAGCGAGTCCCGGCGCGCCGTGGCGGAGGACCTCGCCCGGTCGGTGGACGCCGAGCTCGCGGGCCTGGCGATGAAGGGCGCCCACCTCACCGCGCGGCTCACCGCCCTGCCCGAGCCCGGTCCGCACGGCGGTGAGGACGTCGAGCTGCTGCTCGCCGCCCACCCCGGCGCCCCCGCGCGGCCCCTGGGACAGGGGGCCTCCGGCGGTGAGCTCTCCCGCGTCATGCTGGCCATCGAGGTCGCGCTGGCCACCGCCGCGCCCGCCGCGGACGCCACCGACCCGCGGACCTTCGTCTTCGACGAGGTCGACGCCGGGGTGGGTGGCCGGGCCGCCGTCGAGGTCGGCCGGCGGCTGGCCCTGCTGGCCCGCAGCTCCCAGGTGGTGGTCGTCACCCACCTGGCGCAGGTCGCCGCGTTCGCCGACCGCCACCTCGTGGTGAGCAAGGACACAGCCGGCGCCGCCGTGGTCACGGCCACCGACGTCAGCAGGGTCGAAGGCCCCGATCGGGTGCGGGAGCTGGCCAGGATGCTCTCGGGCCAGGAGGACTCCGAGACCGCCCTGCGGCACGCCGCTGAGCTTCTGGAGCGGGCGACCGTGGCACCATGAGCCGGTGAGTCCACACTTCCGACGTCGCCGCCAGCAGGCCGACACCGGCCCGGGAACGACCGGGCCGGCGCGCGTGGACGCCCGCACGAAGAACCTGACCAAGCGTCTGCGTCCGGGCGAGATCGCCGTCATCGACCACGAGGACCTCGACCGGGTCTCGGCCGAGGCGCTCGTCGCGTGCCGGCCGGCCGCGGTGCTCAACGCCGCCCGCTCGACCTCCGGCCGCTACCCCAACCTCGGACCGGGCATCCTCCTCGAGGCGGGCATCCCGCTGGTGGACGACCTCGGCTCGGCGGTCATGGCGGTCAAGGAGGGCCAGGTCCTCACCGTCGACGGCGGTGAGGTGCGCGCCGGGGACGTCCTCGTCGCCGAGGGCACGGCCCAGGACGCCGACACGGTCGAGGCGTCCCAGGCCCTGGCGCGCGAGGGGCTGTCGGTCCAGCTCGAGGCGTTCGCGACCAACACCATGGACTACGTCCGCAAGGAGCGCGACCTGCTCCTGGACGGGGTGGGCGTGCCGGTCGTGCGCACCCGGTTCGAGGGACGGCACGTCCTCATCGTCGTGCGGGGCTACCACTACAAGGAAGATCTGGCGATGCTGCGGCCGTACATCCGCGAGTACCGCCCCCTCCTCATCGGGGTCGACGGCGGCGCTGACGCGCTCATCGAGGCCGGCCACACCCCGGACATGATCGTCGGTGACATGGACTCGGTCTCGGACCGGGCGCTGCGGTCCGGCGCCGAGATCGTCGTCCACGCCTACCGGGACGGCCGGGCCCCGGGGCAGCGACGCGTGGAGGACCTCGGTGTCGAGCACGTCGTGTTCCCCGCGACCGGCACCAGCGAGGACGTCGCCATGCTGCTCGCGGACGACTCCGGCGCCGAGCTCATCGTCGCCGTCGGCACCCACGACACCCTCATCGAGTTCCTCGACAAGGGCCGCTCCGGCATGGCCTCGACCTTCCTCACCCGGCTGCGGGTGGGCAGCAAGCTCATCGACGCCAAGGGGGTCTCGCAGCTGTACCGCACGCGGATCTCGTCCTGGCAGCTGGTGCTGCTGGCCGTCGTCGGCCTGCTCGCCCTGTTCGTCGCCCTCGCCGCCACCAACGTCGGCCAGACCATCTTCGGGCTGTCCGGGGCGTGGTTCGACGACCTGGTGAACTTCTTCCGGTCGCTCGTGGGCATCGCCCCGGAACCGACCACCTGACCCGCTGGAGACACGCTTCGATGATCGACTTCCGCTACCACATCGTCTCCCTCATCGCCGTGTTCCTGGCCCTCTCGGTCGGCATCGTCCTGGGGGCGGGTCCGCTGCGCGACTCCATCGGCGACACCCTCACGGGCCAGGTCCAGGACCTGCGCGAGGACCGCGACCAGCTGCGCGTCGCCCTGGAGACCGCCGACCGGGACGTCACCGAGCGGACGACCTACCTCGATGAGTCCGCGCCGGTCCTGCTCGAGGGCACCCTCACCGACCGGCGGGTCACGGTGGTGACGCTGCCCGGGACCGTCACCGAGGACGTCGAGGAGCTCCGGGACCGCCTCGCGCGGGCCGGGGCCGAGGTGGTCGGTGAGGTCGCCGTCACCGAGGCGTGGACCGACGCCGACACGCTCTCCTTCCGCCAGACCTTCGCCGGTCAGCTGCTGGGCTACATGGACGACGCCCCGGCCGAGGACGCCGGCGCCGAGGCCATCTTCGGCGCCGCCCTCGCCCAGGCCCTGACCGGGACGGGCGAGGAGCTCTCCGAGGACGCCGCCACCCTGGTCGACCTCCTCACCTCCGCCGAGGAGCCGCTCATCACCCTCACCGAGGAGCCGGCCGGGCCCGCCCACGCCACCGTGCTGGTCGGGCCCCGGCCCGCCGAGCTGCCCACCGAGGAGGAGGATCCCGAGGTGGTCGAGGCCGCCGCCGAGACCCTCGCCGGGCACGTGCGCCTGGCCGAGGCGCTCGCGCAGGCGGCGCCGTCGGTCACCGTGGGTGCCGCCGTCTCGGACCGTGACCTCGTCACCGCCGTGCGCGAGGACGAGGCGGCCGCGGGTGCCGCGACCACCGTCGACTCCGTCGGGGAGGTCACCGCCGCCATCTCCGCGCCCCTGGCGCTCGCCGTGTCGATCTCCGGCGCGACCGACGCCTACGGGTTCGGGCTCGGGGCCGAGGCGCCCGTCCCGCCCCGGGTCGAGCTGCCGCTCCTCGTCCCCGACGTCACCCCGTCCGAGCCGTCGCAGGACGGCACCGCCGGGGCGGAGGAGACCACCGCCGGGGAGGAGACCACCGCCCCCGCGGAGGACGCCACGGCCGACGGGGAGGACGGGGCGGCGTGAGCCCGGCCCGGGACGTCCTCGCCCCCGCCGTGATCGGGGCCGGTGCCACCGCCGCGGCGGCAACCGTCCTGCGGTCCCGCCCACCCGGTGGGGCGGGGCGGTGGGAGCGGCGCAACTTCGCCGGCCGGGACGTGAGCCTCCTCGGCGGGGCCGCCGTCGGGGCCGGGGCCGTGGCGGGACCGCTCGCCGCCGCCCTGGTCACCCGCGAGCCCGCGGTCGCCCGGACCCTCGCCGCCGCCGCGCTCGCGGCCGGCGCCGGGGCGGGCATGGGCCTGCTCGACGACCTCGGCGAGGGACCCGCCGACGCGCCCCGGGCCAAGGGGCTGCGCGGGCACCTCGGGGCGCTCGCCCGCGGTCAGGTCACCACCGGGTCCCTGAAGATCGTCGGCATCGGCGCCGGGGCGCTCCTCGCCGCCGCCCTCGTCACGCCCGGGCGTGGGACGGGCCGGCTGACCGGGACCCTCGCCGGCGCCGCCCTCGTCGCCGGCACCGCGAACCTGCACAACCTCTTCGACCTGCGTCCGGGCCGGTCCCTCAAGGTCGCCACCGCCGTGGCCGCGCCGCTGGTCCTCGCCGTCGCCCCCACCGCCGCGACCGGCGCCTGCGCGCTCGGCGTCGTCGGCGCCGCCCTGCCTGACGACCTGGCCGAGCGCACCATGCTCGGCGACACCGGCGCCAACGCCGTCGGCGCGCTCGTGGGCACCGCCCTGGCCGCCCACCCCTCCCGGCTCCTGCGCGGGAGCGCCCTGGCCGCGGTCGTGGCGCTGACGCTGGCGAGCGAGCGGGTGAGCTTCTCCGCGGTCATCGACGCCACGCCGGTGCTGCACCGGCTGGACGACCTGGGCCGCCGCGCCCCGCAGCGGTGAGACGCCTCCTCGGCGGCGCCCTCGGCGCGGCCGGCCTCATCTCGCTCATCACGCTCCTCTCCCGCGGGGTGGGCTTCGTCCGCTGGCTGGTGCAGTCCTGGACCCTGGGCTCCTCCGCCACCTCCCAGGCCTACGAGACCGCCAACACCGTGCCGAACGTCCTCTTCGAGGTCGCCGCCGGCGGCGCGCTCGCCGGGGCCGTCGTGCCCCTGCTCGCCGTCCCGCTCGCCCGGCGCCTGCGCGACGACGTCGACCGCACCGCCT
Source organism: Georgenia sp. M64 (assembly GCF_038049925.1). Taxonomy (NCBI): domain Bacteria; kingdom Bacillati; phylum Actinomycetota; class Actinomycetes; order Allobogoriellales; family Allobogoriellaceae; genus Georgenia; species Georgenia sp. M64. The sequence goes on from NZ_CP145809.1 coordinate 1,310,170, forward strand.
CGGCCCTGCTGACGTGGACGCTCGTGGTGCTCGTGCCGCTGGCGCTCGTGCTGGCCGCGCTCGCCGGGCCGATCGCCGGCCTCTTCGACGCCGGCGACGCCGAGATCACCAGGCTCACGGCCACGATGCTGCGGATCTTCGCGCTCCAGGTGCCGCTGTACGGCGTCGGCGTCATCCTCTCGGGGGTCCTGCAGGCCCAGAAGCGCTTCTTCTGGCCGGCGTTCGCGCCCCTGCTGTCCTCCCTCGTCGTCATCGGCGCGTACCTGGCGTTCGGTGCGCTCGCCCAGGGGGCGCAGGACCGGCCCGGCGACCTGCCCGGCGCGGCCGTCGCGTGGCTCGCGTGGGGGACCACGGCCGGCGTGGCCGCCATGAGCCTGTCCCAGCTCGTCCCCGTCGTCCGCTCGGGGGTGCGGCTGCGCCCGCGCACCGGCTTCCCCGCCGGGGTGGCGCGGCGGGCCGTGACCCTGGCCGGGGCGGGGCTGGGGGCGCTCCTGGCCCAGCAGGTCAGCGTCGTCGTCGTCCTGTACCTCGCCACCACCGCGGGGGAGACGGGCACCATCACCGTCTACCGCTACGCCCAGGCGGTGTACTTCCTGCCCTACGCCGTCCTCGCGGTACCACTGGCCACGGCCGTCTTCCCGCGCCTGTCCGAGCGTGCCGGCACCGGGGACCGGACCGGTTTCGCCGCGCTGGCCGCCGGCTCCACCCGGCTCGTGCTCGCCGCCGGGCTGGTCGGGCTCGCGGTGCTCGTCGCCGTCGCGCCGGCCGCGACCGCCGTGTTCTCCGCCGCGGACGACATGCCCGGGATGACCGCCGCCATCACCTGGTTCGCCCCGGGCGTCGTGGGCTACGCCCTCGTCTTCCACCTCTCCCGGGCGCTGTACGCCCTCGACCGCGCCCGCGCCGCCGTGGTCGCCACGGCCGCCGGCTGGGCGGCCGTCTCGCTGGCGTCCTGGGTGGGGGTGCGCCTCCTCGTCCCCGACGGCGGCGACGGCCCGGCCACCCTCACGGTCCTGGCGGCCGCGTCGTCCGTGGGGATGACCCTCGCCGGGGTCCTGCTCCTCATCGCGCTGCGGCGCGCCGGCGGCGCGGGCGCGCTGGCGGGCACGGCGCGCACGGCCGTCGTCGCGGGCGTCGGGGCGGCCGCGGGTGCGGCGGGGGGACGACTCGTCGTCGACGCCCTGCTCGCGGGCGACGGCGGAGCGCTCGCCGGGGCCGGCGCCGCGGTCGTCGGCGCCGTGGTGGCGACCGCGGTGACCGCCGTCGCCGTCCTGGCCGGGGACCGTGGCACGGTGCGGGGGGCAGGTCTGGGTCGGTCCGGCGGCGCGGCGTAGCCCACGCTGGGATACTGGCGCGGACCGGACGCGAGGGGGAGGCCATGCGGGTGCTGCAGGTGACGGGCTCGAGCGCGGGCGGCGTGGCCCGTCACGCCCGGGAGATCAGCAGCCTCCTCGCCGCCGGCTCCCGGCCGCTGGGCACCCTGCCCGCCCCCGGCGAGCAGGAGGTCCGGGTGCTCCTCGCCGGGCCCGCGGACGTCCTCGCCCCGCTCGCCGACGACGGCACCCGGGGCGCGCGGGCCGTGCGCACCCGGGAGGTGGAGATCGCCGACCGCCCCCGCGCCCAGGACCTCGCCGCCGTCGCCGCCCTGCGGCGCCTCGCGGGGGACGCGGACGTCGTCCACGCCCACGGGCTGCGGGCCGGCGCGCTGACCGTCCTGGCCATGCGTGCCCTGAGCCCGCGTCCGCGCCTGGTCGTGACCGTCCACAACCTGCCCGTGGGCGGGCCGCGCGTCCGGGCCGTCGCGGCCGTGCTCGAACGCCTGGTCGCCCGCGGGGCGGACGTCGTCCTCGGCGTGAGCGGCGACCTCGTCCAGCGTATGCGCGACCGTGGCGCGCGGCAGGTGGAGCGGGCCCTCGTCCCCGCGCCGGCGCGGGTCGCCACCGGCGACGTCGACGCCGCCGAGCTGCGCTCCTCCCTGGGCCTCGCCGAGGGCGAGCGGCTGGTCCTCACCGTCGCCCGCCTCGCCCCGCAGAAGGGCCTGGACCTGCTCGTCGACGCCGCCGCACTCCTCGACGGCCGAGACGGCGGCCCCGCCGACGGCGGACGCGGCCGGCACGCCGCGGGCACCCACTCCTGGCGCTGGGTGGTCGTCGGCGACGGCCCGCTGCGCGCCCGGCTGACCGACCGGGTCCGCGACGCCGGTCTTCCGGTGGTGCTGGCCGGACGCCGCGAGGACGTCCCCGAGCTGCTCGCCGCCGCCGACGTCGTCGTCTCCACCGCCACCTGGGAGGGGCAGCCGATCGCCGTCCAGGAGGCGCTGCGGGCCGGCGCACCGGTGGTGGCCACCGACGTCGGCGGGACCCGGGAGGTCACCGGCGACGCGGCGGTGCTCGTCCCCGCGGGCGACGCCGCGGCGCTCGCCGCCGGCGTCGCGGAGGTGCTGGCCGACCCCACCCGGGCCCGTGCGCTGCGGGCCGCCGCCCGTTCGCGCGCGGCCACCCTGCCCGGGCCGGCGGAGGTCCGGGCGCAGCTCCTGCGCGTCTACACGTCCTGAGGCGGCCCGCTCCCGACGTGCGGCGCGAGCCGGGGGCCGGCGTCCCGGACGGCGGGCCGGCGATGGAGCGGGCAGCGCGGCGCGGCGCGCCGGTGACGCGCGGCACGCCGCCGGACCGGGTGCGTGGGGCCGTGGGGCTGCTAGTGTCGAAGTCCGTGGTGAACCATTCCGCCCGGCTCCCCGGGAACCAGTCCAGCACCCCCCGCCAGATCTTCGTCACGGGCGGGGTCGTCAGCTCGCTGGGCAAGGGGCTCACCGCCTCGAGCCTGGGCCAGCTCCTCCGCTCCCGCGGTCTGCGCGTGGTCATGCAGAAGCTCGACCCGTACATCAACGTCGATCCCGGCACGATGAACCCGTTCCAGCACGGGGAGGTCTTCGTCACCGACGACGGCACGGAGACCGACCTCGACATCGGCCACTACGAGCGCTTCCTCGACGTCGAGCTCTCCGGCAAGGCCAACGCGACGACGGGGCAGGTCTACTCCGCCGTCATCGCCAAGGAGCGGCGCGGGGAGTACCTCGGCGACACCGTCCAGGTCATCCCGCACATCACCGACGAGATCAAGGCGCGGATGCGCGCCCAGGCGGACCCGGTCGACGGCGAGGAGCCGCCGGACGTCATCATCACCGAGATCGGCGGCACGGTCGGCGACATCGAGTCCCTGCCCTTCCTCGAGGCGGCCCGTCAGGTCCGTCAGGAGCTCGGGCGGGACAACGTCTTCTTCCTCCACGTCTCGCTCGTGCCCTACATCGCCGCGAGCGGGGAGCTCAAGACCAAGCCCACCCAGCACTCGGTGGCCGAGCTGCGCTCGATCGGCATCCAGCCCGACGCCATCGTGTGCCGCTCCGACCGCGACCTGCCCGAGGGCGTCAAGGTCAAGATCGCCGCGATGTGCGACGTCGACCGCGAGGCGGTCGTCACCTGCCCCGACGCGTCGAGCATCTACGAGATCCCGGCGGTCCTGCACCGCGAGGGCATCGACGCCTACGTCGTGCGTCGGCTGGGCCTGAGCTTCCGCGACGTCGACTGGACCGAGTGGGACCGGCTCCTCGAGCGGGTCCGCCACCCCACCGAGACCGTCGAGGTCGCCCTCGTCGGGAAGTACATCGACCTGCCCGACGCCTACCTCTCCGTGACGGAGGCGCTGCGCGCCGGCGGCTTCCACCACCGCGCCCGCGTGCAGATCCGCTGGGTGGCCTCCGACCTCTGCGAGACCCCCGAGGGCGCCCGCCGGGCGCTCGAGGGCGTCGACGCCGTCCTCGTCCCCGGCGGGTTCGGCGTGCGGGGGATCGACGGCAAGGTCGGCGCGCTGCGCCACGCCCGCGAGCAGCAGATCCCCACCCTCGGCATCTGCCTGGGCCTGCAGTGCATGGTCATCGAGGCCGCCCGCAACCTCCTCGGCCTGGACCGGGCGAGCTCGACCGAGTTCGACCCCGCCACCCCCGACCCGGTGGTCGCCACGATGGAGGAGCAGCTCGCCATCGTCGGCGGCGAGGGCGACCTCGGCGGCACGATGCGCCTGGGCCGCTACGAGGCGGTCCTCGAGCCCGGCTCCCTGGCCGCCGAGGTCTACGGCTCGCAGCGCGTCACCGAGCGGCACCGCCACCGCTACGAGGTCAACAACACCTACCGCGACGCCCTCGACGGGGCCGGGCTGAAGATCTCGGGCCGCTCGCCCGACTCCTCCCTGGTGGAGTTCGTCGAGCTCGACCGGGACAAGCACCCGTACTACGTCGCCACCCAGGCGCACCCCGAGTTCAAGTCCCGGCCCACCCGCGCCCACCCGCTCTTCGCCGGGCTCGTCGGCGCGGCGCTCGAGCGTCAGCGTGCGGGCCGGCTCCTCGAGGTCGAGGCTCCCGAGGACGACGGCGCCACCCCCGCCCACGACGAGCCCGGGGTCCTCACCCCGGCCGGCGAGGAGCTGTGAGCGTCGAGGACGTCAAGGACACCGGGCGTGAGGTCCTGCGGCGCACCCGGCTCCACGACGGCCGTGTCTTCGACCTCGTCGGCGAGGAGGTCCGCCTCGACCCCGCGGACCCCGACGGCGTCCTGCGCGAGTTCGTCGACCACCCCGGCGCGGTGGCCGTCGTCGCCCTGCGCGGGGACGCCGGTGCCGAGGAGGTGCTGCTCGTCCACCAGTACCGGCACCCCGTACGGGCCCAGCTCTGGGAGATCCCCGCCGGGCTGCTCGACGTCGACGGCGAGGACCACCGCGAGGCGGCCGCACGTGAGCTGTACGAGGAGGCCGACCTGCGCGCCGAGCGGTGGGACGTGCTGGTCGACTACTTCACCTCGCCGGGCGGCTCGAGCGAGTCCCTGCGCATCTACCTCGCCCGCGACCTCACCGAGGTGCCCCACCACGAGCAGCACGAGCGGGAGGACGAGGAGCGCGACATGCCCAAGGCGTGGGTGCCGCTGGACGAGGCCGTCGCCGCCGTCCACGCGGGGCGCCTGCACAACCCGTCCGCGGTCGTGGGGATCCTCGCCGCGGAGAGCGCCCGCTCCCGCGGCTGGGCACCGCTGCGCGCGGTGACGGACCCCTGGATGCGTTGACCACCGACCGGGCCGCACCGCCGCGACCCGGCCAGACCGAGGAGGAACTGTGAGAGTCGCACTGCCCGTCACCGGTACCGGCCACCTCGACCCGCGGTGGGGTCGGGCCCACCTCATCGCCGTCGCCACCGTCGCCGGCGGTACGGTCACCGACTGGGCCGAGCACGAGGTCGCCTGGGACCACCTGCACGACGAGGGCGGCGAGGGCGCGCACCATGCGCGGGTGGCCCGGTTCCTCCGCGAGCAGCAGGTGGAGGCCGTCGTGGCGAACCACATGGGGCCGGGCATGACCCGCATGCTCACGACCATGGGCCTGCCGACGGTCCTGGGAGCCGAGGGGGACGCACGCATCGCCCTGGAGGCGGCGCTGGCGGAGCTCGGCGCCTCGGCCTGAGCGAGGGCCGGTCCGCCTCAGGACGGGGTGGCGGCTCCGTCCTCACGACGGTGCCCCGCGCTGAGCTCGACCAGGGCCTGCGAGCTCAGGCCGTCGGGTGGGCCGACCGCGACCCGGCACGCCGTCACCGCCCGCAGGGTGGACGTGCGGCGGCCACCCTCGAGCATCGCCCGCTCACCCAGCACAGCGCCGGGCCCCACGTCGGCGACGACCTGGTCGTCCACCTCGACCCGGACGACGCCGTCCAGGAGCAGGAAGACGGTGTCGCCGGGCTCGCCCTGGCGCACCAGCGTCTCGCCGGCCGCCACGTTCGCGAACCGGACCCGGCGACCCGGCCGCATGATCTGGGCCGAGAGCCGGCGCTCGAGGGCCGTCTCGACCTGGGTGGTGACCACGGGCAGGTCGGTGCCCCGCCAGGGCGAGCGCTCCTCGCTGGACGCCCAGTACCACGTCGCGAAGTCCATCGAACCGACCTTGGTGAAGAGGGCGCCCGAGTCGTCGTAGATCCAGTGCCTCGGCACCGGGCTGGCGCCCCGGACCTCGGACCGTGAGCTGCCGTCCGCACCGATGGTGAGGGAGAGGGTCGTCCAGATCAGGGGCGCGGAGACCCGGAGGAACGGCGGGTCGGGGGTGGTGCGGGGCGCCGGGAAGCCGGCGTGACCGCCGGCCGTCTGGACGAACGTCACCGCGCTGCCGTCGTGGGCCGGCTCCTGACGCAGGTCGGGGTACGGGATCGGGGCGAAGGTGAGCTCGTGGTCGAGGACGTGGACCGTGGAGCGGCTGATGAGACCACCGCCGGAGTACCCGACACCCGTGATCTCACCGTCGTTCACGTCGATCCAGGCACGGAGGTGGTTGGCGGCCCGCACCCGGTTGCCGGCGACGAGCGGCGCCGGGTCCTGGACGACGTCCGGCGGTGGCGCGTCGTAGTGGTTGAGCCCGGCGTCGAAGAACAGGCGGGGGGCGCCCGAGACCGCCTCCGAGGGCAACCACGACACCGACAGCACCGATCTCTCGATGCGCATGGGCACCTCCCGGCACGGGTAGCGGCCGTTCCAGTCTGCCCCGACGGCCGCGCACCTGTCACGAGTCCGGATCCACCACGCGCGGGCCGCCGCGCCCCTAGGCTCGTGCCCGGCGCGTCCCTCCCGAGTGACGCCCCGGTCGAGGAGGACCGATGAGAGCGTCACAGCGAACGGTCACGGTTTTCGCCGCCGCCGCGGGCGTGGTGCTCGCCGGCGGGCTGGCCTTCGCCGACGGTGCCCCGCCGCCGCCGCCGGACCGGCCACCGGCCGCCGCTGCGGACCACCCGACAGCGGCGACGTCTGCGATCGAGCTCCCGACCGGTGACCCCGACCCGCAGCGGCCCGACGCCCCGGGCGGGGGCCGCGCCGGGAACGGGGACCGGGGTGAGGACCGCCGGGCCGACGGCGGCAGGGCCGCTCCGGCGATCGCCAACGAGTACCTGCGCGAGAGCGCCACGCCCGAGCTCCTCGAGGCGTGCCGGGAGGCCAACGGCACCAACAAGAACCGCGCGAACTGGCGTGGGAAGCTCGTCTCAGCCGTCGCGCGCGAGCTCCGCGGCCGGACCTTCGGGCCGGACGAGGAGCACGTCGTCACGGACGACGTCGAGGACCGCTGCTGAGCCACGCCTGGGACCGCGTCACGCGCGCCTGGTGCGCTCGGCGCTCAGCGCACCGCGGCCGCCACCGGCTCGCGGGAGTACATCGCCGAGCACACCGCCGTCGTGGCCACGACCACCAGTGCCGCGCCGAGCATGTGCAGGCCCACCAGCACCTCGGGAAGCCCCGTGAAGTGCTGGACGTAGCCGATGACACCCTCCGCGGCGACGGCGGCGAGGAGCCACGTCCAGGCGCGGCGCGCCGGGCCCAGCTCGGGGCGGTCGCCCGCCCGGCGCAGCAGGACCCCGCCCGCGACGGCGACCCCGACGAACAGCCACACCGCCCCCGAGTGGAGCCGGGTGACGAGGTAGGGGTCCAGCGCGAGCCGCGACGGCTCGTCGGCGTCGCCCGAGTGCGGGCCCGCGCCGGTGACGACGGTGCCGAGGGTGACCACGGCGGCGGCGAGGACCGCCAGGGCCAGGGGCCACCACCGCAGCGACGGCGGGGCGAGGGCCACGACGGGCGCGTCGGCCGAGCGCAGCCGCACGAGGAGGTAGGTCGACAGCGCCACGAGGGCGAGCGAGATGAGCATGTGCGAGCCGACGACGGCCGGGTGCAGGTCCACCCACACGGTGATCCCGCCGACGACCGCCTGCAGGGCGATCCCGGCCAGCGGCCACCACGCGAGGCGGCGCACCGCGGGCCGCGAGGCGGTGGGCTCGCGGCGGTAGACCGCCCACAGCAGCGCCACGGCGATGACGGAGAGCACCCCGGTGAGCGTGCGGTTGCCGAACTCGATGTAGGGGTGGATCGACGTCGCCTCGTGGAAGACGGGGGTGAACGAGCCGGGCTCGCACAGGGGCCACTGCGAGCAGCCCAGGCCGGAGCCGGTCAGCCGGACCGCTCCGCCGGTGATGATGATCCCCACCTGGGCGAGGAGGTTGGCCACCGCCAGCCCCCACGTGAGGCGGTCCACCCGCGTGTCACGGGCGTCGCGCCCGGGCCGGGGGGCGGTGCGGCGGGTGGCGTCGGTCGCGGAGCTCACGGCACCAGGGTACGGCGGCACCGGGTCAGTCCCACCGGAACCACCGCGCCGCCAGCGCGCCCCCGACGACCGCCCAGACGGCGAGCACGGCGACCGCACCGAGGTTGAGCGTGCCGGCGGTGGCGAGCGTGCGCAGCCCCTCGCCGAGCGCCCCGGAGGGCAGCACGGCGACGACGGCCGGCAGCGGCCCGGGCAGCGCGCCGAGCGGGGTGAGCAGGCCCCCGCCGGCCGCCATGAGCACCCACAGGAGGTTGGCGACGGCGAGCACCGCCTCGGGCCGCAGCGTCCCGCCGACGAGCATCGCCAGCGCCACGAACGCGGCCGCCCCGAGCGTGAGCAGCAGCGCCGTCCCGGCGACGGCACCGGGGTCGAGGCCCGGGCGCCAGCCCAGCACGACCGCCGTGAGCGCGAGCACGAGGACCTGGACCGCCAGGACGGCCAGCACCGCGCCGAGCTTGCCCGCGAGCAGCCCGCGCGGACCGAGCGGGGTGGTGGCCAGCATCCGCATGACGCCCCACCGCCGGTCGAAGGCCACCGCGATCGCCTGCGAGGTGAACGCCGTGGAGGCGACGGCCAGGGCGAGCGCGCCGGCCAGCGCCGCCGGGTGCCGGGTCTCGCCCGGCAGGGCCACGACCTCGGTGCCCACGAGCAGGACGAGGGCGATGACCGGCATGACGAAGGTGAGCAGGAGCTGCTCGCCGTTGCGCAGCACGGCCGCGGTCTCGAACCGCAGCTGGGCGAGGGCCCGGCGCGCGGAGACCCGCACGGGCACGGTCGGGGCGCTCATCGCTCCTCCTCCCGCAGCCGGCGACCGGTCAGGTCGAGGAAGGTGTCCTCGAGGGTCCGGCGGTGCACCGTGACCCCGGCTGCGCCGAGGCCCGCCGCGACCAGCGCCGCCGTGACGGCGGAGAGGGTGCCCGCGTCCAGCGGCCCCGCGACGGCCACCCGGACCTGGCCCCCGGCCACGGTCACCCCCGCCCCCGGCAGGGCCCCGAGCGCGCGTTGCACGTCCTCGACCGCCGTGCCCGGGGGCGGCGTCACCACCACCTGGGAGCCGCCGGTGAGCTCGGCCGGGGTGCCCTCGGCGATGACGCGCCCGTCGTCGATGACGACGACGTGGTCGGCCAGCTCCTCGGCCTCGGTCATGAGGTGGGTGGTCAGGACGATCGAGGTGCCGCCGGCGCGCAGCTCGCGCAGCAGGTCCCACACGGCCAGTCGCGACTGGGGGTCCAGACCGGCGGACGGCTCGTCGAGGAAGACCAGCTCGGCCCGTCCCACCACGGCGACGGCGAGGGCGAGGCGCTGGCGCTGACCGCCGGACAGGCGCCGCACGGGGGTCCGGGTGACGTCGGTCAGGCCGAGCCGGGCGAGCAGGGCGGCGGTGTCGACCGGGTCGGCGTGGAGGGCCGCCACGTGGGCGAGAACCGCCCCGGCGCGCGGGGCCATCGGCAGGCCGCCGTCCTGGAGCATGACGCCCACCCGTTCGCGCAGCTGGGCGCCCGCGCCGGGGGCGCTGCGGTCGAGCCCGAGGACCTCCACGGTCCCGCCGTCGGGCCGGCGCAGACCCTCGCAGCACTCCACCGTGGTGGTCTTGCCCGCGCCGTTGGGGCCCAGCACGGCGGTGATGTGCCCGGCGGCCGCCGTGAGGTCGAGGCCGCGCACGACCTCACGCGGGCCGTACGTCTTGCGCAGGCCACGCACCCGCAGCGCGGCGGCGGGCGGGGCGGGGGAGCCCGCGCCCACCGGTGGGGCGCTCGTGCTCGATGACAGGCCCGCCGGTGGGACGCCCGGGCGCGACGACGGGGCGCCCGTGCCCGCCGGGGCGGGCGCGGGCGTGTCCGGGGCGGGCCGGAGGACGTCGCCGGCGGCGGGGTCGAGGGCGGGCACGGGCCCAGAGTAGGCGGGGGCCGGGCCGGTGACGGACCGCACGGCCAGGTGAGGGTCGCCTTGCTTGCCTCGATCCATTTAAGGCACGACAATGTTTCCTATTGGGGTGTCGTCCGTGAACGCGCCGCACGTCGAAGCACCACACGCCGTCGAGGGGAGGTCTGCGCCCATGAGCGTCCCGGAGTCACGTCCCGTCGCGCCGCACGACGGCGAGGCCTCGACCCGCGAGCGGGTGCTCGAGCTCGTCGTCGAGCAGGGTCCCGTCAGCGCCGCCACGCTCGCCCGCGTGCTGCACCTGACGCCCGCGGCGGTCCGCCGCCACATCACCCACCTCGAGGACCACGGACAGGTGGTCGTGCACGACCCCACCGGCCTCGGCGCCCGCGGCCGGGGGCGGCCCGCGCGCCACTACGTGGCCACCGACGCCGGGCGAGCGGTCCTGTCCGACGCGTACTCCGACCTCGCCACCCACGCCCTGGGGTTCCTCCGCCAGGTGGCCGGGGCCGACGCCGTCGAGGCGTTCGCCGCCTCGCGGGTGGGAGAGCTCGAGAAGCGCTACGCCTCGATCCTGGAGGCCGCCGGCCCGGCCCCCGCCGAGCGGGTCCACGCCCTGGCCGACGCCCTGACCTCGGACGGCTACGCCGCCACCACCCGCTCCGCCGGCACCGCGGGGCTGGCCCTGCAGCTGTGCCAGGGCCACTGCCCGGTGCAGGACGTCGCCGAGGAGTTCCCCCAGCTGTGCGAGGCCGAGACCCAGGCCTTCTCGCGCCTGCTGGGCGTGCACGTCCAGCGCCTGGCCACCCTCGCGGGCGGCGGCCACGTCTGCACCACCCACGTCCCTCTGACCGCCGTCCGGCCGCGCACCACCCGGGTGAGCGGCGCGCAGGAGGCAGCCCGGACCACCACGCCGCCGACCGGCGACGTCACGGAAGGAAACTGATGACCAGTCCCACCCAGCAGGAGGTCACGGCCGCGCCGATGACCCAGGACGAGACGATCGCCTCCATCGGCAACTACAAGTTCGGCTGGCACGACGCCGACGAGGCCGGCATGAACGCGCGTCGCGGCGTCGACGCCGACGTCGTGCGGAACATCTCCGCCCTGAAGGACGAGCCGGAGTGGATGACCAAGCGCCGGCTCAAGGCGCTGAGCCTCTTCGACAAGAAGCCCATGCCCAGCTGGGGCGCCGACCTCTCCGGCATCGACTTCGACAACATCAAGTACTTCGTGCGGTCCACGGAGAAGCAGGCCACCAGCTGGGAGGACCTGCCCGAGGACATCAAGAACACCTACGACCGGCTCGGCATCCCCGAGGCGGAGAAGCAGCGCCTCGTCGCCGGCGTCGCCGCGCAGTACGAGTCCGAGGTGGTCTACCACCAGATCCGTGAGGACCTCGAGGCCAAGGGCGTGCTCTTCCTCGACACCGACACCGGGCTGCGCGAGCACCCCGAGATCTTCGAGGAGTACTTCGGCTCGGTCATCCCCGCCGGTGACAACAAGTTCGCCTCGCTCAACACCGCGGTGTGGTCCGGCGGCTCGTTCGTCTACGTCCCCAAGGGCGTGCACGTCGAGATCCCGCTGCAGGCCTACTTCCGGATCAACACCGAGAACATGGGCCAGTTCGAGCGGACGCTCATCATCGCCGACGAGGGCTCCTACGTGCACTACGTCGAGGGCTGCACCGCGCCGATCTACGACTCGGACTCCCTGCACTCCGCGGTGGTGGAGATCGTCGTCAAGAAGGACGCCCGGGTGCGGTACACGACCATCCAGAACTGGTCGACCAACGTGTACAACCTCGTCACCAAGCGGGCCACGGTCGAGGCCGGCGGCACCATGGAGTGGATCGACGGGAACATCGGCTCCAAGGTCACCATGAAGTACCCGGCCGTCTACCTCATGGGTGAGCACGCCCGCGGGGAGACGCTGTCCATCGCCTTCGCCGGCGAGGGCCAGCACCAGGACACCGGCTCCAAGATGGTTCACCTCGCGCCGAACACGTCGTCCTCGATCGTGTCGAAGTCGGTGGCCCGCAGCGGCGGCCGCGCGTCCTACCGCGGCCTCGTCCAGGTCCTCGAGGGCGCCACGCACAGCAAGTCCAACGTCCTGTGCGACGCCCTGCTCGTGGACCAGATCTCCCGCTCGGACACCTACCCCTACGTCGACGTGCGTGTCGACGACGTCGAGATGGGCCACGAGGCCACCGTCTCGAAGGTGAGCGAGGACCAGCTGTTCTACCTCATGTCCCGGGGCATGCCCGAGTCCGAGGCCATGGCGATGATCGTGCGCGGGTTCGTCGAGCCGATCGCCCGCGAGCTCCCCATGGAGTACGCCCTCGAGCTCAACCGCCTCATCGAGCTGCAGATGGAAGGGGCCGTCGGCTGATGACCGCGACCACCGAGAACCTGACCACCGACCACTCCCGGGCCGTCGCCGACGGCGCGCACAGCCACGGCCGCGGCGGCACCCCCGAGGCCTCCCGCGCGGACCGGAAGAGCTCGTTCGCGCTCGCCGACTTCGTCGTGCCCACCGGGCGCGAGGAGGACTGGCGCTTCAGCCCGGTCGACCGTCTCCAGCGGCTCTTCGCCGGCGACCTCAGCGGCGCCGGGCCCGTGGTCACCGCGGAGAAGGACGACGCCGTGACCCTCGAGCGGGTCGGGCGTGACGACCCCCGCCTGGGCGTGACCGGCGCCCCGGGCGACCGGGTGGCGGCCGCCGCCTGGGAGTCCTTCGGCGAGGCCACCGTCGTCACCGTCCCGCGCGGGTACACCGGCGGGCGGCACACCTACCTCGCGGTCAACGGCGACAGCGCCGACCCGGCCGCCGAGCACCTGCTCGTCGTCGCCGAGGAGCTCTCCGAGTCCCTCGTGGTCCTGGACCACGCCGGCACCGCCGAGCTCGCCCAGACCGTCGAGGTCGACGTCCGCGACGGCGCCCACCTCACCCTGGTCTCCATCCAGGACTGGGCCGAGGGCGCCGTGCACCTGGCCGCGCACCGGATCCGCATGGGCCGCGACGCGCACCTGCGGCACATCATCGTCACCCTCGGCGGCGACGTCGTCCGGGTCACCACCGACGCGGCGTTCACCGCGCCCGGGGCCGACGTGGAGCTCCTCGGCCTGTACTTCACCGACGCCGGCCAGCACCAGGAGCACCGGCTCTTCGTCGACCACGCGGTCCCGAGCTGCAAGTCCCGCGCCACCTACAAGGGCGCCCTGCAGGGCGACGCCGCGCACTCGGTGTGGGTGGGCGACGTCCTCATCCGCAAGGAGGCCGAGGGCACCGACACCTACGAGCTCAACCGCAACCTCGTCCTGACCGAGGGTGCGCGGGCGGACTCGGTGCCGAACCTGGAGATCGAGACCGGCGAGATCGAGGGGGCCGGGCACGCCAGCGCCACGGGCCGCTTCGACGACGAGCAGCTGTTCTACCTGCGCTCGCGCGGCATCCCCGAGGCCGACGCCCGCCGCCTCGTCGTGCGCGGCTTCTTCGCCGAGCTCATCAACCAGATCGGCGTCCCGCTCGTCCAGGAGCGACTCATGGAGGCCATCGAGGCCGAGCTCGACAAGACCATGGAGGCCGCCGCCCGATGAGCGCCCAGCACGCCTGCGACACCGGCGACCTCGAGCCCGGAGAGGCCATGCGCCTCGACCTCGAGGACACCGACGGCAGGAGCCTCCCCGTCGCGCTCGTGCGCGACGAGGACGGCGACTTCCACGCCATCTCCGACATCTGCTCCCACGGGCAGGTGAGCCTCTCGGACGGCGAGGTCGAGGGCTGCGCGATCGAGTGCTGGCTGCACGGGTCGACCTTCGACCTGCGCACCGGCCGACCCCTGAGCCTGCCGGCCACCCAGCCGGTGCCCGTCTACCCCGTGACCCTGGACGGTCCGCGTGTGCTGGTCGACGTCGACGCCCCCGTCGACGTCCCCGCCCGCTGACCGCCACGAAGAGAAGAGAAGAGACGCATGTCCACCCTTGAGATCAAGAACCTCCACGTCAGCGTCGAGACCAACGACGGCCCCAAGCCGATCCTGCGCGGCGTCGACCTGACCATCTCCTCCGGCGAGATCCACGCCATCATGGGCCCCAACGGCTCCGGCAAGTCCACCCTGGCGTACTCCATCGCCGGGCACCCGAAGTACACCGTCACCGACGGCGAGGTCCTCCTCGACGGGGAGAACGTCCTGGAGATGAGCGTCGACGAGCGCGCCCGCGCCGGCATGTTCCTCGCCATGCAGTACCCCGTCGAGGTCCCCGGCGTGACCGTCTCGAACTTCCTGCGCACCGCCCGGACCGCCATCTCCGGCGAGGCCCCGGCGCTGCGCAAGTGGGTCGGCGACGTCAAGGACGCCATGACCAAGCTCCGCATGGACCCCGAGTTCGCCCAGCGCGACGTCAACCACGGCTTCTCCGGCGGTGAGAAGAAGCGTCACGAGATCCTCCAGATGGAGCTCCTCGCGCCCAAGTTCGCCATCCTCGACGAGACCGACTCCGGCCTGGACGTCGACGCCCTGCGCGTGGTCTCCGAGGGCGTCAACCGGGTGCACGCCGCCACCGGGCTGGGCGTCATGCTCATCACCCACTACACGCGCATCCTCAACTACATCAAGCCCGACTTCGTCCACGTCTTCGTCGACGGCCGCATCGCCGAGCAGGGTGGCCCCGAGCTCGCCGAGCGGCTCGAGGCCGAGGGCTACGACCGCTTCCTCACCCCCGCCGTCTGAAGGGTCTGACCACGCCATGACAGCCGGGACCTCCCTGGCCGGCCGTGAGGCCGCCGGCCCCGCCCGCTCCCTGAGCGCGGCGGAGCTGGCGGCCGTCCGCGCCGACTTCCCGGTGCTCGGGCGCACCGTGCGCGAGCGCCCGCTCGTCTACCTCGACAGCGCCGCGACCGCGCAGAAGCCGCAGTGCGTCATCGACGCCGAGACCGAGTTCTACGAGCGGCACAACGCCGCCGTCCACCGCGGTGCGCACGCCCTCGCCGAGGAGGCCACCGAGGCCTTCGAGGGCGCCCGGGCCGCCGTCGCGGCGTTCGTCGGGGCCGACCCCGACGAGATCGTGTGGACCAAGAACGCCACCGAGGCGCTCAACGTCGTCACCTACGCCATCTCCAACGCCTCGCTCGGCCGCGGGGGAGAGGCCGCCCGGCGCCTCGCCGTGGGGCCCGGGGACGAGATCGTCGTCACCGAGGCCGAGCACCACGCCAACCTCGTGCCGTGGCAGGAGCTGTGCGCCCGCACCGGGGCGACCCTGCGCTGGATCGGGCTGACCGACGACGGGCGGCTCGACCCGGCCACCTACGGCGTCATCACCGAGCGGACGAGGGTCGTGGCGCTGACCCACGCCTCCAACGTCACCGGCGCCGTGAGCCCCGTGGGCGACGTCGTCGCCCTCGCCCGGGCGGTCGGCGCACTGGTCGTCCTCGACGCCTGCCAGTCCGTCCCGCACCTGCCGGTCGACCTGCGGGCCCTCGACGTCGACCTCGCCGCCTTCTCCGGGCACAAGATGCTCGGCCCCACCGGGGTCGGTGTCCTCTACGGCCGGCGCGAGCTCCTCGCCGCCATGCCGCCGGTCCTCACCGGCGGGTCGATGGTGCAGGTCGTGACGATGGAGTCCTCGACGTACGCCGAGGCCCCGGCGCGGTTCGAGGCCGGCACGCAGATGGTCGCCCAGGCCGTCGGGCTCGGCGCCGCCGCGGGCTACCTCGCCGAGCTGGGCATGGCCGCCGTCGCCGAGCACGAGGCCGGGCTCACCCGGCTGCTGCTCGACGGCGTCGCGTCCGTCCCCGGGGTGCGTGTCATCGGGCCCGCCGACGCCGCCGACCGGCTCGCCGTCGTCTCCTTCACCGTCGACGGCGTGCACCCGCACGACGTCGGGCAGCTCCTCGACGACTCCGGCATCGCCGTGCGGGTCGGGCACCACTGCGCCCAGCCCGTCCACCGCCGGCTCGGGG
This sequence comes from Georgenia sp. M64, assembly GCF_038049925.1. NCBI lineage: Bacteria > Bacillati > Actinomycetota > Actinomycetes > Allobogoriellales > Allobogoriellaceae > Georgenia > Georgenia sp. M64. Next base: position 1,326,181 of record NZ_CP145809.1, read on the forward strand.
TGCCCTCCAGCGCCCGGGCCTCGGCCGGGGTGTACACCACCGCCGAGGAGATCGAGATCTTCGTCGAGGCCCTCGGGCGGGTCCGTCACTTCTTCGGGGTGGACCATGGCTGACGCGATGGAGCAGCTCTACCAGCAGGTCATCCTCGACCACTCGCGCGCCCGGCACGGCACGGGGGAGATCGAGCCCTTCGACGGCCAGTCCTTCCAGGTCAACCCCACCTGCGGGGACGAGGTGACCCTGCGCGTGCGCATGGACCACTCCACCTCGACCCCGCGCATCGCCGAGGTCGGCTGGGTCGGACAGGGCTGCTCGATCTCCCAGGCCTCGCTGTCCATCCTCACCGGGCTGGTCACCGGCCAGGACGTGGCCACCACCGACCGGCTGGGCGAGACCTTCCGCGACCTCATGCACGGTCGCGGCGTCCCGCTCGAGCCCGAGCGGCAGGAGTCCCTCGAGGACGCCGCCGCCCTCACCGGGGTGGCGCGCTACCCCGCCCGCATCAAGTGCGCGCTGCTGGGCTGGATGGCCCTGCGCGACGCGCTCGCCCACGCCCTGACGGCCGAGCCGTCCACCCAGAAGGAGGACTCATGACCGAGACCACCAACCCCACGGCGGCCGGCCCGTCGCCCACCACCGCCGCGGACGTCGAGGAGGCCCTGCGCGACGTCATCGACCCCGAGCTCGGCATCAACGTCGTCGACCTGGGCCTCGTCTACGGCGTCACCGTGGACCAGAACAACGAGGCGATCATCGACATGACGCTGACCTCGGCGGCCTGCCCGCTGACCGACGTCATCGAGGACCAGGCCGCCGTGGCGCTCGAGGGCCTCGTCACCGGTCAGCGGATCAACTGGGTCTGGATGCCGCCGTGGGGCCCGGAGAAGATCACCCCCATCGGCCGCGAGCAGCTGAGGGCGCTCGGCTTCAACGTCTGAGATTTTTCGCGGTGTCCCGCTGATCGCCAGATCAGCGGAGATGCCGCCTGACCTGCGACGACAGACTTTTCCGTCGAGGACCCAGGTGGACTGAAAGGCCCTCTCAGGGCACGTCATTCCCCCACAGTTCCCCCACGGATTTCAGTCCGTCTGCGCAGGCCGGAGCCCAGATCGTCGGCGCTGTCGGGTGTGCGATTCCCCCACCAGAGGAGGTCCGGGCGGGACACCTGATGGGTGGAGGCACACCCATGACCGAGAAGCAAGGACGAAAGCGGACCTTCGGCGAGCTGGAGCGACGCAGGAGCCAGCAGGCTGGAGCGGTCACCGGCTGGCGCGCCCGCTACACCGGGCCCGACCTGATGCGCCACTCGCGCAACTTCGGCGACAAGATGGCCGCCGAGGCCTGGCTCAACGCCGAGCGGCTCCTGATCGACCGCGACCTGTGGACCCCACCGCGCGACCGGGAGCGCCGCGCGCGGCTGGCTGCCCAGCGCGGGATCACGTTCGCCGAGTGGGCGGAGCGATCGATCGCCGGCAAACAGCTGCGCCCCTCGACCCGCTATCGGTACGAGCAGACACTGCGCAGACGCGTGCTGCCCGATCTCGGAGACATCCCGCTGCGGGACCTGTCGCGGCTGGACATCACCAACTGGTACACAAAGATGCGGGCGCAGCTGGCCGCCGAGGCCAGGGCCGCACAGCGCAGAGGCGAAGGTCGTGGCGCGGCGTTCTCCGCCTACCAGGTGCTGTCCTCGGTGCTGAACGACGCCGTCGACCACGACCTCCTTGAAACCTCGCCGGCCCGCGTCAAGGGGGCACTGCGGTACGACGCCGTCCACGAGCCCGTGGTGCTGACACCGGAGCAGATGTGGACGTTGCACGAGCTGATGCCGGACTACCTGGCAGCACTGGTGCCGTTGGCGGCGACCACCGGGCTGCGTCACGGTGAGCTGCGGGCATTGCGGCGCCGGCACCTAGACCTGGACGACCCGGCACGCGCCGTCGTGCAGGTACGGGGGACCGCGGCCAACAACCGGGTCCGTGGCAGGTTCAACGAGATCGGAGAACCCAAGACGAAGGCATCCCGGAGGGACGTCGCCATCCCGTCGTTCGTCGTGCCGATCCTGCAGGCTCACCTCGAGAAGCACGCACAGCCCGGTGACGACGGCTTCGTCTTCGTCGGACGGAAAGGCGCGGTGCTGCACGCGTCCGTCGTCGAGTCGAACTGGCAGACCGTGCGCCAGCAGCTGGGACTGGACGACCTACACATCCACGACCTGCGGCACACGGCGCTGACGTGGGCCGCCCGTTCGGGTGCGACGTTGGCTGAGCTCATGGCGATCGCGGGCCACAAGAACCCCACCATCGCGCTGCGCTATCAGCACATCGGTGACGAGGAACGTCGCCACGCCATCGCGGAGAAGGTGGGGGCCGCCTTCACCGACGAGCTCGCCCAGCGGCGTGCTCGGCGTGCGACGGGCGTCGAAGGGGTTACGCGGTCGGTGGGCTCAGGCGGACAGGGAGGGCCCGAAGGGGCAGGGGCGCACACCTCAGATGTGACGGAGTGACGGTGCGGTCCACACCACCAGGAGCAGCAGATGAGCACGAACCGGCGGGCGACCACGCGGGTGCCGAGCGGCAAGCTCGTCGCGCTCTCCGACGCCGCAGCAGAGTTCAGCGTCTGCACCAAGACGATCCGGCGACGCATCGCCGACGGCACGGTCACCGGGTACAAGGTCGGTCGCGTCATCCGGGTCGACCTCGAGGAGCTCCGCCGGGCGCTCGTCATCAAGATCCCGACGACGCGGTGAAAGTGGCGCCCGGCGTCTCGTCTTTCAGGGTCACGCGGCAGCACCCGCCCCGGTGCCCACCGAAATGTCGAGTCACTCGCTCCTCCTGACAGCAGCAACGACGAGAAGCGAACGCCGGACGTGGTGGTGAAAGGAGTCCTCACCACCGCTCTCTTCCCCCGAGGTGCCGTCTTCACCGAAGCGCACCTAACCCGGGGATGCTGGCCGCGTCTGCGGTCGTGACGAGTCGTCACCACCGCTCACTTCACCCGAGGTGCCGGCTCCACTGAAACGGGTCGTCTGCGCGGCGGCGGCGTGTCCGCGGTCGTGAGGAGTCCTCACCACCGCTCTCTTCCCCCGCGGTTGCCGTGGTCGGCGTGTATCGCGTTGCCGGCGTCCGGCTCACGTGTGTGATCGCGGGTTGCATGGGTCTTACTCTCGCGTGGGTGCGTTGCCGAGAACGTACGGGGGCATGACCCCGTACGCACCCCGTACGCACCCCGTACGCACCATGGCGGGACATATCGGCCCAGGTCAGGGTGCGTACGGGGAGAAGGTCGGCGTGAGTTGGCGACCTGACCTAAGTTCCCTCCTCTCTTCGCGCCCTGTGGTAGCTCGTCGACCAGCGCGCCCATGCCGGCGACAGCGTCCGGGAAGGGCTGTTCGACTATCAGGTGTGCCCACGACGCCAGAGGCCAAGCCACCGCGTCTCCGGACGTCCGGGGCCGACCGAAGACACGGTGACGGAGTCGACCCCCCGCTGGACGCCTACGGGTCTTCGGCCACTCGGTCGGGGTGGTTCGAGACGGCCCGTGGTTGCGGTCTCCACACCTCTGGCACCCGAGGTGGATTGGGTCGCGCACCTGGTGGGTGTGACGGTCTCGATGCGGGTGGTCTCGGCGGGCAAGGGGTACGGGTATCTGCTCCGCTCGGTGGTGCAGGGAGACGGCGACGCCGTCCAGGCGGCCGGGTTTACGCGGTACTTCACCGAGGCGGGTACCCCGCCGGGGGTGTGGCTGGGCAACGGGGTGGTGTTCTTCGGGGCTGGGGAGCTGCGCCCGGGGATGGCGGTGACACCGGAGCAGCTGCAGACGCTGTTGGGGCGCGGGAGCGACCCGGTCACCGGGGCGAGCCTGGGCCGGCCGTTCCGGGAGTACCCGAGCGTGGCGGAGCGGACCGCGGCGCTGACCGCGCGGGTGGACCGGGCCCTGCCGGCGGGGGAGTTCGACGCCGAGGTGACCCGCATCCGGGCCGAGCAGTACGCGCGCGGATCGCAGACCGCGACGGCGGGGTTCGATCTGACGTTCTCGGTGCCGAAGTCGGTGTCGGTGCTGTGGGGTCTGGCGGACGCGAACACTAAGGAGTTGATCGTCGAGGCCCATCACGCCGCCGTCGCGCAGGTGCTCGACCTGTTCGAGCGGGAGGTTGCGGCCACCCGCACCGGGCACGCCGGGATCGGACAGGTGCCGGTCGTCGGTGTCGCCGCGACGGCGTATGACCATTGGGACTCGCGGGCGAACGACCCGCAGCTCCACACCCACGTGGTGGTGTCGAACAAGGTGATGGCCGCCCATGACGGGCGGTGGCGGACCCTGGACTCGCGGGCGGTCCACCACGCGATCGTCGCCTTGTCTGAGCACTACAACGCCGTCCTCGCGGACCGGCTCACGGGCACGTTCGGGCTGTCGTGGGAGCGGCGCCAGCGGGGCGAGGACCGCACCGGCCAGTGGGAGATCCAAGGTGTCGGCGAAGACCTGATCGCCGCGTTCTCCAGCCGGGCCCGGGCCATCGACGTCGCGACCGACGCGAGGATCGCCGCCTACGTGGCCGAGCACGGGCACCGCCCCACGGACAGGCGGATCGTACGGCTGCGCGCGGAGGCCACCCTGGACACCCGCCCCGAGAAGTCCATCCGGGCACTTGCCGAGCTGACGGCCGAGTGGCGGGCACGCGCGCGGGACCTGGTGGGCGGCGACCCCACCGTGTGGGCACGCACCCTCACCACCACCCGTGAGCCAGCGCGGGCGCTGACCGGGGAGTCGGTGCCGATGTTCCTGATTGACCAGGCCGCCGCCGATGTCGTGGATGGCGTGTCGGAGCGGCGGTCGACCTGGCGGCACTGGAACCTGTGGGCCGAGGCCTCGCGCCGCACGATGGCCTGGCGCTTCGCCACCGCCGCGGACCGCGAACAGGCGGTCGCGCTCATCACCGACGCCGCCATCCGGCGGTCGGTCCCGCTCACCCCGGCCGACGTCGCATCCACCCCGGCGGGGATGCGGTGGGGTGACGGCACCAGCACCCTGCGGCCCCGGCACTCGACGTACTACTCGAGCTTGCGGCTGCTCGGCGCGGAGGACCGGCTGCTCGCCCTGGCCGAGGACCGCGACGCGGCGCTCGTCGCCCCGCAACACATCGTCGAGGCCGTGCCGGGCGGCCGGGGTGACGGTGTGGTGGTCGACGGGGAGCAGGCCGCCGCCCTCGCCAACGTCCTCACGTCGGGGCGGCGCCTGGACCTGTTGGTTGGTCCGGCCGGGACCGGGAAGTCCACTGCGATGGCCGGCCTGGCCGGTGCCTGGACCGAGGTGCACGGGCCCGGGTCGGTGGTGGGGATGGCGCCGTCGGCGGCCGCCGCGCAGGTGCTCGCCGAGGACATCGGGATCGGGTGCGACAACACCGCCAAGTGGGTGTACGACCACCGGCGCGGTAGGGCGGACTTCCGCCCGGGCGAGCTCGTCATCCTGGACGAGGCCACCCTGGCCTCTACCCGCACCCTGGAGGTTATCGTCACCCGCGCCGCCGAGGTGGGGGCGAAGGTCGTGCTCGTCGGGGACCCGGCGCAGCTGCAGTCCGTCGACGCCGGCGGCGCGTTCAACATGCTCACCGCGGTCCGCGGCGGCGACCTGGCCCGGCTGGTGGAGGTGCGGCGCTTCGTCCACGTCTGGGAGAAAGACGCCTCCCTCGGCCTGCGCGACGGCGACCCGACCGCGATCGACGCCTACGACAGCCATGGCCGGATCGTCGAGGGGACCACCGAGGCGATGATCGACGCCGCCTACCAGGCGTGGCAGCACGACCTGCAGACGGGGGTATCGTCCATTCTGGTGACCGAGGCCGCGGAGTCCGTGCGGCAGCTCAACGAGCGCGCCCGCGCCGAACGCATCCAGTCGGGCTTGACGTCCACACGGGGCGAGGTGGGGCTGCGCGAGGAGGCCCGCGCATCCGTGGGCGATGTGGTCATCACGCGCCGAAACGACCGCCGCCTGCACACCGGCCCCGGCACCTGGGTCCGTAACGGCGACCGGTGGACCGTCACCCACGTCGGACCAGGCGGCACACTCGATGTCTGCCTGCTCGGCGGGGGCGCGAGGGTGAGGCTGCCGGCCGGGTACGTCGCCCGGCACGTCGACCTCGGCTACGCCGTCACCGCCCACCGCGCCCAGGGCCTGACGGTCGACACCGCCCACGTCGTCGTCTCGCCGTCGACGACCCGGGAGAACCTGTACGTGTCCATGACCCGCGGCCGCCACGCCAACACCGCCTACGTCGCCCTCGACCAGCCCGACCCCCTCCACGCCACTCCAGCCGAGGCCGGCACCTCCGCGCGGACCGTGTTGTTCGGGGTGCTCAACCACTCCGGGTTCGAGCTCTCCGCACACCAGACTATCACCGCCGAGCAAGAGAAGTGGACCGGCATCGCCCAGCTCGCCGCCGAGTACGAGACCATCGCCACCACCGCCCAACACGACCGCTGGACCCGGCTCGTCACCGACACCCTCACCCGCGCCGGCGGGCTCACCCCGGCCGAGACCGCCCAGGTCACCTCCTCGGAGACCTTTGCCGTCCTCACCGCAGAGCTGCGCCGCGCCGAAGCCCACCACCACGACCTCGACACCCTCCTCCCACGCCTGGCCGCCCAACGCACCCTGCTCGACGCCGACGACATCGCCGCCGTCCTCACCACCCGCCTCGCCCGAGCCACCCGCCGACCCGCACCCGGCACGACCCCGGACCTCATCGCCGGACTCATCCCCGCCGCGAACGGGCCGCTGCCCACCGACGCCGCCCGCGCCCTGACCGAACGCCGCCAACTCATCGAGACCCGCGCCCGCACCCTCGCAGAGGCCGCCATCCGCGACCGGGCACCCTGGGTGGGGCGCATCGGTGACCGGCCGCACAGTGCCGGCGACCGCGAACGTTGGCTGGCCGAGGTCGCCGTCGTCGCCGCCTACCGCGACCGACACGCCATCACCAACCCCGCTCCGCTCGGCTCCTCGCCCCACACTCTCGCCCAGGAACGCGACCGGCGGCGAGCGGCTGACGCCCTGCGCCGCGCCCAGGGCATCGTCCAACGGCGCACGAGCGGCGCCGCCAGGGTGCGAACCCACGCACGCAGCCTCTAGGACGGTCCAGGCCCTCGTCCGAACCTCGCGAGTACCCAGCCGGGTAGAACAGAACGGTCCGCCGCAGAGTCTCGTCCGGGCCTGCGACCCTTGGCCGTTGCCCTGTTGGGCTGCGGCACAGCCCGGCTCGGTGATCCACGGCCGGTACGTCGGGCGGTGCCCGGCCCGCCAGGGGCCTCGGCCTGCGCGACCGTGGGCGGGATGGTCGGCTCGGCCCCGGTGCACCACGGGGCCTTGGCCTGCGCGACCGTGGGCGGGATGGTGGGCTCGGCCCCGGTGCACCACGGGGCCTTGGCCTGCGCGACCGTGGGCGGGATGGTCGGCTCGGCCCCGGTGGGCCACGACGCGGGAGCGGATCACGTCCGCGCACCCCTTGCCGTTACCGCGCTTGACCCACTCGTCCACCTTGGGAAGGTACCCGTCGATCATTCGCGGCCGGCATCCCTCAGGTCGAACCTCCTCGTAGTGCTCGAAGACCTCGAGCGAATCTCCGGAGGGACGCCTACGTCGGAGCGACACGACCCGTCCATGGCCACAGACGCGGAGAGCAACTGTCCGTCACCAGGGAAGTACGTATCCGTTTGCAAGAAGGTCGGCATGTCCCGCCAGCTGCAGACGACACGGACGCTGGCCCCGAGCACCGCCGCCGTGTCGCTCACACCGTGGTTTTGGACCTTTTCCACCTATAGCGGGTCATACTGAGAGCCACCGTCGCGCCAAGTGGAGGCGGCTGGGAGAGCACTACCACCCGAGAATGAGGTGTGTGGCTCTCGAGCCAGGATATTACGGTCTAGTGAGAGGGCGGGAGCGATGACACTTCTCCCTGACGACTCGCCGCCAGCCCGCCGCGGCCCCGGGCGTCCACGGCACGCCGACACCGAAGAACGCGCTTACCGGTCCGCCCTCGAGCTGTTCGGCCAGAGGGGCTGGGCAGGACTCAGTCTGGACGCCGTCGCCCAGCACGCTGGAGTCGGAAAGTCGTCGATCTACCTGCGGTGGAAGGACAAGCGCGAGTTGCTCCTGGACGCAGTTCGCGACTTCGAGACCCGGCACGTCAACCCGGCGGACCCGTCGCTCCCGATCCGCGACTACCTCGTCGAATACGCGGTCGCCCGGGCGGCCCTCTTTCTGGGCGAGCAGGGGGCCACCATGGCGGCGATCATCTCGGCTGCGGTGGCAAATCCAGAGGAGTACGCCGACATCCAGAACGAGAGCCTTAACCGAGGGGTGCTCGCTCTGATGGGCCGGCTCGAGCAGGCCGTCGCCGAAGGTGAGATGCCCATCGGTACATCCTCTGCCCAGTTCCTGGAAGCGCTCGAAGGGGCGATCGTCTTCCACACGATCATCGCGCCTGGCCGCCCATCCAAAGACCAGATCGCCCAGACCTTGCCGCAGTACGTCACTGAGCTCGTCGACTGGTTGCTCCGCGGACTGCCGCAGCGACGGAGCTCTGATCCGCCGGCGTGGTGAGCGTGGCCGCAGAAGTAGATGGAACCCCTTGTCAGAAGGCAACCCTGGCGCCGTCCTGATCCGGTCGCCCGGAAGGGCAGTCTCGGAGGCGAACCGGTCTGGACCGGTCCGGGGGCTGGTGGAGGACCGTGGTCGAGGCCAACGGGTGAACCGAACTCGGGCAGGCCCGTCCACCGCGGTAGACGCCGTACTCGCACCGCGGTGGAGACGCCGTACACGCTCTAGCTGTACTGACCCGGGAGGTTGTGGACACGTCGGCGTGCCTGTTGTGAACGAGTGAGGACCTCCGGGTAGGTGTGGAGCTGTCGAAGGCATCTACACCGAACCCAGGAGGTCCTCGTGTCCCACGCTAACGCCCCGCTGACCCCGACGGGTCGTCTGCGCCTGGCCCGGTGCGTCGTGGAGGAGGGCTGGCCGTTGCGCCGGGCGGCGGAACGCTTTGGGGTCTCGGTGACCTGCGCGCAGCGGTGGGCCACGCGCTACCGCGAGCTCGGCGAGGCCGGCATGGTCGACCGGTCGAGCCGGCCCCGGCAGTGTCCGCACCGCACCCGGGTCCGCACCGAGCACCGGGTGATCGGGCTGCGGGTGAGCCGGCGGTGGGGCCCGCACCGGATCGCGTACCACCTGGGTCTGAACGTCTCCACGGTCCACCGGATCCTGATCCGGTACGCCTGCCCGCCGCTGCGCTGGACCGACCCGGCCACCGGTGCCCCGGTCCGGGCCCAGCGCCGCAAGGTCGTGCGCTACGAGCACGAGGCGCCCGGCGACCTGGTCCATGTCGACATCAAGAAGCTCGGCCGCATCCCCGACGGCGGCGGACACCGCGTCCTCGGCCGGGCTGCCGGGAGGCGCAACAACCACAAGCACGACGTCGGCGGCGGTCGGGCCCTGGGCTACGCCTACCTCCACCACGCCGTCGACGATCACTCCCGGGTGGTCTACTCCGAGATCCTGACCGACGAGACGAAGGAGACCGTCACCGCCTTCATGACCCGCGCGCTGGAGCACTTCACCGCGAGCGGGGTCACGGTGGCCAGGGTGATGACGGACAACGGCTCGGCGTACCGCTCGAACGTCTTCAACACCCTGCTCGGCAAGGCCGGGATCACCCACAAGTACACCCGCCCCTACCGGCCCCAGACCAACGGCAAGGTCGAACGGTTCAACCGGATCCTGCTCGAGGAGTGGGCCTACGCCCGCCCCTACACCTCAGAGGCCGAACGCACCGCCGCCTACCCCGACTTCCTCCATCACTACAATCACCACCGCGGCCACACCGCCCTCAAAGGCGCCTCACCCGCCGACCGCGTACCCAACCTGGCGGGGCAGTACATCTAGCTCGCCGAGCCAGTCCAAGCCGGGCAACGCGTCGGGGGCGGGCCTCCACGATCGGAGTCCCTATGCGTCGCCGGATGAACACACATACCCATCCGCGGCGGGGGCCGGCCCCATGACGTCAGGTCGGTCACCCGCCACTGAATCCCGCCCGTAGCGCACGGTATTTGAAGTCCACCTGTACTTCTTGGAGAGGTCGTCAAGCACCGTCGCGGTCGCTCCGCCGTGGCGATGCGCGGCGCCCGGGGCGACGACGTTCATGCGATTCCCATCGGTCACTTCGGCTTCCTCCCACCCGGTGAGACTTCGGCATGGCCACGGTCAGGCCGGGAGGGTACCCCGGCGGCGGCCGCGCCGCTCACGCAGGGCCGTGCTGGCGCGTTCGGTCAAGTTGTACAGGACTGGGACGAGCACCAGCGTCAGAAGGGTGGAGGTGGTCAGTCCGCCGATGACCACCAGTGCCAGCGGCTGGGAGATGAACACGCTGCCGCCTGTCAGTCCCAGTGCCATCGGGGTCAGGGCACCGATGGTCGCCGCCGCCGTCATCAGGATCGGCCGCAGCCGGTAGCGGGAGCCTTCGATCACCGCGTTGAGGACACTCAGGCCCTGCTCGCGGTTCTGGTTGATCAGATCGATGAGCACGATCGCGTTGGTGACGACGATGCCGACGAGCATGAGCAGCCCGATCATCGACGGCACACCCAGAGGTGTGCCGGTGAGGAGCAGCAATGCCACCGCGCCGGTGGCGGCGAACGGCACCGACACCAGGAGTATGACCGGCTGAAGCAGGGAGCGGAACGTGGCGACCATCACCAGGTAGACGATGGCGATGGATGCCAGCAGCGCGAGATAGAGGTCGTCGAACGCGGACTGCTGCTCCGCGCTGACGCCCGCGATCTCGGCTTCTGCGCCCTCGGGCAGGTCGAGGGCGTCGAGCTGTTCCTGCAGCCTGGTGGTGATCCCTCCAAGGTTCTGATCGGTCGCGGTGGCGGTCACCGTGGCGGTGCGCACCCCATCCTGGCGGGTGAGGTTGGTGGGCTGCTGGACCTCGCTCACCTCTGCGACCTGCCCCAGGGGGACGATCCCGGTGGCGGTGGGGATCGCGGTGGCGCGCAGTGCCTGTACGTCGGCGGGCGCCTGGCCCAGGAGCATCACGACGTCGGTCGTGCGTCCGCCGATGTCCGCCTGACCGATCGGCGCACCGCGCAGCAGCCCAGCCATCGCCTGCCCGATCTCGCTCTCACTCGTGCCGGCCTGGACGGCCGCCTCACGGTCAACCTGGATCTGGAGGGCTGGTGCGTCCGAGGCCAGGTTGTTCACGACGTCGGTCGTACCGCGGACGTCCGCCATGGCAACGGCGACCAGGTCTGCGGCCTCGCGAAGGGTCTGGTCGTCGACGGCGCGGACCACGACCTCTACCGGGGGCAGCCCGAACCCGGCCTGGCCGGTGGTCACGGTGAGCTCGCCGGCATCGTCCAGGTCCGTGATCGCGGCACGAAGATCCTGCTCGACGCGGGCCTGGTCGGCGTCCAGGTCGGTGGTGATCGAGAAGGTGGCCGTGTTGGACCCCCCGCCGCCACCCAGGAAGGCGGTCTCCAGTCCGTCTCCACCCGAGCCGACGGTCACCTGGTACGTCTCGACCCCCTCCAGATCAGCAATGACGTCCTCGACCTTCCGTGCGGCGGCGTCGGTGACTTCCAGACTGGTCCCGGCCGGCAGCTGCTGGTTGACGCTGAGGGTGTTCTGCCCCGCGTCGCCGATGAAGTTGGTTTCCAGCCGCGGTGCGGCTGCGACGGTCCCGCCGAGCACGGCGGTCGCGATGACCAAGGTGATCACCGGGTGGGCAAGCGCTCCCCGAAGCACTGGCAGGTAGCTGCGCTGGAGGAGTCCGCGGCGTTCTCGCTGCTCGACCCGGTCTCGGTCCACAGCGGTGCGCGCGTGGTCGGCCGGGGCGCGCAGGAACCAGTAGGCCAGCACCGGGATGATGGTCAAGGAGACGAGCAGCGAGGCCAGTAGCGCCACAGCGACGGTGAAGGCGAAGGGCCGGAACAGCTCACCGACCTGACCTCCGACGATCCCGATCGGCACGAACACCGCCGCGGTCGTGATCGTGGACGATGTCACGGCGCCGGCGACCTCACGCACCGCGGCCAGGATCGCCTGCGCCTTGGCCTCCCCGTAACCGAGGTGGCGTTTGATGTTCTCGATCACGACGATGGAGTCGTCCACGACCCGCCCGACCGCGACCGTCAGTGCCCCGAGGGTCAGGATGTTCAGCGAGTATCCACCGACCAACAGCCCGGTCATCGCAATGAGCAACGACAGCGGGATCGATATCGCCGTGACCAGCGTGGACCGGAGCGACAGCAGGAAGAGCATGATCACGATCACTGCGAAGATCAGACCGAGGAGGCCCTCGGTGCTCAGGTCCTCGATGGACTTCTCGATGAACGGTGCCTGGTCGAAAACCACGTCGACCGCAGCACCTTCACCCAGCGCCGCCTCCATCCCCGGGATCAGATTCCGCACGTCGTGGGAGACGCTGACGGTGTTGCCGTCCGGAGTCTTGGTGATCGCCAGGGCGATGCTCGCCTGACCGTTCGTCCGCGCATACGAGGTGGCGGCGACCGCCGCCTGCTCGACCGTAGCCACGTCGCCCAGCGCGACCGGTGCACCGGAGGGGTTGGCGGCGGGCAGCGCGATCGCGGCGATGTCCTGCACCGAGGAGAGCCGCTCGCCCACCACCACGTTCAGGCTGCGCTGCCCGTCGGTGACCGTGCCGGCCGGGATGACCACACCATTGGCTTGCAGTGCCGAGCTCACAGCGTCGAAACCGATTCCCGCGGCCGCCATGGCAGCCGGATCCGGGACGACCTCCACGCGCATCTCCCGCGCACCGGACAGGGTGACCTCACGCAATCCCTCCACCCCGCGCAACTGCGGAAGGATCTCTTCCTCCACCCGGGTCACGAGCTCCTGCTCGTCCAGCTCCGGGGCAGCCACCGCCAGCTGCACCACCGGAAGCTGGTCGATGCTCCCGGTGATCACCGACGGTGTGACTTCAGCGGGAAGACCGCTGCCCGCGCCGGAAACGGCCTGTTCCAGGTCCTGCTGGGCAGCCTCCATGTCCGTGCCGTAGGCCAGTTCCACCGACACGACCGACAGGCTGTTGCTGCTGGTCGACTCGGTCCCCTCCAGACCCTCCACACCGCTGACGGCGCCCTCCACCACCTCGGTCACCTGCCGCTCGACCACGTCCGGCGCAGCACCCGGAAGAGGCGTCACCACCACTGCGAGCGGGACCTCCAAGGACGGAATGAGCTCCTGCTTCAGCGACGTGGTGGAAAAGACCCCCGCCACGATGAGGATCAGCGTGGCCAACGCCACCACAGCGCGGTTGGCGAGGCTCAGGCGGGCAAGGCGAGTCATAGGGATCTCCCGTATAGTCGGTTCGAGGTGAATAGTACGGCTTAGCCGAAGAATTGAGGGACGCGGTGGATCGGGACGGAGTGATGGCGGCGATCGCCGAGGACGAGGCGGCGCTGGTACGCCTCTTCTCGAGGGCGCAGTTCAGCGCTCTGTTGCAGACCACCTTGACGATGCAGCAACTCAAGGTCCTGTTGCTGCTGCACGTGGACGGGTCGCTGATGAGTCACGAGCTGGCCGACGCGCTGAAAATCAGCCCGGCATCGGTCACTGGTCTGGTGGATCGACTCGCAGACCGGGGGCTCGTCGAGCGAGTAGCGGATCCGGCGGACCGGCGTGCCCGACACATACATCCCACAGCTCGGGGATCAGATCTGGTGGAGCAGCTGATGGCCGAAGGTGCCGGACATCGCGTCGCGCTCCTGTCCCGCCTGGACGACGAGAGCGTTAAGACCATCGCGACGGCGTTCGCGGCGCTGCGTCGAGCCGCAGAGCAGCTCTACGGTCGCGATGTCACCCTCGCTGCTCCGCGTACCGGGGAGGGGCCGCAGGTCCGACCGCACGTCGTCGGCGCCGACTGACGTAGGAACGACCACCCGATCTTGCCCCGCGGTGCTGCTGGGCTTAACCACAGCCCCAAAGCGGCTGTCACTGACGCCCGTCCTCTGCCACACTGGATGTGAGCGCGGACCCGAAGATCGGTGCCTACGTGAACGAGCACGGCGCTGGCCCTCCAGCCAGCCTATCGATTGTGCGGCTGCAAGCCGAGGGCACGCGTCACAGTGGCGCCGGCGGCTCCTCGGCTTTCAATATGCGCAACGCCTCGTCCGCATGAGTCTCCATCCGCAGCTCACTACGGATGACCCCTCGTACCCGACGGTCGGAGCTGATCACAAACGTGCTTCGTCGCGGTGGGAGCCCGGGAAGGTTCCTCTGGATGCCGTAGTCGGAGGCGACGGTCCCATCCGGGTCGGACAGCAACGGGTACCCGAGGTGGTGTTCGGCGTCGAACTGACGTTGCCGAGCAACGGTGTCGCGGCTGATCCCGACCCTGATCGCACCGGCGGCGTTGAATTCCGCGGCCAGGTCACGAAAATGGCAGCTCTCCGCGGTGCAGCCTCGGCTCATCGCCAACGGATAGAAGAACAGCACCACCGGCCCGTCAACCAGCAACCGGCTCAACCGAACGGCGTTCTGATGCTGGTCGGGAAGTTCGAAGTCCGGGGCAAGGTCACCGACGCCAAGCAGACTGCTCATCTACGACTCCACCCGGACGAGAGGGACCGGCGCGGATCGCGCGACAAGGTGCGCCCAATCGAGAGGACCACGTCCACAGTGTCCGCACCGATCCTTCCGCCTGGAGATGGGCCCCGGCATGCCGACTCATGCACCCTAGGCCACCATTCTAGGTCAGGTCCTCATGAAGAGTAAGTACACTTCGTAAGTGCGCGTACAGTGGCGCGCGGCTGGCCCATAGAATCCTTCGCCCGGGGCGTGGTGGGTGTAGCAGGGTCAGCAGTGCGACGCCGATAGGTGTCGCTTGCCAGGGTGATGGGACCACCGTGTTGCCACGAGCATGGGACCACCTGGAGGTGTCACTGAGCATCGCGGGCCTGCCTCTCGTCGTCAACGGCGACACGCTCGGGGCGTTGGCGGTAGGAGGGGCCCTCGACGACGAGGGTGTGGGCTCCTGAGGTGAGGCGGTCGACGGCGGACTGGGCGAGCAGGGCGTCGGTGGTCATGCCTAGCCACTCGGACGGCTCGCGGTTCGACACCCAGATCGTCGGCGCCTTGCGGTGGCGCTCGACGACGAGCTCGTAGAAGTCGTTGGTCTGGGTCGCGTCCAGGACCCGGAGGGCGAAGTCGTCGATGATGAGGACGTCGACGGTGGTGAGGCGGCGCATCTCGGCCTCGAGGGTGTTGTCTAGACGGGCGGCCCGGAGGCGGGTGAAGAGCTTGTCGGCGCGGGCGAAGATGACGCTGTGGCGGCGGCGGATCGCGATGTGCCCCAGCGCGGTGGCCAGGTGGGTCTTGCCGGCCCCGACGGGGCCGAGGATGAGAACACCGGTGCCGGCCTCGGCGAACCGCAGCGAGGTCAGGTCGGACCAGAGGGTGCGGTCGTAGGACAGGCCGGGGTGCTCGTCCCAGGTCTCGAGCCGCATGGCCGGGTCCAGGCCGGCCTTGGCGGCGCGGAGCATCGCGGAGCGGGACTCGCGGCGGGTGACCTCGTCGGACAGCAGGAGCTCGAGGAAGGCGGCGTGGCCCATCTTGTGCTGGCGGGCCAGGGCCAGGCGCTCGGGCAGGGTGTCCTTAAGGCCGGAGAGCTTCAGGGCCCGCAGGATCCGGGACAGGTCCGCCCCGAGGGGGTCGACCGGCCCCGCGGGCGGCGAGGCCGGCGACGTCGTGGTCGTGGTGGTGGTTATCGGGTGGTCTCCAGTTCGGGTGTCATGGCGGCGTCAGCGCCGCCGCGGATGAGGGTCAGCTGGGCGGTCCCAGCACTGGCCGGGACGGTCCCACCAGTGCCAGGGGCGGTCCCCTCACTGGCAGGGACGGTCCCACCGGTGGCGACCGGGGTGGTCCTTCCGGTGGCGAACTCGGCGGGGTCGCGGGCGAAGCGCGCCGTGGTGGCGGCGGACCTCGCAGGCAGGAGCGGGGCGGGTGCCCTCGGTGGCCTTCTCCAGCATGGAAGCGACCTTGGTCACCGAGACGACGTCGAGGTCCAGGGCCCGGGCGCAGGTGGTCTCCACCGGGTCGGGCCCGTAGCGGCGGACCAGACCCAGCAGGCGGTAGACGGCCCGCATCCGGGTCCAGGGCAGCGGGTCGTCCAGGATCCGTTCGGCGTAGATGCCGATGTTCTCCCCGTGCGACGCGGCGGTGGCGATCAGCCGGGTGAGGTCGCGCAGGGCGTAGCCCGTCTTCTCCGCGGGCAGGTCCGCCCGGTCCGTCCAGCGCTGCCCGGGCCGCTGCCGCGGGTGCGTCTTGACCAGCTTGCCGCCCAGGTAGAGCTTGACCAGCTCGCTGTCGGCGCGCGCGTCGAGGTACTGGCCCAGGTAGTCCCCGGGGACGGAGTACAACGACTTGGCCACCTCGACGTGGAAGTCGCGATGGACCTTGACCCGGGTGAACACCGGCACGTCATAGGCGTCCGGGACGGCCAGCAGCGCGCCGGCCTCGGTCTCGGTGAAGACCTCGAGGGGGCGGGCCTGGATGGTGCCGTGGATCCGCATCCCCGCCCGGTCCTGGCACCACGCCTCGACGGCCTGCTGGGCGTGGGCGAGGTCGGTGAAGGTCTCCCCGGCCCAGAAGTTCCCCCGGACGTACTGCACCCGCTCGACGCGGGGCTTGTCCTTCGGGGACCGCACCCGGGCCGGGTCGGTGACGAACCCGGCGTGCTGGGCGTAGTCCAACCACCCCGTCGACAGGCGCGGATTGACGGCGTCGGCGTCGGTCACGACCGGCTTGAGGTTGTCCGGGACCAACACCCTGAACACCCCACCGAAGAACGCCCAGGCCGCCTCACACCCGGCGATGACCGCCGCCAGGGTCTGGGAGTACGTCAGCCAGACGAACATGTGCCGGGAGTACACGGCGGTGAGGATCAGCGCGTGGACCTTCCGCCGGCGCCCGTCCGCGGGGTCGGTCAGGTAGCCCATCTGTCCGAAGTCGACCTGCAGCTCGGCGCCCGGCTCGCCGTCGGCGACGCGGACGGTGGTGTCCTTGGCCCGGTACCCGCACCGCTCGGTCGCGAAGCGGTGCAGCGTCCGGTACGGCACCACGCAGCCCTGCCGGGCGAGGAGCTCCTCGATCTTCACGACCGACAGCGGCTTCTGATCCTTGCCATCCCCAGCCACCCACGCCCGGATCTGCTCCTCGCGCGCCAGCAGTGCTTCCCAGGCGGCGCCGTGACCGTTCGGGCGGACCGGACGCACCGCCGCCACGACCGCGCCGACCAGCTGGTCGTCGACCGCCGCCAGCCCCGCCGACCGCTCCAGCCCGGCGGCCTGGGCGGCCTGGACATAACGGCGGGCGGTCTTGCGGTCCACCCCCGCCCGCTCCGCGACCGTCCGCAAGCCCGCTCCGTCGAGCCAGCCCCGCAGCACCTCTCTGACCTCAATCACGCTGACCTCCCTGAACCCCACGCCCGGTGACCTCCGCGTCGACGAAGCTGACACAGCGATCAAACGGGCCATCGAGGAGACCACCAGCAAGACGCGCCGGGTGGTCCCATGACTGGCAATCCAGGTGGTCCCATGAAGCTGGCAGAAAACCGGCTACAGAGGTCCCATGCTCATGGCAGGCGACAGATAGGCAACTGTGAGGCTCCTGCAGCGCCCGGGAGCGGGAGTCGATCACGGGGGGCGAGGGCCTGTTGGCCATCTCGGAGACATAGTCTAGGTGAGCGGCCCCAACGGTCGGACCGCGTGGTGCATTCGGGCCTTTGGTGCGCTTGGCGATCTGCGCCGTGCTCAGGTCCACCAGCGACAGCTGCTGGAACGCGGCGACCCAGTCTCGGTCGGCCGAGCACTACCAAACGCGATCGTCACGTCTAGCTAGCTGAACGGGATCGTAGAAGTCCACCGCCGCATCGCCCGCGGCTTCCGCAACCCCACCAACTACCGACTCAGGATGCTCCTCGTCGGAGGCGGCCTCACCCCACCGATTCTCCGATGAGCCGTCAAACCGCTGACGTGGTGTGTGACATGAGCCCTCTGATTTGCGACTCGCAGCTGAGCATGGCCCAGGGCCTATCGCATCTCCGATGCTCCGGTAGCGTACCGCGAGTTAGGAGGATCGTCCGAGTTCGCAGAACTCGATACGGCGTCCATGCCCGCATCGCGATCGCTGGGGGACCACATTGCCCGAGACGACCATCCCGGCCGGCGCCAGTGCGCCCTCTCTGCGTGCTTACCTGGCCGCCCCTCCGATCGGGGAAGGGCCCTGGCCGGGTGTCGTGGTAGTGCACGAGGCCTTCGGGCTGACCGACGACACCAGGCAGCAGGCGGACCGGCTCGCAGCTGGAGGCTACCTGGCCGTGGCGCCCGACCTGTTCACCGCCGGTGGTCCGATGCGGTGCCTGAGATCGACGTTTCGGGCGCTCGCCCGCGGGGAGGGCCCTGCATTCGACGATTTGGCGGCCACTCGGGCGTGGCTGGACGAACGCGCCGACTGCACCGGGCGGGTCGGCGTGCTCGGCTTCTGCATGGGCGGGGGCTTCGCTCTCCTCGCCGCCACCCGCGGCTTCGACGCTGCCGCTGCCAACTATGGCCAACTCCCCGAGGACGCCGACAGCGCCCTCCTGGGCGCCTGTCCGGTGGTTGCCAGCTACGGAGCTCGAGACCGCACGCTGCCCGGGGCGGCCGAGCGACTGGACCGCGCGCTCTCAGGTCTCGGAGTTGAGCGCGACGTGAAGGAGTATCCCGACGCGGGTCACTCCTTCATGAACCGGCACAACAGCGGTCCTCTCGCTGTGGTTGAACGGATCGGCGGCTTCAACTACCACCACCCGTCATCGGAAGACGCCTGGGACCGCATCTTCAGGTTCTTCGAGCGACACCTCCGAAACGGTGGAATAGCGAAGTCCTGACGACTTCAGCAGCCGCCGGGGCCCTCGGTCACGCTTCGTTCTGAGTGCCGAACCACTCGACCTGAACGGATTCCCGTCGACGTCCTCTCCGATGGTTAATCAAGGCGATTACCAATCCGGCTGAGGCGCCTGCTCTGGAGGTCCAAGCGGGAGTCGCCCTTGCCGCGTTCACGCCGTGACCTACCTCGCCGTTCCTGCCGGCCTCGTACCTGAGTTCCACAGGGTTAGTGCCCCGTCGTGGTGATGGCCGGTAGGTGGTCGAGGATCTCGCGGGCGTCGGGGGTGATGGCGGGGTCTGCGGTGATGTGGTGGCCGTTGATGCTGATGGTCGCCGAGCGCAGGGGCCGCAGGGTGTTGACGATCTTCTTCAAGGATTTGCCGGTCGCGGTGGTGAGGTAGCGGCTGATGGCGAGAGCAGCGAAGACGACCGTGAGGTGGGCCTCGATGGCTTCGCGTTGGTGGTGGAAGACCGGGCGGGCGCGCAGGTCGGACTTGGTCATGCGGAAGGACTGCTCGACCCGCCACAGGTCGTGATATGCGCTGATGACCGCCGCGCCGGTCATCGTCTCGACGGGCAGGTTGGTCACATACCCCTTCAGCCCGGCGAGCTGACGGGCCCGGTCGATGGTGGCCTGGTCGAGCTCCTTGGTGGCGCCGGAGACCTTTAGGAACCGGGTTTTCCTCAGCGGGGCTGTGCCGGCGGCGATCTTCTCCGCCTTGGCGATCATCAAGTTGATGTCCCGGTCATCGCGCTTGTTCCGCTTGAACGACCACTGGTAGACCACCCGCCGCTCCCGGGCATTCGTCCCGGTGCCCATCACCCGGGTCGACTCCAGGATCTGCCCGTCGTCGAAGTAGTTGCCGTTGCGTTCGAAGTGTTCGGCCAGGTCGTAGGGTGCCTTGGTCAGCCGCGAGCCGACGATGAAGGAGAACCCCGCGTCCTCCAGGGCGTTGAGATTGGCCGCGGAGAGCATGCCGGCGTCAGCGACGACGACCATGTCCATCACGCCGTGGCGTTCCTGGAAGGCCTGAAGCGCCCCAGGTTCTGTGCCGCTCTCATACTGGCTGCGGCTCTCGGGCGAGAGTCGCGTAGTGGGCTTGCTCGTACTCGATGGGGGCGAGGTAGCCGAGGCTACTGTGCAGGCGTCGGGAGTTGTACCACTCGACCCAGCCGGCGGTGGCGAACTCGACGTCGGAGATCGTCTTGTAGGGCCCGGGGTGGAAGATCGTGGTGCGAACGCATTCGGTCTTGTACAGGCCGTTGATCGTCTCCATGAGGGCGTTGTCGTAAGCATCGCCGACGCTGCCGATCGAGGGACGGATGCCCTCGAGCTGGAGGTGCTCGGTGAACCGGACGGAGGTGTATTGGGCGCCGGCATCGGAGTGCGCGATCAGCTCACCGCCTGTGGCCGGGTGGCCCTCGCGGTCACGCTGCCAGATCGCCATGCGTAGCGGGATCATCACCAGGTCGGTGTGCATCGTGGCGGCGACGTGCCAGGCCACGATCCGCTGCGCGAAGACGTCGACGACGAAGGCGACGTAGACGAACCCGGCCCAGGTACGGACGTAGGTGAAGTCCATGACCCAGGTGCGGTTCGGTGCCGTGGCGGTGAAGTCGCGGTCGAGCAGGTCGCCGGCGCGCCGGCCGTCCCTGGCGGGGATCGTCGTGCGCAAGCCCTTGGCTCGCCGGATGCCGGACAGGCCCAGGGCCCGCATCGCCCGGTCCACCGCGCCCGGGCTCGACTCCGGCACGCGGCGGCGTACCAGGGCCGACATCTTGCGTCGCCCGTACAGGCCCTCCGGGGTCATCCTCGGTCGGCCCTCGTGATCGAGAGTCCAGGCCAGGGACCTGACGGTGTCCAGGACCTGGGCGTCGCTGATCGTGCGGGCCGCGACCGGCTGGTTGGCGCGCTTGCAGGCCCGGTAGGTTCGTGCGGCGATCTGGCAGCCCTGCTCACGCAGGACCCGGCAGACCGACTCGACCGCATAACCTTCGGCGCGCATCTGATCGATGAACGCCACGATCATCGGTTGCGGGGGTCGAGCTCCCCCGCGAAGAAAGTCGTCGCGGCCTTCAGCACGGCCACGTCTTCACGCAGGCGCCGGTTCTCCGCCTTCAACCGCCGGATCTCCTCGTTCTCCGCCGAGGTGATCCCTGGCCGGGTGCCCGCGTCAACCTCGGCCTGGGCGACCCACCGCCGGACCGACTCCCGGGCCACCCCCAGCTGCTTGGCCACCGCGACCATCGCCTCGGTCACCGAGGGGTACTCCTGTTGGTGCTCTCGAACCAGACGCACCGCCCGGGCCTTCAGCTCCGGATCGATCTTCTTCGGCATGGTGCTCATCCTCCTGGACTCAAACAGGAGCGGCATCAAACCTGGGGCGCTTTGAGGTGAGGGATTGAATCTGGACCAGGACCCCCAAGGTAGAATCCTTGGGAGAATTGGAAGGGATTCGATGGCTCCACGAAAGTTCACTCCGGAGTTCAAGACCGAGGCGGTGCGCGCGGTCATTAGTTCCTCGCGGACGGTCGCCGACGTGGCGCGCGAGTTCGGCGTTGGCGCGGAGACGTTACGGAACTGGGTCAATGCGTATCGGCGCGAGCACGCCGGGGAGGAGCCGGAGGTGACCGAGTCGGAACGGAATGAACTGGCTCGGTTGCGTAAAGAGGTCCGTGACCTGAAAGCCGAGCGTGAGTTCCTGGGAAAAGCGGCGGCCTTCTTCGCGAAGGAGTACCGGTGAGCGCGAAGTTCGCGTTCATCTCCAGCGAGGAAGGCAACTACTCCGTGCGGAACATGTGCTCCTGGGCGCAGGTGTCCCGGGCCGGCTACTACGAGTGGAGGGACCGGGCACCGTCGGCCACCGCGCGGTGGCGGGCCGAGCTCGGCGAGGTCATCGAGCACCTCTTCGCCGATTCCGACGGCACCTACGGCTACCGCCGCATCGCCGCCGCGCTGGCCCGCACGGGCCGGTACTGCGACGAGCAGACTGTCCGGGCGATCATGGCCGAACGCGGCCTGGTGGCTTGTCAGCCGCGCGCTAAGGGACCGGTGACCACGATCGCCTCGGACGCCGGTGACCTGCCCGACTTGCTCGAGCGGGACTTCACCGCCACCGAGCCCGGGGCAAAGCTCGTCGGCGATATCACGTACATCCCCTCCTGGCAGGGCTGGGTGTACCTGGCCACCGTGCTCGACTGCTTCTCCAAGAAGGTCGTCGGCTACGCGCTGGCCGAGCACATGCGCACCGAGCTCGTCACCGACGCCTTGGGTATGGCGAACAGGAATGGTCATATCCGCCCCGGCGTGACCATCTTTCATTCCGACCGGGGCACGCAATACACGTCGGCGGCGTTCGCTGAGTTCACCGCCGCGGTCGGCGTGACCCGTTCGGTCGGGCGCACCGGCATTTGCTACGATAACGCCTGGGCCGAATCTTTCAACGCGACCCTGAAGGTCGAGCGAGTTCACCGTACCGCCTATCCCACCCGGGGTCACGCCGTCCGAGATATCACCCGGTACATTGAGCTGCGGTACAATCAAAAGCGGCTCCACTCGACCCTCGGGTATCGCACACCGAACGAGGTCGAGCACGCCTGGTACGAAACGCACAGAGCCGCCTGAAAAGAAGCAGCAATCAGCGGTCCGGATTCAATCCCTCAGTCCACTTCAGGCCCGCAGGACCGGCACGATCGTCGTGGTCTCGGCCTTGTTGCCCTCGAACAGGTGGACCTCGAGGGGGAAGCCACCCGGGTCGACCAAGAGCCCGACCTGGACCTGGGGGTCGACCCGGTGCTCCTTGCTCATCCCGACCTTGCGCAGGTCGTCCTCGTCCTCGTTCTCGAAGTGCAGGGTGGTCACGTCGTACATCACCAACGCGGCCGTGCCGCTGGTGCGGGCGGAATGGGCCAGGCACGCCTTGGCGAGCCGGTCGCGGTAGTCCCTGCCCTGCGCCCGTCGCAGGGCCGCGTAGAGCGTGTTCAGGTGCGGGGCGCTGACCCCGATCTCCTCCAGCACCCGCACCGTGTCGGCCTTGGACGTCGGCTCGACGAGCCGGGCCAGGACCACCGCGGCGAACGCCTCGTCCTTCAACGACTCGAACCCCAGGACCCGGTAGGCGTCGGAGAGGACCTCCCACAGCACCCGGCTCGAGGTCCCGACCACATGGGCACGCACCGCAGAAGACACGGCCGGGGTGTCCAGGCCCAGGTCGAGTTCGTCCTGGCCGGCGTTGAGACGCTCTCGGGCGGCCTGGACCAGCACCGCCAGCTCGAGCTCGTCACGGGCAGAGCCCAGATGCTCCACGATCCGGCGCACCCCACCGCGCTTCTCCGCGATCTGTACCGCGGTCGCCCCAGAGGCGGTCTTCACCTTGCGGATGTAGGGCGACACATCCTGAGAATACCCGCCAACTTAGTGCCCCAAATCAACCCACCACAGAGCCCTGACCAGCACAAACACCGCTCAGCCCGCCACCACCTGTGGAAGTCGGGTCGTACCCTCCGAGGCTGGACCGTTGCCGCCGCGAGGGCCCAAAGCGGCTCTTCGAACATCCGGTGGGGAGTGAGACTCGCGGTGTGATCATGGCTGGGTAGGGGTCGAGGTCCCCGATGATCAGTAGCGACCAAGCAACCGCTCAACCCGAGGACCTCGACGTTGCCCAACGCTACGGGGTGCGTTGCCGCACCCACGACAGATCCCTGCTCGCGTTGTGACGTGCTGCTCGGCCTGGACCGTATCCGGGCCGAGGGCGTCGATCGCGACGAGACGGTGATGACCGTGGAGACGGTGATGACCGTGGCGGTCTCCACGCCCTGGCAGCTGATCGGTTGCCCGACCTGCGGGGTCGTCGCCCCGAGCCGCGGCCGGCGCCTGCGCGTCCTGCACGACGTTTCCGGAACTGTGGCGGTACAAGTGCTGTGGCGCTAGCGGACCTGGCGCTGCCTGGACCGCGGCTGCCCCAGGGGCACGTTCGTGGAGCAGGTCCCAGGGCTCGTCGCCGCCCGTGGCTCGATCACCACCTGGGCGATCACCTGGGCGATCGCGCAGCTGCGCCGTGAGCACGCCACGATCCAGGGCCTCGCCCGCCGGCTCGGGACGTCATGGAAGACGCTGTGGCGCACGGTCTGCCCGAGCCCGAGCGCCTCGCGGACACTACACTCAGACTGAGCGAACCGCCCGGTTCCCCGGAAACACAAGGGAATCCGTGAGTTCCCTAGGCTAGGCGCGGTTCACCCTGTTTCTGACGACGCTGCTCCGGGTTATCTACGCGTCCCCAGTGTGGAGTCTCGGCAAGCAGCCCTGCCCGCTATTCGTGACTTTACTCCACACGCGTCGGTGGGCTGGCTGCCCGAGGGGTGCGGTCGTCGAGTGCCGTGTCACGGCACCACCATGACGAACCTCCGACCAACGCGGTCCACGTTGCTACGTACCGGGAGCTAAGGCATGCCGCGGCCCCGCGGAAGACCGCCGAGACGCGCCCTACCCGCGTTGCTGACCCACCGCACCCTCCCGACCGCTGTCGCGGTGATCATCCGCGACGGGTGGCGTGGGGCTACCGCCGGATACGGCTCCGTGCCGGGCGAAATGTTCGACACCGACCGTGACGAACACCGCCGTCGACGTGGCCACGGTGCATCCGTCGAGGTCGCTCAGGGTGGCAGCAACAAAGAACTTCCGGTCCTCACGGCTCGTCACCCTCGCCTCCATCCGGTAGGTGACCCCCACGAGGACAGGTGACAGGTAGTCCACTGTGAGCTGGCGGGTGACTGCCGGCGTCCCCACCAGGTACAGCAGGAACCCCGACAGGTCATCGAGGACGGTGGCGACCGCGCCGCCGTGGACGACTCCTGGAGCTCCCACGTGGCGGTTGTCAAAGACGTGGTCGGCCGCCACCCCGTCCCCACGGCGGTTGACTTGGAGGTGATGGCCGTGGGCGTTGTCGGGGCCGCAGCCAAGGCACTGTTCGTGGTGCGGTGGCAGGATCGCGCCATCTGGGTGGGGCACGGCCCTCTCGGCCCAGTGCGCGAGCATCGCTTCCACGTCAGCCATCAAAGCGATCACCTTTCGCCTTACTGCTGCCGCGACGAGAGGTTCGCCGCAGGGAGAGGGTAGTGGGTGCGTGCTCACGGTGCCGGACGGTCGGTCTCGTCGAAGACCCGAAGTCAGTCACGCGGAGGTCAGGAAGCCCGCTGCGGGGCTCGCCTCGCATCCCATTGTCAGGCGGTGGGGGCGTTGGTCAACTTCTTCATCACGTCAACGAAGATCTGCCCGATGTCGGGGTCGGGGCGGCCGGCGCCGCCGGCTGCGACCCAGCCGCCGTCGACGACCAGGTTCGCACCGGTGACGTAGTCGGCCTCGTCCGAGCACAGGTACACCGCTGCCATCGCGATGTCCTCAGGCCGCCCGATGCGGGGGTTGAGCAGTGCGCGTTCGACCGGTGCGCGCCCGCCGGCCTCCAGCAGTGGTCGTGTAGCGGGGGTGTCGATGAACCCTGGGGAGACGGCGTTGACGCGGATGTTCCACGGTGACAGCTCAACGGCGAGATTGGTGGTCAGCCGCAGGACAGCGGCTTTGGCCACGTTGTGCACCAGGTTGCCTGCGACGTTCCCGGGCATGGCCGAGCCGACCATCGCGGCGACCGAGCCGGTGTTGAGGATGGTGCCGCGGCCCTTGCGCTTGAAGACCGGCAGGGCCTTCTGGATCGCCAGGAACAAGATCGTGACCTCGTTGGTCATGTCGAAGTCCCAGTCCACGCGGGTCAAGGACTCGATGGTGCCGCCGCGCACACCAGAGGCGTTGTTGTAAAGGATGTCGAAGTCGCCGTACTCCTTGACAGCGAAGTCGATCCAGCGCTGCACCCCGGCTTCGTCACCCAGGTTCAGCGGCTGCATCGAGACCATCTCACCGCCGTGTGCCCGGACGAGTTCGACGGTCTGTTCGGCTAGGTCCGCCTTGAGATCGCAGCCCACGATCTTGGCGCCTTCCATAGCGAAGGCGAGCGCGGCCGCCCGTCCCTGCCCGTCTGCCGTGCCGGTGATCAGGGCTACCTTGCCCTCGAGTCGTCCCGCCATGAGGTACTCCTTCTTGACTAGTTCCCGGACCAGCGCGACCTGAGAGTCAGGCCGTGCCCTCAGGGCCCGGTGTGGTCCCCGGCTCTGATCTGAGCGGAGGTTCTGCTCCTGTTGCGTAGGCGTATGACGCCATTACGAGACCGGCGGCGATGTCCGCCTCGTACGCGTCGCGTGGGGCGTAGATCATGACCGCACCGGGCGCGATGATCCCGAGGCGGGCGACGGGGTGCTGCTCGGCCCAGCCTGCTTCGATCGCAGCCTTGGCGGCCGTCGGCGGTAGTACCAGGTGCAAGGAATGGTCGGGGGCTGGATGGAGGTGGGCGAACTCGGTGTCGACCATGAAGGAATCGGGTGGGCCGTGGGCTCGGCCCCGGGGAAGCGTGAGCGCTCGTGCACCCGGGACGGAGATCATCGAGCTCGCCCAGACCACACCTGGCAGGTCGATGAGCTGCCCGATGAGGTACTGCCGCGGTTGGTCGTCGTCGGGCTGCTGGTCGAGCTGGGTGTGCGGGTTGGTCGAGGTCGTGGAGGGTCGTGGGCCAGGGCGATGAGGCATGGCCACGGGGTCGGCGTTGCTCATGACAGGGTGAACAGCGGGCTGACCAGGACGAGACCGAGATCGTCACCGAGGTAGGCGAAGACGGCGAACATCACCAGCGCCGCACCGGCCAGGGCCAGGTCCTTGAGGAACTGGGTCTGTTCCATGGCCTTGGCTCCGGGATCGGTCTCGGCCCAGAAGCCGTGCATGATGAAGGCTGTGGGTACCAGGAACGCCACCAGCAGCAGGGCACCGACGTCGGGCCAGATCCCCAGGGCCACCATCAGGGCGCCGACCAGGATCTGCAGCCCCGTCAGCGGGACCATCACGTTGGCGGCCGGCACGCCCTTGCCCGCGGCGTAAGCAGCCATCATCTGCCTCTGTGCCAGGTGGCCGTAGCCTGACCCGACGAAGAGCAGGCCGAAAAGCACCCTACCGAGGAGCACCAGGACATCCACGTTATCCTCCCGAGGTCGCCGCTTACCAAGAGTAAGTACTTGAGGTATAGCAGTACTCTGAGCTCAGGTCAATCACGCTTGAGCGGAGGTAGGAGGGCACGGTGGCGGACGAGGGGAGCGGCCCCATGGGTGGTGACTGCGGACGGTACTGCCCGTCCTTTCACCAGACCGTCGAGCTGCTCGGTCGGCGATGGAACGGTGTCATCCTTCATGCGCTGATGGCTCACGCGGAGCGCTTCAGTGAGATCCGCGCCGCGATACCGGGGCTGTCCGACCGCCTGCTGGCCGAAAGGCTGCGAGAGTTGGAACGCGAAGGACTGCTCTCGCGCACCTGCCCGGTGAGCAGCGGCGCGCCGCGATACGTGCTGACGGCCAAGGGGCGGGCTCTGGAGCCGGTGATCGACTCAATCTCGTCCTGGGCTTCAGACTGGAGCCAGGTAGCTGACTAGGCGTCGATCGCGCGGTGGCCTGACTTTCGGTGTGAGGTGGTCTGGCAGCGTGAACGCGGGAGTCTGGCGCCGGTGTGCCCGGCTATTGCAGTCGGACATGCCAACCTGGAGGCGGACACGTACTTCCCTGCTGACGGACACCTGATCTCCCTGTCTGTGGCCGTGGACCGGTCGTGTCGGTCCCGACGTAGGCGTCCCTCCGGGGATTTGCTCGAGGTCTTCGACCACCACGAGCAGGTTCGACCGGAGGGACGCGTGAAGAAGGCTGACAGGGAAGGCGGGGCCCACGCCCGAGATCGCCGGTATCAACGCGGAGCAGCAGGACGCCTTCGCCGACCTCGGCCTGGCGCTCTGGCCTTCGATGGCCATCGGCGACCTCGTCATGGTCGTAACGTTCCGGTCCCTGACCCAGCCGCTGATCCTGCTGGTCTCCGTGCCATTCGCCGCGACCGGCGCGATCGGCATGCTGCTCGCGACCGGGACACCGCTCCGCGTGCCCGCACTCATCGGACCACTCATGCTGGTCGGGATCGTCGTCACCAACGCCATCGTCCTGATCGACCTCACCCACCAGCACCGGGGACGAGGACTACCGGTTACTGAGGCCGTCATCGGACGGGCCCGCTACTGACTGCGGCCGATCCTCATGACGGCCGCCGCCACGATCGGTGCCCTCATCCCGATGTCCCTCGGGCTCACTGGCGGCAGCGTGTTCATCTCCCAGCCGCTCGCGTTGGTGGTCATCGGCGGGCTGACGACATCGACCCTGCTCACTCACCCTCGTGCTGGTCCCGGTACTGTACGAGCTCCTCGGCCGAGCGAGCAGCCGGCGCGCCCACCGAGACCACCGGGCCGGAAGGCAGCCGGCCTGAATCTGACAGCCCCTTGTCTCAGCTCCGGCACCCCGGCAGGCACGTGTCAGCCGTCAGGCGCCTTCGTCCCACGTCGCCGACGCCGGGCCGTAGTCTCCAGCGCGTAACCGGCGCCGCCCAGAGCGAGCATCGCCCCCGCCGCAAAACGCTCGTCGATCCAGACGCCACGGACCTGGGGGACGAGCCTGGGGAACTCCGACTCCAGACCCTCGGCGCCCGGGTAGGCGAACGCCGACGCCATCGCGGCCCAGAAGACGGCAGGCGCCGCGGCACCGACCACGAGCTCACGCTCCTGAGCGCCGTCGCGTAAGGCATAGAGCGACACGCCACCGAGCAGGGCACCGAGACTGATCGTCATCGCGTCATGGAACCGGGCATGCGGCGGCCATGCCGGGTTGAACAGGTGCGTGCGGTTCCAGTCCGCCGCGAAACCGCCCACTGCGGTGAGCCCAGCCACCACGCGAAGAAGAACGACGCCACCAGGCATGGTGCCACTCTGGCCCACATGAGCCCCGACGGCCACCGCAGCGACCGGCTCGCGTCGCCCGGACGACGACGGTGATCGTCGAACTCATCCACGCGCACCAGCGGACTTCCGCGGTCCGGCCAGCTGTCGCGTTTGCAGTCTCGCGCAGTTGATATATGGTTGCTCCATGCAAATAGGTGTGGACTCCGCTGTCGTGGAGCCCTTGGAGCCCTTGGAGCGGATCGAGCACGAGCTGACGCATCTGCTTCAGCGGGCGCAGCGCGTCTACTTGCACGCCGAGTTGCCGGGACAGCCGTTGGAGCGGTCCGCGTATCTGATCCTCGGCCGGCTGCGGGAGGAGGGGCCGCTGCGCAACGGTGCGTTGGCGGCGTTGCTCGGCCTCGATGCGTCGACGGTGAGCAGGCACGCAGCGGCGTTGCAGCAGGCCGGGCTGATCGCGCGGGAGGCCGACCCCGGGGACGGGCGGGCGTGCCGCCTGCGGCTGACCGAGAGGGGGCACCGGTCCGTGGTGGCCACTCGGAACGCCCGCCGCGCCCTGGTGCGGGAACTGCTCAGTTCCTGGCCGGTGGACGACCGCAGGACTCTGGCCGCTCTGCTGGAGCGGCTGAACGCGGGGCTGGACGACCGCCTCGCTCGCGCGGAGACGGGCGATCCTCCACCGTCGGCGCACAACCAGGCCGACGTCACAGTTTGAGGATCCCCCTGCAGAGCCCGTCGTTCACCCTTCCTACGGATCGCCACAGAGAGGCCGCACGCCCATGAGCTCAGCACCGGCCGACCGCCAGCACGGAACGGCGCACACCGAGCCGGTCATGCCGGTCCTGAGTCATCGCCAGGTCCTGACCGTGCTGGTCGGACTCATGCTCGGCATGCTGGTATCGGCGCTGTCCCAGACGATCGTGGCCACCGCGTTGCCGACCATCGTCGGAGAACTTGGTGGTCAGGAGCAGCTGGCGTGGGTGGTGTCGGCAACGCTGCTGACCTCCACCGCGTCCACGCCGATCTGGGGCAAGCTGAGGTGAAACCCCAAGGGGGTCAGGCTGGGACTGGCTCGGCGGTGACGGTGTAACCGAGTTGGGTGAG
Source organism: Georgenia sp. M64 (assembly GCF_038049925.1). Taxonomy (NCBI): domain Bacteria; kingdom Bacillati; phylum Actinomycetota; class Actinomycetes; order Allobogoriellales; family Allobogoriellaceae; genus Georgenia; species Georgenia sp. M64. The sequence continues at coordinate 1,356,083 of NZ_CP145809.1, forward strand.
CTCGTTGATCAGGCGTCTGGCTCTGCGCTGAGGGTTGTTGCGGCGGATGAAGTAGTCGGCGCCGAGGTCTTGATATGGCTCGCGGCGTTCGAGCATGTAGAAGATTGACACCAGGATCGAGTGCTCGACGGCGACGATGGCCTTGGCGTGCCCGCGCCTGCCCTTGACCCGGGCGTAGAGCGCGGCGAGGTAGGAGCCCTTGACCTTGATCGCGGCGGTGGCGGCGTCGTGGAGGTAGGTCCGTAGCCACTTGTTGCCCTTACGCATGGCACCGGATCTGGATTTGCCGGCGGACTCGTGCTGTCCGGGGCAGCGCCCGGCCCAGGAGGCCAGTCGCTCCGCGGTGCCGAAGACCGTCATGTCGGCACCGATCTCGGCGAGGATCCCCTCGGCCGTGCGGGTGTTGATCCCTGGTGTGGTGGTGATCAGGTCACGCTCCGGCGCGAAAGGGTCGATCACCTTGTCGATCTCGACCGACAGGCGGGCGATGATCTCCTCGAGGTAGTCGATCTTGGCCAGGATCTCTCCGACGATCAGGGCGTGGTGATCGGAGAACCGCCCGGTCAGGGCCTGCTGCAGGGCGGGGATCTTCTTGCGTAGCGCGCCCTTGGCCAGATCGGCCATCACCTCCGGATCCTTGGTGCCGGAGACCAGGGCTGTGAGCATCGCCCGGCCAGAGACCCCGAGGATGTCCGAGGCTACCGAGGAGAGCTTGATCCCGGCGTCCTGCAACACCTTGTCCAGGCGCTGCGCCTCCCGGGTGCGTTCTTCGATCTGCGCCTTGCGGTACCGGGTCAGGCTGCGTAGCTCCCGGATCGGCTTGGGCGGCACGAACGAGGGCTGCACCAGCCCGTTGGCCACCAGCTGCGCGATCCACGCCGCGTCAGCCATGTCCGTCTTGCGGCCCGGGACGTTGCGCAGGTGCCGGGCGTTGAGCAACCAGCACGCCACGGCGTCCTCCAGGGCGTAGTACACCGGCTTCCAGTACACCCCGGTGGACTCCATCGCCACCAACGTCACCGCGTAACCGGTCAGCCAGTCCCGCAGCCCGAGCAGCTCCACCGTCGTGGTCCCGAACGTCGCCGCGTGCGTCTGGACCTGCGAGCCAGACGTGATCCGCACGCACGCAACAACCGTGTCCTTGTGCACGTCGAGCCCCGCACACCGCTCCACCAACGTCTCCACCGCTACCACCTCCACATCAACCAGCAAGAGGCGGATCACCCGAGGAGCTTCACCAGTGGAGTCTGAGGTACGCGCTCGAAGGCAGCAGTTCCATGTGCCCGAAGCTCCCACGTCACACTCAGAAACGGGCTCGATCGGCACCAAGCGCGCCCGACGTCGGCAGGTGACCCACCACAAAGGTTTCCCCCGCTCCACGTGGGCCGCAAGGCCCCCAACCACTCAGATCTGTACGGGCGGAAGATCATGTTCCAGTCCGCGATCAGGATCTTCCTGCTCGCCTCCCTGGCAAGCGGCTTCGCGCAGGACATGGCCCAACTGATCGGTTTTCGCGCGGTCCAGGGTCTTGGTGTCGGTGGATTGATGGCGTTGTCGCAGGCGATCATTGGTGACGTCGTCAGCCCACGGGAACGGGGCCGCTACCAGGGCTACATCGGGTCGGTCTTCGCGCTCGCCACGGTCGCGGGCCCCTTGCTGGGCGGATTCCTGGTCGAGAACCTGTCCTGGCGGTGGACGTTCTGGGTTGGCATCCCGGTCGGGATCGCCGCGCTCGTGGTGACCCAACGAGTGCTCAAGCTGCCGTTCCCGCGGACCCGGCACGCCATCGACTGGCTGGGCGCGTTCTTCATCGTCGCATCGGTCAGCGCGCTGTTGCTCATGCTGTCCCTAGGCGGTAAAGAGTTCGCCTGGAACTCGCCCTGGACTTACGTGTTGGCGGGCGTGGCCGCCGTGATGCTGGCCCTGGCCATCTGGCAGGAGCGCCGGGCCCGTGAGCCGATCATGCCGCCGCACCTGTTCGCCAACCACACCTTTGTCATCACAAGCCTGGCCGGCTTCGTCGTCGGTGTCGCGATGTTCGGCGCGATCATCTTCCTGCCGCAGTACCTGCAGATCGTCAAGGGCGAGTCGCCGACCGCCTCGGGGCTGCTGACGCTGCCGCTCATGGTGGGTCTGCTCGCTGCCTCCATCGGCTCTGGCCGGGCTATCACAGCCACCGGCCGGTACAAGATCTTCCCGGTCGTCGGCCTGCTGGTCGCCGCGGTGGGCCTAGGTCTGATGAGCCGGCTGGCCGTGGACACCTCGCTGGTCGTGGCTGGGTTGTACATGCTGGTCACCGGGGTCGGCATCGGCCTGGTGATGCAGGTACTGGTGCTGGCAACCCAGAACGCCGTAGAGCAGAAGGACCTGGGCGTGGCCACCTCCGGGGCGACGTTCTTCCGGTCCCTGGGGGGCGCCCTGGGCGTGGCGGTGTTCGGCGCGTTACTTACCCATCGCCTCGCCGACACCATCCCGTCCCGGCTCGCTGACGCCGGGGTCCCGGCCGAGCGGTTCGCCGGCGGCGGGCCCGCCCTGGGCAGCCCCGAGCAGATCGCGGCCTTGCCCGAACCCGTGCACGCCGCCGTCGTAGGTGGCTTCGCCGATGCCCTGCAGACCACGTTCCTGGCAGCCGTGCCGTTCGCCCTGCTGGGCTTCGTGCTGCTGCTCTTCCTACGGGAGACACCCTTGCGCCGCCACGCCGAACACCACGAGAGCGGTGAGCACCGGGCCGAGGCGTTCGAGACGGCCGTCGACCCCGACAGCGATCTGGGCCATGGCGACGAGGAAAGCGCCGCAGACCGCTCCGGCGCCGGCGGCAAGCGATCCGCGCCCCTCAGTTTGCCTCCGGACGAGCAGTAGGACGCCGCAGCGCCGGCAGACCGTCCGAAGTAGGACCAGAACCGTGGCCCGAGGAGACGACCGGCGGCGGGTCACGGGCGCTCAGCTCCCGGTTTGGCGAGCCAGCCCGGTGTGACTCAACAGGGGCTCGGAGGTGGCCGCCTCCAGAGGCCGGTCGTGGCCGACAACGGGCGCCGCCCCGGCCCCTTCTTCACCCGACGAGTCGATGCCATCACAACCTCCAGGATCACCGAAGTGTTGCGACCACACCTGGAAACCACCCCGTCGACACGGGGTCAGTTTTCACGCGTCGCCGACAGCGTCGTAGCACGACCCCATCGCGCCCACGGCGGCTCTCCAGCGCCATCTAGCCAGGAACCCGCGATCCGTTTGTCTACGAACTGGCGGAAGTCCGGCCGGAGTCGAGGTGGTGCTGCAGAGGGGTCGCGGTGTTCACGGGGGTTCTCGCGCACGTTAGTTCCCTGGCCCGGAGCTTCGCATGTCAGGAGGTCACTCCTTCACCGCCCCGGACGTGACGTTCATGATCCGCCGCTGGAAGACGAAGAACAGCACCGCGACCGGGATGGTCATGATGGCGGCTGCGCCGAGCTTGAGCGGGAACTGGCTGCCTTGACCAAGCCCACCGGCCGCGAGCTGGGCGACGCCCTTGGTGAGGGTGCGCAGCTCGGGGTCTTGCGCCGCCACGATGAAGTGGGACAGCTCGTTCCAGGACCCCTGGAACGAGAGAATGACGAGCGTGACGAGCGCCGGTGTGGCCATGGGCAGAACGATCGACCAGTAGGTCCGGAACGGACCGGCGCCGTCGATCCGGGCCGCCTCCTCCACGCTCTTCGGGATGGACTCAAAGAAGTTCTTCATGATGAAGATGCCGGCGGCATCTGCCATGAGCGGGATGATCATGCCGGCGAAGGAGTTGTAGATGCCGATCTGGTTGAGCACGAGGAATTTGGGGATGAGCAGCACCACGCCCGGTACGGCCATGACGGCGACCACGCCGGCGAACACCAGGCTCCGGCCGCGGAACTCGAGCCGGGCGAGGGCGTAGCCAGCGAGGGAGTTGATGAACACCCGCCCCAGGGTGACCACGATCGTGACGATCGTGGAGTTGCGGAACCACAGAGGGAAGTCCGAACGGAGAAAAAGCTCCTGGTACGCCGCCGACGACCAGGTCTGCGGGATTAGTCCCAGCGGCTCGGCAACCGCCTCGGACTCGGGCTTGAAGGACGTCGCCACCTGTACGAGGAAGGGGTAGATGTAGATGACGGCGAACGAGACCAGGACGACATATACCGCCACCGTGCCGATGCGGCGCTGTCGACCCGACCTGTCGGCGCGTCGTTCTGCGGCGGCGTACACGGACGATCGAGTGGTATCGGTGCTCATCAGGGCACTCCTGCTCCGGGGGTCGGGGCGCTCTCGCCGCCACGCGGGGTGAAGACCACGCGTTTGCGCCTTGGGGTGTCCCGTTCGCGCAGGATCCACCGCTGGATCGCGGTGAACACGACGATGATCGCGAAGAGGACGAACGCTATCGCGGCGCCCCTGCCCCACTGGTTCTGCTCGAACGACGCCTGGTAGGACAGGTACGCCGGCGTCAGGGTGGTCTTGGCCGGACCGCCCTGGGTGCCGGTGTAGATCTGGTCGAAGACCTGCCAGCACCCGATGAGGCCAAGCGTGATCACCGTGAACAGCGTCGGCCGGAGCATCGGCAGCGTGACGTACCAGAACCGCTGCCAGGCCGTTGCTCCATCCATGACCGCCGCCTCTTCGACATCAGCCGAGATGGCCTGGAGCGCCGCGATGAACAGCAGCATGAAGGTCCCGGAGGTGGTGAACACGGCCATGATGATGAAGACGCTCATCGCGACGCTGGGTCCAGCGAGCCACTGCCACCAGGTGATGCCGAGGAACCCGTTGGCGCCGAGCGCGGCCGGCGCGGAGTCGACGCCGAGGATGCCGAGCAGGATGTGGACCACGCCCCGGGCGTCGGCGAACCAGTTGGGCCCGTTGATGCTGAGATAGCTGAGCGCCTCGTTGACCGCGCCTGAGGCGGAGAACAGGAAGAGGAACAGGACCGTGATGGCGACCGAGCTCGTCACCGACGGGAAGTAGAAGGCCGTCCGAAAGACTCCTCGCCCCTTGAGGATCTTCCGGTTGACCATGACCGCCAGGAAGAGCGACAGGGCGGTCTGGAGGGGCACGACGAGGAAGACGTACCAGGCGTTGTTACGCAGGGCGGTGCCGAAGTCCTGGGTGGCGAGCCCACCGCCGGCGACGAGCTGGCGGTAGTTCTCCGCCCCGACGAAGCTCACCGAGGAGGACAGCGGGCTGCCGCGGCCGGTCCAGTCCGAGACGCTGACCCAGGCGGCCATGAGCACGGGGATGGCGAGGAAGAGCCCGAGGATGATGAGCATGGGTGCGATGAAGAGCCACCCGGCAACAGCCTCGCGGCCCTTGATCCCAGAGCGGCGCCGATTCGCCCGGGGCGGCCGGGTCGCCGTCTCTGGGCGCGGAACGGTGCTGGCGGCGGACATTAGCCCGCGGAGTCCAGCGCGGCCTGCATGTTGGTCTGGACCGAGGCCAACAGACCCTGGACGTCCGCGCTCTCCAGACCCTCGATCTGGCCGTTCATGTCGGCAATGACGTCGGACGTCCCCTGTACGGTCGGCATCCCACCGGCAAAATCGGCGCTGTCGATGAACGCCGCCTGCTCGGGGAACGTGGACCGGAAGTCCTCGGCGGCGGACTCCACCGAGGGCATGACGCCGAATGCCTCGGCGAAGGCCATCTGCTGCTCCGGTGTGGTGAGGTACTCGACGAGCTGCATGGCCTGCTCCTGGTTGTCGCTGTCGGCGGCGATGCCCCAGCAGTTGGTGAACTGCAGTGTCGCCTCGCCAGCCGGGCCGGCCGGTAGCGGGACGATGGTGTAGCTGGCGTCCGGGTAGTCGGCATTCATCGCCCCGATGATCCAGTTGCCCTCGATGGTCATGGCCGCGCGGCCGGAGCCGAAGGCTTCGCCGCCCCACCCAGAGTCGACCTCGGAAGGGAAGGCGAGCACGCCGTCGACGAGCATTTCCTGGACGAAGGTGAGCGCCTCGAGGTTCTCGGGGCTGTCGACGATCGCCGTCGTGCCGTCCTCGGCGATGAGGCCGCCGCCGGCCTGGGCCATGAAGGTGCCCACGCGTTGGTACTCGGGCCCGAAACTCAGACCCACCTGGTCCTCGGTGGTCAGCGCCTCGGCGGCGCTGCGGAGCCCGTCCCAGTCGGTGGGGACGTCGGCGTCGGTGAGGCCCGCCGCCTCCCATGCCGCGGTGTTGATGACCAGGGCCAGGGTGGAGAAGTCCTTGGGCGCGCAGTAAAATTCGCCGTCCACCGTGAAGTTCTCCACCAGCGAGGGGTAGAAGTCGCCGGCGTTGCTCAGCTGGTCGCCGTAGGCGTAGAGGGAACCGTTCGCTACCCAGCCGGCGAGCTGGTCGGTGCTGGCGTAGAAGAGGTCGGGCGGGCTCCCGGCGGCAAAGCCCTGGGCGAGTTCCTGGTTGAGGTCGGCTGCCACCGTGACCGACGCGGGGGTTCCCGACTCTTGCGACCAGGCGTCGACGGCCGCGTTGACGGCGTCGGTCTCGGCGTCGCCGCTGGAGCCGATGAGGACGCTGATCTCCCCGCCGCCGGCGTCCCCGCCGGCGTCACCGGTCGCGGCGTCGGTGGGCTCGTCGTCGAAGCCGGACCCGCCACCGCAGGCAGTCAGGGCGAGGGCACCCCCCGCGACGAGCGTGGTGAGGAATGTAGTGCGTGCTGTACGGCGCATGGTGACTCCTTCGTCAGGTCGGGTTCTGCGGTTGTGTTTGCTGGTCGGGCCGCGGGCTGGTTCTGCGCACGACGAGGGTGGGGTCGAGCAGGACATGGCGCCCGGTGCCCGGTGAGCCGATCCGGCCGAGCTGGTCGAGCAGCAGGAGGAACGCGCGCTTGGCGGCCTCGGTGACCGGCTGGGAGACACTCGTCAGACCGATCGTGCGTGCCACCGGGGTGTCGTCGAAGCCGACGACCGCCACCGCACCGCGCGGCTGCTCAGACTCCCCGGCGGAGTTCTCCCGCAGCGGTGGGATGCTTCGCGTGGCCGCCAGCACGCCGACAGCGAGTGTGTCGCTGACGCAGACGAACGCAGTCGGTGCCGACTCGCGGAGCAGGCGCCGGGCGGCCGCCACGGCCATCTCGATGTCGTCGGGCACACCCACGTCGAGACTGGCGATTTCAGCGGCAGGGATCCCGGCGGCCGTCATCCCTGCCCGCCAGCCGGCACGTCGATCGTCGCCGGTGTCGGAGCCGTCGGGCCAGCCGAGGAACGCGATCCGACGGTGGCCGAGCGCGCGTAGGTGGTCCGTCGCTGCACGGGTGCCGGACGCACCGTCGACGTCGACCCAGGCGTGCCCCCCATCCTTCTCGCCGGCCGGATCCCAGGGCCGTCCGAACGTCACGAACGGGACCCCTCGGAGGGCGAGCCAGCGGGTGCGCGGGTCGTCGTGGTGGGTGGACGTGAGTACGAAGGCGTCGATCTCCACGGTGTCGAGCAGCTCCGAGTATCGGGCGATCTCGAGGTCGTCGTCGGCCGCAGTGAAGAGCAGCACCCGGTAGCCGTGGTCCTGTGCCGTCTGGGTGAGGGCGTGGAGGAACCGGTCCAGGATGTCGCCGTTGATGCCGTCGCTGGGCTGGAGCCGCAGGCCGACGGTGTGCGATCTGCGCGTGCGCAGCTGACGCGCGGCGCCGTGCGGCCGGTAGCCCACCTCGTCGATCACCCGACGTACCCGCTCGATCGTGGTCGGGTGGACGAGGTGGGGGGCGTTGAGCACGTTCGACACCGTCTGCCGCGAGACGGCCGCCTGCCGGGCGACCGACTCAAGCGTGGGACGACTCCGCACCGACGCCTCCTCGCGTTGGCCCCCCACCGCTGGAGGGCTGTCTTCAGGCGCCCGGACCGGCTACTGTGCCGATCATTGGAACGCTCAAACTGTCGGGGATAGCCTGCTGATCCCCGGCACCGATGTCAAGGGATGCGCGCATCCCACGAAGGAGCACCGATGACGCTGCAGCCTCTCCTGCATGATCTCCTCGTCGCCACGATGGCCCCGGCCCAGGCGTGGTCGGCCCCGGACGGCCAGGTCCGCCCGGCGGGAGCACAGGGGTTCTACGAGGGCGACGTGCGGGTCCTCTCCCGCGCAGAGGTCATGGTCGCCGGGGCCGAGCCGGAGACGATCTCCGCCGGGCCCGCCGGCCCGGGAGCGGTCGAGGTGATCGCACTCCTCCGCGCCGTGGACGGACCCGGTGCCGATCCGACGGTCCGGCTGCGCCGCCGTCGGGAGGTCAGTCCCGGGCAGGTGGTGGAGCACCTCGAGGTCGCCTCCGCCACCGCGGCGGCGGTGCGGGTGCCACTGACGGTGACACTCGGCGCCGATCTGGCGCAAATGGACCGCATCAAGGCCGGCGAGTCACCTGCGCCGCTGCCAGCCGTGACCGACGGGAAGTCCGTCTCGTGGTCGGCCGAAGGCACCGACGTCGTGGTGCGCGCGGACGGGGCGAAGGTGGACCTGTCCGACCCGGCGGCGCCGCGGCTGCTGTGGGTGCTGGACGTCCCACCGGGCGCCAACCGCTCCGTCACATGGGCAGTCACCACCACACAGCCCGACTCCCCCATGCTCCCCGGACCAGGCGTTGCCACGTGGTCCACGCCCACCGTCCGGTGCGACGACAGGCGTCTGAGCGCCCTGATCGCTCGTGGGCTGGAGGACCTCGAGACCTTGCGCATGAGGGCGCGGTTCGCGCCCGACGACGTCTTCGTCGCGGCCGGCGCCCCTTGGTTCTTCACGCTCTTCGGCCGGGACTCGCTGTGGGCCGCCCGCATGATGCTTCCGCTGGGGACGGAGCTCGCGGCAGGCACCCTCCGCGCACTCGCCGCCCGGCAGGGCACTGTGGTCGATCCCGAGACGGCGGAGCAGCCGGGGAAGATCCTCCACGAGGTGCGCGGCGCAGAGCTCGACCTCGGCGGCGGCTCAGTCCTGCCCCCGGTGTACTACGGAACGATCGACGCCACGCCGCTGTGGGTGTGCCTGCTCCACGACGCGTGGCGCTGGGGCATGCCCACGGACGAGGTCGAGGCCCTCCTGCCCAATCTCGAAGCCGCCCTGGCGTGGATTGCCGACCACGGCGACTCTGACGGGGACGGCTTCCTGGAGTACCTCGACCAGACCGGCCGCGGCCTCGCCAACCAGGGGTGGAAGGACTCCGGCGACTCGGTACAGTGGCGCGACGGCACCCTGGCCCGCGGCCCCATCGCCCTCTGCGAAGTGCAGGCATACGCCCACGAGGCCGCCGTCTCCGGCGCCGCCCTGCTGGAGGCGTTCGGCCGCCCGGGCCCCGACCGGTGGCGAGGCTGGGCCGAGGCGATGCGCCGGCGGTTCCGCGGTGCCTTCTGGGTGGACGACGACCACGGCGGCTACCCCGCCATCGCGCTCGACGCCGACAAGCGGCCCGTCGACACCCTGACGAGCAACATCGGCCACCTCCTCGGCACCGGGCTGCTCACGAAGGAGGACGAGGTGCAGGTCGCCCGACGCCTCACCGACCTCGACTCCGGGTACGGGCTGCGCACTATGGCGACGACGTCTGCCGGGTACTGGCCGCTGCGGTACCACGGCGGCTCGGTCTGGACCCACGACACGGCCATCGCCGTCGCAGGCCTCGTGCGGGCTGGACACCCTGACGTCGCCGCCTCCTTGGCAGAGGGGCTGCTGGCCGCCTCGGCCGACGCCGGGTCACGGCTGCCCGAGCTCTACTCGGGCGACGCCCGGGGCACCGTGCCTGCGATGGTTCCCTACCCGGCGGCGTGCCGCCCGCAGGCCTGGTCGGCGGCGTCGGCGGTTGTGCTCCTCGGCGCCTTCCTGGGCCTGGAGCCCGATGTCCCGGCCGGGCGGCTGGGCGTCCGACCCGTCGTACCTGCGCCGTTCGGCGCCCTGGAGGTGCGGGGGCTGCAGGTCGCCGGCAGGGAGTTGACGGTCGCCGTCGATGCCGGAGGCCACGTCGTCACCGCGGAGACGTTGGCGCCGGTGCGGGTGGAGCCAGGCTCACCGTCTGGCCCGGATCCGCGAGCAGGGCTTGGCGGGTCCTGACGAGCAGACGCCCTTGGCGTTGGAACGGTGGAACGTTGGAACGGTGAGGCTTGAAAAATCTCGACCGTCCGGGTAAGGGGCATTTGTTTCATGGCTACGGCATGCAGGCGGCAAGGGAGGGCACCAACCGGCGGCAACGGCCCCGCCCGCACATCCGGGCCCGGCTTCGCCTCGTGTCGCGTGCCATGCATCGGACCGGTGTCGCCGGCTCTCTGGCTCTTCGCAGCAGGGTGTAGAGGGGAAGCGGGCGCGTCGGTCGCCGGATAGGGGTCGAGGCCTTCCGATGATGGGAGTTCTCACGCTGCCCATCCGAAGGACCTCGAGTGTCTGACGCTACCCTCGCTCGCCCTGAGCTGACCACGGTCGCCCGCCTCGACGAGCTCAGCCTCGATGTCGGCCAACGCCTCGAGCCCGATCGTGCAATCCTGGCCTGCCGGGTCGTGGAGCATGACAGCTGGTGCCGGCGGTGCGCGTGCGAATGCAGCCGCGGGACACCGTCACCCGGCGGCCGGCGCACGAGCCGCTCGGGTGGCGTCCCATGACGCTGGAGATCACTGTGCGCCGCTACTGGTGTACCCGGTGCGGGCACCTGTGCCGCCCGGACACCACCGCCGCGGCTGAGCCGCGGGCGAGGCTCTCGGGCCGGGGCCTAGTCTGGGCGCTGGAGGTCATCGTGTGCCAGCACCTGACCGTCGCCCGCGTCGCCGAATGACTCGGGGGTGTCGTGCAACACCGCCACGCGGCGGTCCTGGCCGAAGGCCGCCACATCTTGATCGAGGACTCTGCCCGGTTCGACGGCGTCACGGTCGTGGGGGTCGACGAGCACGCCTGGCGGCACACCCGCCGCGGCGAGAAGTACGTCACCGTCATCAACGACCTCACCCCGATCCGGGAAGGGACCGGGTCCTCGCGGTTGCTGGACATGGTCGAGGGCCGCTCCAAGCAGGCGTGCAAGCCGTGGCTGAGCGAGCGCCCGCAGGAATGGCGCGACGGCGTCGAGAGGTCGCTATGGACGATTTCACCGGGTTCAAGACCGCGACCGCCGAGAAACTGACCCACGCCGTGACCGTGATGGACCCCTTCCACGTCCTGCGATTTGCCGGCCATGCACTGGACCACTGGCACAAGGGCGACCCGCTCTACACCGCCCGCCGAACCCCGCACACCCTCGCCGACCTGCTCACCGGCAGACAGCAGGACCGACCGAGCAGGCTCTTCGCCACCGACGCCCACGTCGAGGTCGAGACCACCTGTGCCATCTACCAGCGGATGATCACCGCCTACCACGAACCCGACAAGACCCGATGCCGACACACCATGCAACACCTGCTGATCGACTCGCTCAGCCACGGCGTCCCCGGCGTCGCTGACAGAGGTCGTCACGCTCCGCCGCACCCTCCAGAAGCGGGCCGCCGACGTCCTGGCCTACTTCGACAGACCCGGCACCGGCAACAGACCGACAGAGGCGATCAACGCACCTCTCGAGCACCTACGCGGCTCCGCCATCGGCTTCCGCAACCTCACAAACTACATCGCCATATCAAAGCTGGAGACCCGCTCCTGTCGGTCCCCCTGTGTCCGCGTCGTGACCACTGTTCCGTTTCTGGTAGCGGGTGGCTCATCGGGCCCGCCGGCGCGGCCAGCCGTATGGTGCCTTCATGACGTACGACCTTGTGACGCTTGTCACGACTGCTGGAGACCCCGCTGGGCTGCTCCCGGCGCGGCAGCAGATGGCGCTGTCACTCGGATGGCACATCATCTTGGCGTCGTTCGGGGTGGGGTTCCCGGCCATGATCTTCGTCGCGCACTGGCGCGGTCTTGTCCGCAAGAACCCGGTGGCGCTGGGCCTGGCTCAACGGTGGGCGAAGGCTTCCGCGGTCCTGTTCGCCATCGGCGCGGTCTCCGGGACGGTGCTGAGCTTCGAGATGGGGCTGCTCTGGCCTGGTCTGATGGGTCGGTTCGGGGACGTGCTGGGCCTGGCGTTCGCGCTCGAGGGGCTGTCGTTCTTCGTCGAGGCCATCTTCCTCGGGATCTACTTGTACGGGTGGGGGCGCATGTCGCCCCGGTTGCATCTGTTCATGGTGGTGCCGATGGCGATCGCCGGTGTAGTAGGCACATTCTGCGTGATCTCGGTCAACGCATGGATGAATGCGCCCGCCGGCTTTCGTATCGTCAACGGTGAGGTCACCGACGTGGACCCCTGGGCGGCGATGTTCAACGACATCGCCGTGCCGCAGTTCCTGCACATGTGGCTTGCGGCCTACATGGTGGTGGGTTTCACCATCGCGGGCGTGTACGCGGTGGGGATGCTGCGGGACCGGCGCGACCAGCACCACCGGCTCGGCTTGATGATCCCGTTCGTCTTCGCCAGTGTCGCCGCTGTCATCCAGCCCGTGGCGGGGCATGTTCTCGGCAGTGACCTGGCCGATCGCCAGCCCGCCAAGCTGGCCGCCTTCGAGCTGGCCACCACCACGGAGAGTCCCTCGCCGCTGCGAGTCGGGGGCGTACTGATCGACGGCGAGGTGTACGGGGCGCTTGAGATTCCGATGCTCGGGTCGCTCATTGCACGTGGCTCGTTCACCGAGCCAGTGCCTGGGCTGGACACCATCCCGGTCGAGAATCAGCCACCGGTCAACCTTGTGCACTGGGCGTTCCAGACGATGGTCGGCATCGGTACGCTGCTCGCCCTGGCGGTGGTCGTCTACTGGGTTTTGCGCTGGCGCCGCCGCGATCTCCTTGAGCATGCGTGGTTCCTACGGTTCGTGGCCGTCACCGGTCCGCTGGCCGTCATCGCGGTCGAGTCCGGATGGGTCGCCACCGAGGTGGGCCGGCAGCCGTGGACGGTCTACGGCATTTTGCGCACCGTTGACGCCGCCGGTGCCAACTCTTACGGGCTGTGGTGGCTACTGGGCACGACCGCGGTCGTCTACACCGGGATGACGATCGGTGCGGTGGTCGTGCTGCGGTCGATGGCCCGGCGGTGGCGCGCGGGGGAACATGATTTGCCGAGCCCGTATGCCCCGCGAGCCCGGCTAGAGCACCAGGACGGTCCCCACGGCGGTGCGTCATGACGACGCTAGCTGTCGCGGTGGCCGCTGCCATGTTCGTCGGCCTGACGGCGTACGCGGTGCTCGGCGGCGCGGACTTCGGATCCGGCTTCTACGACCTCACCGCGGGCGATGCGGCGCGCGGTGCCGAGCTGCGGACCCAGGTCGACCACAGCATCGGCCCCGTCTGGGAAGCGAACCATGTCTGGCTGATCTACGTGCTGGTCATGTGGTGGACGGGCTTTCCCACCGCGTTTGCCGCCGCGATGACCACCTTGTTCGTGCCGCTGCTGCTCGCGCTGTTTGGCATCGTGCTGCGCGGCGCCAGCTTCGCCTTTCGCAAGTACTCCGCGACCCTGGCACAGGCCCGTTTCCATGGCGCACTGTTCGCCGCCTCGTCGCTGGTGGCCCCGTTCTTCCTCGGCACCGTGGCGGGGGCGATCGCCTCCGGGCGCGTCCCCGCTCAGGGCGGGGGTGACCCCTGGTCGTCCTGGCTGAACCCCACCTCCCTGCTCGTCGGTGTCCTCACCGTCGCGTCCTGTGCCTTCCTCGCCGGGACGTTCCTCACCGCCGACGCGGCACGGTCCGGTCGTGAGGACCTCGCCGCAAGCCTGCGTCGGCGCACCGTTGTGGTCGGTGCGGTCACCGGTGTGCTGGCACTCGGTGTACTCGTCCCGATCGGATACGACGCGCCGACCCTCGCCGAGGGGCTGACGACACGTGCGGCACCCCTGATCGCCACGTCCATCGTTGGTGGTATCGGCGCCCTGGTGCTACTGGTGCGCCGCCGCCACACCGCGGCCCGAGCGGGCGCGGTCGTGGCCGTCGTATCCGTCATCGTCGGATGGGGCGTCGCGCAGTACCCCTGGATGCTCGTCGACGAGCTCACGATCACCGCGGCCGCCGGCGCGCCCGCGACCCTGCGTGCGCTCCTGCTCGTCGCCGCGCTGGCCGCAGTCATCGTGCTGCCACCGCTGGTGTACCTGCTGCGCCTGACGCAGAGCGAGTCCTGGACCCAGCACTGAATCCGCGGCAATCCACAAGGGCCACTCCCAAGCCTTTTCACGCGTTCGCACCGGTCCCAAGTCACTGGCCCGTGGGCGGTGACATCTCGCAGCGCGAGTGGTGCATGGCTCATGACGCAGGTCGCCAGGAGGACAAAGGAGACTAGGCCGGCGCGGTGACGGCATCGTGAACGTTGGCGACGCCCCTGTGCCTCGACCGAGCGTGGTACCAGGTGGCGAAGAAGGTTACGGCGAGGGCGATCTCGGCGAGGTCTCCGCCGTAGTACATGACCTGTGCCGCCTGCTCCATCTCGGCGGCCGCGTGGCCGCCGCCCGGGGGCAGCGCGGACGCTCTGGCATACAGCATCTTGGCGAGATAGGCGTGCGAGGCCGCTGTGAGGACGAGCGCAACGAGACGCGCACGCGGGCCGGGGCGGTGGGGTGCCGGGTCGGGCCCGACGATCGCCCAGGTGAAGAGGGTGCCGGCAAGTACGAAATGTATGTTGATCACCCAGTGGAGCAGCGCGCTGTGCATGCTCGCGGCGTACAGACCGGTTAGGTAAAGGACGTACAGGCCGCCCATGTCGATCACACCGGCGACCATGGGGTGGGACGTGACACGAACTGGAAAACTGTCGAGCACGGTTGCGATTCGCCGCCGATTCTTCGTGGACGAGGCGCCCAGCAGCAGGGTCACCGGTGCCGCCAGCACCAGGCCCAGCGGGGCATACATGCCCAGCAGCAGGTGCTGGACCATGTGGCCGCGCGCATCGGTGTGAACCAGGTCGGTCATCAACGGCGAGACCCCGGACGCCAGCAGGACCACGCCGGCCACCCAGGCGCCCGTGCGCCACCCGCTCCACCGACGGCCCATCGCCCGGCGCCGGCGCGCCACCATGCCCAGGTAGCCGCCGATGAGTACCACCGTGAGAACAACGGGAAGAAGCCACCCGATGCCCTCCGCAACGAGCGCGTCCCGCATCGGGTTGTGCAGATGAGCGCTGTTCATCCCCGCGACGCCGTCGCCGGTGCCGTGGCCTCGTCCCGGCTGCGCAGCGCCAGCACGACGCCGGTCAGCAGGAGCACGAGACCAGCGGAGTTCCATGCCACGTCGTAAGGCAGCAGATCCACGCCGTAGCGGACCTGGTGCAGACCCAGCACCTTGTGGTCGACGAGCCCGTCGAACAGCTGGAAGCCACCCAGGCCGAGGAACGTCCCTGCCCACGCAGACCTCGGCGCGAGCGCCCGCCGCCGCCGCAGGTCCGCGAACCAGAAGAACCCACCGACGATGAGGACCAGCTCCCCCGCGTGCAGGAGTCCGTCGGACATCAACGCGACCGCGCTGGTGGACTGGTCGTAGAAGTGGTGCCAGGCCAGGATCTGATGAAAGACGATCTCGTCGATGGCCGCCATCAGCCCGACCCCGATCATCGCCGCCGCGAGGATCGATGACCGGCGCGCATTCGTTCCCGGGTCGGGGGACGGACTCGTCACGGAAACCTCCAGGGCGGCTCTGGGCACTTGTCCAACAACATCAAACCGCGTCCGGACATCACCCGCACCCACACGCGAACCATCCGGCCCCGCGGTCAGGTGCTTCCTGAGCCGGGGCGGCGCGGCTCTCGCCACCGCTGCTCGAGTCCTCCCTCGATTGCCCGTCGCCGGTGTGATCGGCGAAACGGTTGAATAACAAAGGAGCCGGCGTGCAACCGGGCTTGTCGTGAAGAGAAGGGCGGGCGGGCTCCCTCGATGGTGGCAAGCTGGTGTTGCACCACTCGAAATCTCCTACGTGAGAGGCAGACCAGCGCCATCGCGGTTGTCGGCAACGCTCGAAACCGAGGCGGATCCGACGGGGCTCGGTAGAGTGATGGTGGTGGGTGCGCTACCCATCCGAGATCACGACGATACCGTCGGGGTCTCGCCACCTCCGCTTCGCCGGGGGAGAGCGCATACGGCCCTGTTCCCCCATGGTTCCCCCACAGCGTCCAAGCTCAGAGCGAAACCCCAGGCCAGGACAGGTTCGGACAGTTCAACGTCTGAGAGCCGCGCCGGCCTCCCGCGTCGTCGGTCGCGTCCCTGACGGGGCGACGACCCGGGGCGGGCCGCCGCGTCGCCGGCCAGCCGTGGCCTCGGCCCGGCACCCCACGGGGTGCCGGGCCGTCGTCGTCCCCGGGTGCTTCCGGGACGCGGAAGAAGTTCCGTGATCTGGAAAAACCTGTCCAAACCTCCTTCCGTAAGGACGGTCCGTGCCCTAGCGTGTGCCGAACGTCACCACGACGGACTCACCCAGGAGGTCATGTGTCCAGCCCCGTCACTGCATCGGCCAAGCACCCGGTCGACGAGATCCCGCGGATCGACCGGCTCTTCCCGCTCGGGCTCCAGCACGTGCTGGCCATGTACGCCGGCGCCGTCGCGGTCCCCCTCATCGTCGGCGGGGCGCTCGGCTACTCCTCCGCCGACATCGCCTTCCTCATCAGCGCCGACCTCTTCGTGGCCGGCGTCGCCACCTTGGTCCAGTCGATCGGGTTCTGGCGGTTCGGCGTCCGGCTGCCCCTCATGCAGGGCGTGACGTTCGCGGCGGTCGGGCCGATGATCGCCATCGGCAACCAGTACGACATCACGGCGATCTTCGGGGCCACGATCGCCTGCGGGCTGTTCATGATCGCGCTGGCGCCCGTCTTCTCCTCGGTCCTGCGGTTCTTCCCACCGCTCGTGACCGGCACGGTCATCATGATCATCGGGCTGTCGCTCATGGGCGTGGCCGCGGGCTGGATCACCAACAACGAGGAGTCGGCGCAGCCGCGGGACCTCGCCTTCGCCGCCGGCACGCTGGTCCTCATCATCCTGCTCGAGAAGTTCGCGCCGCCGGCCCTCGCCCGGGTCTCGGTGCTCCTGGGCCTGGTCGTGGGCACGATCGTGGCGGTCCCGTTCGGCATGGTCGACTGGACCGGCGTGAGCGAGGCCGGCTGGTTCGCCGTCATCACGCCGTTGCACTTCGGGTTCCCGACCTTCCCGATCGCCGCCGTCATCTCGATGCTCGTGGTCGGTCTGGTGATCATGACCGAGACGACCGGCGACATGCTCGCGGTCGGGGAGATCGTCGACCGGCCGGTCACCAAGCGCCAGCTCGGCGACGGGCTGCGGGCCGACGGCCTGTCCACCATGCTCGGCGGGTTCTTCAACACCTTCCCGTACACGGCGTTCGCGCAGAACGTCGGGCTGGTGAGCCTGACGCAGGTGAAGTCCCGCTGGGTGACCGCCATGTCCGGCGTCATCCTCATCGCCCTGGGGCTGGTGCCCAAGGTGGCGGCCGTCGTCGAGGGCGTGCCGCGCGCCGTGCTCGGAGGGGCGGGCATCGCCCTGTTCGGCATGGTCGTCGCGGCGGGCGTGCGGACGCTGGTCAAGGTCCACTTCACCAACACGAACGTTCTCGTGGTGGCGATCGCGGTGGGCATCGCCCTGCTGCCGACCGTCCAGCCCGAGATCTACGCGAACTTCCCGAGCTGGTTCCAGCTCATCTTCGACTCCGGCATCAGCGCGGGCGCCCTGGCCGCGATCCTGCTGAACCTGCTGCTGAACCGGGAGCAGATGAACGACGACCACGTGGCCGCCGGGCACCACGCCCGGTCCATCCCCAAGAGCCTCAGCCGACCCGACGAGGTGCGCCGGGCGGAGGCGGCCCGGGAGGCTGGCCGGGCCGACCGCGAGGTGCTCGGCGACCGGGGCGACCCGGACCGCTGAGCCGTGGGCGCCCGGCCGTGGCGGCCGGGCGCCTGCACCGTCGGCCGCCTACAGCGACTCGGTGGCGAAGGTGTCGCACGCGGCCATGGACCCCTGCTCGTAGCCGGTCACGAACCAGCGCTGGCGCTGCTCGGCCGAGCCGTGGGTCCAGGTGTGCGGGTCGACCTCCTGACCCGCGCCCTCCTGGATGCGGTCGTCGCCGACGGCGGCCGCGGCGTCGAGAGCGTCGTTGACCTGGTCCCGCGTGGGGGGTTCGAGGAACGTCGCTCCGGAGTCGGGGTCGACGACGGTGGCCGCCTGGCCGACCCACATGCCGGCGTAGCAGTCCGCCTGCAGCTCCAGGCGCACCCCGTCGGACTCCGGGCCGGTGCCCTGGCGGTCGATCGTCGACATCGTGCCCTGCTGGTTCTGGATGTGGTGGCCCCACTCGTGGGCGACGATGTACATCTGGGCGAGCGGGGCGTTCTCGGCGCCGAGCTGGGACTCGAGCTGGTCGAAGAACCCCATGTCGAGGAAGACCGAGGCGTCCGGCGGGCAGTAGAACGGCCCGACGGCGGAGGTGGCGTTGCCGCAGCCGGTGGAGACCGAGTTCTCGAACAGCTCGAAGCCTGGCATCTCGTACTCGATGTCCGCCTGCTCGGGCAGCGCGGTGACCCAGTACTGGTCGAGCGCGTCCGCGGTGTAGATCATGCGGCAGTCGGTGAACTCGTTGGCGTCCTCGCCGCTCTGGCAGTGCGAGAAGTCCTGCGTCCCCTCCTCCTGGGTCTGCTCGCCGCCCCCGCCACCGAGGACGCCGGAGAGGTCCACGCCGGTGAACATGTAGATGAGCAGCGCCACGAGCCCGAGCCCGCCGCCCACGGCCGCGCCCTTGCCGCCGCGGGAGCTGCGCACGCGTCCGGTGTCGGCCCGGACGTCCTTGTTGAAGGTCATGGGCACAAACTAGTTCCACCGTCCTCACGCGGCATGGCGAGGGAGGTTCACAGCCCGGCACGGCCCGATCACTGCCCGGTGCGGCCCGCTTCGCCCTGTTTCGCGGTGCCCGGCTGGTGCCGGTCGAGGGCGGCGCGGGGACGGCGTCGTGGGCTCGGCTGTGCGCCGCGACCGGTTGCACTCCCATGAGGGAGGATCGGACGATGGTGCGCACACCTCCGGCCGAGGTCGGTGTCGACGCCGACCTGGTGCGCCGGCTCCTCACCGACCAGCACCCCGACCTCGCGGGGCTGCCGGTGCGGGCGGCGGTCAGCGGCTGGGACAACGTCGTGCACCGGCTGGGCGACCGGCTGGCGGTGCGCACGCCCCGCCGTCGAGCGGCCGCAGCGCTCGTCCGCCACGAGCAGCGGTGGCTGCCGGGACTGGCGTCCGGGCTGCCGGTCCGGGTGCCCGTCCCGCTGCGCACCGGCACCCCGACCACGTACTACCCGTGGCACTGGTCGGTGGTGCCGTGGTTCCCCGGCACCTCGGCGCTGACGCTCCCGCCGGTGCGGCGGGACGCCCTGGCGCCGGCGTTCGCCGACTTCCTCCTCGCCCTGCACCGGCCCGCGCCGTCCGGTGCGCCGCACAACCCGTTCCGGGGCGTCCCGCTCGCGGAGCGCGACGCCGTGGTGCGCGAACGGCTCGCGGGAGCCGACGTCCGGCTGCTCGCCGTGTGGGACCGAGCCCTCGCGGCACCGGCGTGGGACGGTCCGGCGGTGTGGCTGCACGGCGACCCCCACCCCGCCAACCTCGTGGTCGCCGGCGGACGGCTCGCCGCCGTCGTCGACTTCGGCGACCTCACCGCCGGTGACCCCGCGACCGACCTCGCGGCCGCCTGGCTGGTGTTCGGCCGGGCCGGCCGTCGGGTGATGCGCTCCCGGCTTGGCCCCTCCCGTGACACCTGGGCCCGCGCGGCCGGCTGGGCCCTGGCGATCGGCTCCGCCCTCGTCACCGCGTCCGACGACGCCCCCGCGATGCGGGCGGTGGGGGACGCCACGCTCTCGGCGCTCGCCCGCGACGGTGGGGCCGACGACGTCTGAGGGCCGCGACCCGGCGCTGAGGGCCGCGATCCGGCGCTGAGGGCCGCGATCCGGCGCTGAGGGCTGCGACCCGGCGCTGCGGCCGCACCCTGGGGACCGGCCGTCACGGGCCGGGGTGACGGATCTCCCCTCCGCGGCCCCGGTGGCCCGCCGTACACTGGGGAGGCGCACGTCCGCGAGGGAGTCCCGCCCGCGGCCACACCCCCCACCTTCTGCAGCGACCGAGGTATGCCCCTGTGATCACCGCCCACGACCTGACGATGCGCATCGGCGCCCGTGAGCTCCTGCACGAGGCGAACTTCCGGATCGACTCCGGGATGCGGATCGGCCTCGTGGGTCGCAACGGCGCCGGCAAGACCACCCTCACCAAGCTGCTGGCCAGCGAGGCCGCCACCTCCGGCGTCGTCCAGCACACGGGTCAGATCGTCCGCAGCGGCGACATCGGCTACCTCCCCCAGGACCCCCGCACCGGTGACATGGACGTCCTCGCCCGCGACCGCGTGCTCTCCGCCCGCGGGCTGGACGACCTCGTCCGGCGGATCCGCCGGGCCGAGCACGCGATGGCCACCTCCGAGGGTGAGGCCCAGACCAAGGCGATGGAGAAGTACGTCCGCCTCGACGCCGAGTTCGCCGCCCAGGGCGGCTGGGCCGCCGAGTCCGACGCCGCGCGCATCACCTCCAACCTCGGTCTGCCCACCCGGGTGCTCGAGCAGCCGCTGCACACCCTCTCCGGTGGCCAGCGGCGCCGCGTCGAGCTCGCCCGGATCCTGTTCTCCGGCGTCCAGACCCTGCTGCTCGACGAGCCCACGAACCACCTCGACCACGACTCGATCGTCTGGCTGCGCGAGTACCTGCGCACCTACTCGGGCGGGTTCGTCGTCATCAGCCACGACGTCGAGCTGCTTCGCGAGACCGTCAACCACGTCTTCTACCTCGACGCCAACCGCGGCGTGCTCGACGTGTACAACATGGGCTGGGACGCCTACGTCAAGCAGCGCGAGGCCGACGAGCGCCGTCGGCACCGCGAGCGGGCCAACGCCGAGAAGAAGGCCGGCGCCCTCATGGCCCAGGCCGACAAGATGCGGGCCAAGGCCACCAAGACCGTCGCCGCCCAGAACATGGCCCGCCGCGCCGAGCGGCTCCTGTCCGGCCTGGAGGAGACCCGCCGCGCCGACCGGGTGGCGCACCTGCGCTTCCCCGACCCCGCCCCCTGCGGGAAGACCCCGCTGACCGCGGAGGGGCTGAGCAAGTCCTACGGCTCGCTGGAGGTCTTCACCGATGTCGACCTCGCGATCGACCGGGGCTCCAAGGTCGTCGTCCTGGGCCTGAACGGGGCCGGCAAGACCACCCTGCTGCGCATCCTCGGCGGGGTCGAGGAGGCCGACACCGGTGAGGTGGTTCCCGGGCACGGTCTCAAGATCGGGTACTACGCGCAGGAGCACGAGACCCTCGACGTCGAGCGGACCGTCGTGGAGAACCTGCGCTCGGCGGCGCCCGACCTCGACGACACCGGCGTGCGGAGCGTGCTGGGCTCGTTCCTCTTCTCCGGCGACGACGCGGACAAGCCGGCGAAGGTCCTCAGCGGTGGCGAGAAGACCCGGTTGGCCCTGGCCGTCCTGGTCGTCTCCTCCGCGAACGTCCTCCTCCTCGACGAGCCGACGAACAACCTCGACCCCGCCAGCCGCGAGGAGATCCTCGGTGCGCTGCGGGCCTTCACCGGCGCCGTCGTCCTCGTCACCCACGACGAGGGCGCGGTCCAGGCGCTCAACCCCGAGCGGGTGCTCCTGCTGCCCGACGCCGACGAGGACCTGTGGAGCGAGAGCTACCTGGAGCTCGTGACGCTGGCCTGACGGTCGGCGCGTCGCGACGTCCGGGTCAGGCCGGTCAGCCTCCGGGCCGGCCGGCGCGTGGAGCGGCCCGCCCGCCGGCGTCCGTGCCGGCGGCTTGGTCGACGGCGCTCGTTGCCGGTGCGTCGTCGACCCGCCCGGCCGGCGCGTCGCTGACCCGTGGCGCCGCCGGAGCGTCGACGGATCTCGTCGCCGGTGCGTCGATGACCCGCGCCGCCGGTCCGCCGTCGACCGCGCGTCCGGGCGGGAGGGCCGGTCGGCGCAGCGCCGTGAGGACCTCCAGGTCCTCCTCGAGCTCGGCCCGTCCGACCGTGCGCACAGGACCGTGGCCCGAGCGCTCGGCCGCCTCGCGCCGGGCGAGCACGACGGGCGCCGCGAGGGCGCCGAGAGCGAAGAGCGCCCACTGGATCGTGTACGACAGGTTCATGCCGTAGTTGAAGGCCGGGCGCGGATAGCTGCCGAGGGCGACCTCGCCGACGGGACGCTCCTCGGCGGCGACGACGTACCCCTCGAGCGGCTCGACACCGACGGCCTCGGGCGGCGAGCCCGCGGCCGCGAGCACGGTCGTCGGGTCGAGGCTGTAGACCTGTCCCTCGGCCGCGGCCCGGTCCTGCGCCGTCTCGGCCAGCCGCAGCCGCGCGACGAGCTCGACCGTCCCGTCCGGGGACGCCGGCGCGGCGTCGGCGTCGGCGGTGGGCAGCCAGCCGCGGTCGACGACGACCAGCAGCTCCTCGCCACCCACGTCGGCGAGGAAGGGGGCGACGACGTGCACGGCGGCGGTGCCGTCGACGGGACGGTTGCGCAGGAGGACCGGCTCGCCGACGTACCGACCGGTGAGGAGCACCGGGCGCCACTGCGACCCGGCGTCGACGACGGGACCGGCAAGGGTCCGACCGATCGGCACCGGCTCGGCGTCGTGGACGGCGTCGACCTGCGCGGCCTGCGCCGAGCGGTCCTCGTAGCGACCCCACTGCCACGCACCCAGGAGAACGCACACCAGCGAGACGAGGACCATCGTGGTGATGAGCCGCACCCACCGCGGCGCGGTGAGGAACGCGTAGCGCCCCTCGGCGACCGGCGCGGGCGGCTCCGCCCGGTCCGGACCTGACCGGCTCACCCGTGGGACTCGTCGAGGTCGGCGACGGCGATGACGTCCCGCAGGAAGCTGCGCTGGTCGAGGAAGCCCCGCAGGCCCTCGAGGTGGTCCTCGCAGGCGAGCCAGACCTTGCGCCGGCCCGGCGTGTGCAGGCGCGGGTTGTTCCAGAGCAGCGCGTGCACCGCGTCGGCGCCGCAGCCCTTGGCGCTGCAGCGCAGCTCCTCGACCTCGACGTAGGGCAGGGCGGCGTCGGGGCTCATCGCAGGTACTCCGTGAAGGGGTCGTAGGGGAGCGGGCGGGCGGGCCCGATGCCCAGCTGTCCCGGGTCACCCGGCCCGCCGGGCAGGAGGTTCGCGGACGGCTCCGGCTTCTCCCGGCCGGCGTTGGCCACGAGGACGGCCAGCAGGGGCAGCAGGACCGCACCGACGAGGCACAGCCACTTCCACGGACCGGGCACCACGAAGAGCAGGAGGATGCAGCCGGTCCGGATGCCCATGGAGACGAGGTAGCGGATGGTGCGGTCGTGGACGTCCTCGGCAAGGGCGCGGCGCACCGAGGTGATCGCCTGGACCTGCGACCCGGAGTCGCGCCGCCTCCTCACCCATACAGGTTACGCCGCCGCCCCGCGGACGGCCTTCGCCGGTCCCGGCGGGCGTCGGCTACGGTTTCCTCGCAGCGACCGAGCGATGAACGGGAGACGACGTGGGCGAGCAGACGGCACGCAGCGTGCTGGTGACCGGCGCGAACCGGGGCATCGGCCGCGCCATCGCCGAGCGGTTCGTCGCCGCCGGGGACCGGGTCGCCACGATCTACCGCTCCGGCGATTTGCCCGACGGGGTCCTCGGCGTCGTCGGTGACGTGCGGGACACCGCCTCGGTCGACGCCGCCTTCACCCAGGTGGAGGAGGCGCACGGCCCGGTCGAGGTCGTCGTCGCCAACGCCGGCGTCACCCGCGACCAGCTCCTCATGCGCATGAGCGACGAGGACTTCGAGACGGTCATCGACACCAACCTCGCCGGCGCGTTCCGCGTGGCCCGGCGGGCGAGCAAGGGCATGATCCGGGCGCGCCGCGGGCGCATCGTCCTCATCTCCTCCGTCGTGGCGCTCTACGGCGGGCCGGGTCAGGTCAACTACGCCGCCTCCAAGGCGGGCCTCGTCGGGATCGCCCGCTCCATCACCCGCGAGCTCGGCGGCCGGGGGATCACCGCCAACGTCGTGGCACCCGGCTTCATCGACACCGCCATGACCCAGGCCCTGCCGGAGAAGCAGCAGCAGGCCTATCTCGGCGCGATCCCCGCGGGCCGTTTCGGAGGCGTCGACGACGTCGCGGCAGCGGTGGAGTTCCTCGCCGGCGACGGCGCGGCCTACATCTCCGGCGCGGTGATCCCCGTCGACGGCGGCCTCGGCATGGGGCACTGACCGAGCCTTCCACCCGCGGCCCGCCGGGCTGCGCCACAACCTAGGAGAGACATGGGACTGCTCGACGGCAAGACGATCCTCGTCACCGGCGTCCTCAAGGACAGCTCGATCGCCTTCCACGTGGCGCGGCTCGCCCAGGAGCAGGGCGCCACCGTCGTGCTGACCTCCTTCGGCCGGCAGTTCCGCCTCACCGAGGTCACCGCCCGCCGGCTCCCGGCCCCCGCGCCGGTGGTCCAGCTCGACGTGACCGACGAGGACGACCTCGCGGCGCTGGCGGACCGGGTGCGCGAGCACACCGACCACCTCGACGCCGTCGTGCACTCCATCGGCTTCGCCCCGCAGTCCGTCATGGGCGGGAGCTTCCTCGACGGTCGGTGGGAGGACGTCGCGACGGCGGTCCACGTCTCCGCGTACTCCCTCAAGGCGCTCGCCGTGGCCGCGAAGCCGCTCATGGGCCGCGGGTCCGCCGTCGTCGGACTGACCTTCGACGCGAGCTTCGCCTGGCCCGTGTACGACTGGATGGGCGTGGCGAAGGCCGCCTTCGAGGCGACCTCGCGCTACCTGGCCCGCGACCTCGGCAAGGACGGCATCCGCTGCAACCTCGTCGCGGCCGGTCCGGTGAAGACGACGGCGGCGACCTCGATCCCGGGGTTCGAGCAGGTCGAGGGCGGCTGGGACGAGCGCGCGCCGCTGGGCTGGGACGTCGCCGACGCCGACCCCACCGCCCGCACCGTGCTGGCCCTGTGCTCGGACTGGCTGCCCGCCACCACCGGCGAGATCGTCCACGCCGACGGTGGCGTCCACGCCATGGGGGTGTGATGGCGCGGACCCTCGTCCTGCTCCGCCACGCCAAGGCCGAGCCCGAGCGCGACCTCGGGGACGCCCAGCGACCGCTGGCGGCGAAGGGGCGACGCCAGGCGGCCGCGCTCGGCCCGGCCCTGGCCGACGCCGTCGGCGCCGTGGACCTGGCGCTGGTCTCCTCGGCGCTGCGCACCACCGAGACCTTCAAGCTGCTCGCCGGCGGGGTCGCCGTGCGGGAGCAGACCGTGGTCGACGACCTCTACGTCGCCGGTCCGCGCGAGGTCCTCGCGCTGCTGCGCGGGGTGCCGGAGTCGACCGGGACCGCCCTCGTCGTCGGGCACGAGCCGACGATCTCCCACCTCGCCTCGATGCTCCACGACGACGCCGACGACCTCGCCCTGCAGGTCTCCCTGGGCGTGCCCACAGCGACGGCGTGCATCCTCACCCTGCGGACGGGGTGGCGCGAGCTGGACCGCTCGACCGCTCACCTCACGCGGCTGCTGCGCCCGGAGCACTGAGGCGCCGAGGACGGCCGTCGGGCACTGAGGGTTTTTCGGGCGTCCCGGTCGCTGCGGTCACCACGAACCGGTCTGGCCCCGGAACGCCCGGCTGGGGCGTCGGCTCCGGGACGAGGTTGCTCGTGTGGTCGTGGTCAGCAGCCATCTGAGCGACTTCGTCGGGGGCCGCGCCGCTTCGCCCTGTGGCGCGCCGCTTCGGGCGACGGCCTGCGCAACCGTTCTGCTCAGGTGGTCGTGATGAGCAGCCATCCGAGCAGGCTCGTCACGTGCTGGCGGCCCGAGATGCGCATCAGGCGGCGTCCGGCTCAGCAGGTGCCGGTCACCAGCACCGTGCCGTAGGGCACGACGACGTGCGCGACCACGGCGACGACCGCCGCCACGTAGGCGACCACGGCCGCCAACCCCCAGCGTGACGGCGGCGACGGCGGGGTCACGAGGCGGGCGGTGCGCCACGGGACGGCCCGGCCGGCCGCGTGGAGCATCGGCATGCCGGCCGGGCCTCGCTGCAGGTCGGGATGACCTCCCAGGGCCAGCAGCGCCCCGGCCAGGGCGCGCGTGCCGGCCGCGCGGCGCGCGGCGTCGTCGGCGGCCATCTCGGCGTACCGGGCCGCCGACCGGTGCGCGTGGGCGACGAGCGGGACCCGGCCCAGGACCCGGGCCAGCGCGGCGAGCAGGCCGAGGACCGTGTGGTGGCGCTGGACGACGTGGGCGCGCTCGTGGCCGAGGACGGCATGGAGCTGCGGCGCGGTGAGGGCGTCGAGCCCGCCGCGGGTGAGCACCACCCCGCGCCGTCCGGGCAGCGCGTACGCAGCCGGTGCGTCGTCCTCGACGAGCCAGACGACGACCTCGTCCCCGGCCTCCGGCCGGGTTGCACCGTGCCGGGCTGAACTGCGCAGGGCGTCGCCGTGCAGGGCTGAGCCGTGCAGCGCCGTGCCGGGCAGCGCGTTCCTCTGCGGGGCGTCGCTGGGCAGGGCGTCGGCTCGTAGCGCTGTGCCGTCCAGGGCCGCGAGGTGCGCGTCGGCGGTGCGGCCCGCGCGGGCGAGGTCGATCACCGCCCGCCCCACCAGGGCGAGCGCCAGGACGGCGGGCACGAGGAGAAGGACGAAGACGGGGACGGCCGTGGTCGTGGTCGAAGGCGCTGGGCCGAAGGGGTTGGTGGCCACGAGGCACCTGCGGCAGACGTCGCCCACGGCCCCGGGCAGCGCCGGCCCGGTGACGGCCCAGGCCAGCAGCGGGCCGAGAACGAGCAGTCCAGCCGTCCAGGCGAGCGCCGCGCCCGTCCACGCGGCCAGGCCCAGGCGCGGCCGAGCGCTGAAGGTCGGCGTCGGACGCCGGCGCAGCCGCGGCGCGAGGGCACCCACGCCGAGCAGCACCGCCAGGAGCACGGCGAGGACCGCGGCCGTCATCGCCGCGGTGCCCGCGCGTCGTCGTCGGGCGCGTCGGGCACGTCGGGCACGTCGTCGAGGAGGCTGCGGAGGAGGTCGACGTCCTCGGGCGACATCCGCTCGACGAAGTGGAGGAACGACGCGGCCCGGTCGGGCGTGGCGGAGAACGTCTCCGCCATGAGCCCGCCGCAGTACTCGCTCCGGCTGGGGCCGTGACGGTAGGCCCAGGTGCGTCCTGCGGTGACCCGCTCGGCCATGCCCTTGCGCACGAGGTTGCCCAGGACCGTGGCCACGGTGGTGTACGCCAGACCCGTGGTGAGCCGCTCGAGCACCGCCCGGGTGGTCATGGCCGCACCGGAGTCCCACAGGACCTCCATGACCTCGCGCTCGAGGCTGCCGAGCCGGGGGAGGGGCGCGAGCTCAGGCATGCTCGGCGGCCGTCGGGGACGGGGCGGCCGGGGCGGCGGCGGGCGCCGGGACCGGGCAGTAGACCTCGCCGCGCAGCCGGACCACCAGCGCCCCGGCCGTCAGGGCGAGCCCGGCCACTGCGAGCACCGGCTGGAAGGGGGCGAACCACGTGAGCGCACCGGTGTAGCCGAGGGCCAGCAGGGCGATCTTGTTGCAGACGGGGCACCCCACGGCGAACCACGTGAGCACGCCCCCGGCCATCCCGGCCCGGCTCGGACCCTCGCCGGCGGGATCGGGTGCCGGTTGCGCGCGCCGCGGCCGGACGTAGGTCGCGACGAGCATCCCGGCGACGAGCGACGTGAGGATCCACACGGGGTAGTTCCACCACACGACCGGGATCTCCCGGCCGAAGACGGGGTTGGGGATGAGCACCGTCGGGATGCCGATGGCGAGCGCGACGGCGACGGCGGCGACCGCCGAGACGGCCCACCGGGCCGGCGTCCACGCGCGCAGCGCGGTCGCCGCGGTGCGCAGCGTGCCGGTGCGGGTGGGAAGGAGCGGGGTGGAGGTTCCGGGAGGCATGCGTCTACTATGCCGGATAGAGGTCTACTACGTCACGTAGTAGATCGCCCTCACCACCGGGCCCGCCCTCGGCCCCCCCCGGACCTCCCCCCGTCACCTCCGAAGGAGACCCTCATGCCCGCAGCGTCCGCCCGCCGGGTCCCGGCCTGGCTCGTCCCCGCCGCGATCGTCCTCGTCGCGCTCGTCCTGCTCGTCGTCTCCGTCGTCGGTGGCGACGACGAGGGTGCCGCCCAGCAGCCGGCCGCGACAGCGCCCTCCGACGCTCCGGTGGCCGACGTCGTCGAGCCCGAGCAGCAGACCTTGGAGATGGCGCGCCGGGAGGAGGGCGACGCGCTCGCCCACGGACCGGTCGACGCCCCGGTGACGCTCGTCGTCTACAACGACTTCCAGTGCCCGTTCTGCGCCGTGTGGGCGAAGGACACCGAGCCGACGATGATGGAGTACGCCGACGCCGGCGACCTCCGGATCGAGTGGCGCGACATCAACGCCTTCGGGCCGGTCTCGGTCCGCGCCGCGCAGGCTGCCTTCGCCGCGGGTCAGCAGGACGCCTACGTCGAGTACCACCACGCCCTCTTCGAGGGTGGGGAGAAGCGTCCCGCCGACGAGCTGACCGACGAGGCGCTCATCGCCCTCGCCGGCGAGCTCGGCCTCGACGTCGAGCGCTTCACCGCCGACCTGGACTCCCCGGAGGTCGCGGCCGGCGTCCAGGCGAACGTCGACGAGGCCGCCGCCATCGGCGTGTACTCCACCCCCGCCTTCCTCGTCGGTGGCACCCCGATCCTCGGCGCCCAGCCCACCGAGGTGTTCGTGCGGGCCTACGAAGAGGCGCTCGCGGAGGCGCAGGGCTGAGGGTGGAGATCAGCCTCCTCGCCGCCTTCCTCGGCGGTGTCCTGGCCCTCCTGAGCCCGTGCGGGGCGCTGCTGCTGCCGGCGTTCTTCGCCTCGACGCTGGGCGCCGGATCCCGCCTGTTCGCGCACGGCGCCGTCTTCTTCGTGGGCCTCTCGCTCACGCTCGTCCCGCTGGGACTGGGCGCGTCGTTCGTGGGGTCGCTCGTGACCACCGAACGTGACCTGCTCATCACGGTCGCGGGCTGGCTCATCGTCGTCTTCGGTATCGCCCAGATCCTCGGGTTCGGCTTCGACCTCTCCCGGGTGCTCCCCGGGGCGCGGAGCATCCAGGCCACGGCGCCGCGGCGGACCGGGGTGACCCGGTCGTTCCTCCTCGGCACGGTCTCGGGGATCGCCGGCTTCTGCTCCGGTCCGATCCTCGGCGCCGTGCTCACCATGGCCGCGACCGAGGACGACCTCGTGGCCGCCGGCGGCCTGCTCGCCGTCTACGGCGCCGGGATGGTCGTGCCGCTGCTCGCCCTCGCGGCGGTGTGGGGACGACTCGGGGCGGCCGGGCGGGCGCGGCTGCGCGGCCGGGAGCTGGCCGTGGGTCCGTTGCGCCTGCACACCACCTCGGTGATCACCGGCGTCCTGCTCGTCGCCGTCGGCGTCGTCTTCCTCAGGACCAACGGCATGGCCGCCCTGCCCGAGCTCCTGCCCGCGGCGCTCCTCGCGCAGCTCCAGCGCGCGGTGCTCAGCGTCTCCGCCGCCGTGCCCGAGCAGGTGGTCATCGTCGTGGCCGCGCTCGCCGCGCTGACGGTGTGGTTCCTCCGGCGCCGGCGCGTGACCGAGGACGGCGACGAACCGGCCGGCGCGGCCGAGCCCGACGCCGCGGGGGAGCCCGTTGCCGCGGAGGAGCGCGACGCCGCGGAAGAGCCCGCTGCCGCAGGGGAGCCTGCTGCCCCGGGGGACCCCGTTGTCGCAGGGAGGCTCGACGCCCCGGCGGAGCCCGACGCCGCGAGGAGGCAGTCATGACGCGCGTCACCGGCCGGGTCGCGCTGCGCCGGGGCGGTGCCGGGGTCGTCCTGGTCCTCGCGGCGCTGGCCGGGTGCGCGGACACCGCCGACGACGTCGCACCGGTGAACCCCACGCCTGTCGTCGTCGGTGAGAGCGCCCCGACGGCGCCCGTCGGCGCGTCCCTGCCCCTGCCGCTGGCACCGTTCCGCATGGTCGAGCCCGGCTGGGACCAGGTGCCGGAGGAGCTCGACGGGACCTTCCTCGGCCTGGCCGAGCCCACCCCGGACGGCGATACGTCGGACGCCGACACCGCCGACACCGCCGACGCCGACACCGCCGACGCCGACACCGCCGACGGCGCCGCGCTGAGGTTCGTGGCCGCCGACGAGCAGGGAACGGTGCTGTGGGAGGCCGCCCGTCCGCCGTCGTGCACCGGCTTCGCCCTCACCCGCGCCGGGGACCGGGCCCTCGCCGTCCTCACCGACCTCGCGCCGACGGACGACGCCGTGGCCGGCACCACCGCCACCGCCTACGACCTCACCACGGGCGAGCGGGTCTGGGGACCGGTCGAGGTGCCCGGGCCCCACCACGGTCCCGGGCTCGTGTTCTCCGCCGGGGCACCGCGGGCGACCGTGGGCGAGACCGGTCCCCGGGTGGTCCTCGACCCGGCGACGGGCGAGGTCCTCGCCGACGAGTCGGACGAGGCAGGCACCGGGGTCGTCGGTGAGTACGACGGGACGGTGCTCACGGCCGTGGACGGCGAGCTCGTCGCGACCGCCGGCGGTACGACGACGTGGCGGGTGCCGCTCGCCTCGCTCGGCCTCGACGGGGCGCCGACCGCCGTGGCCGGTGCCAGGCCGCCGCACGGCACCGCCCTCCTGGGTGCGCCGGGCGCCGAGACCGGTGCCCTCGTCGATCTCGCCGACGGTGCGGTCCTGGCCACCGACGTGGCCGACGCGCGCCGCGACCCCAGCTCCGGCGCGGTGGTCGCGCTCGGCGAGGAGCGCGTGACCGGTCTGCCGGCCACCGGGGAGCCGTGGGAGGTGCCGGTGACGGGCACCCGCCTCGCCGCGGCGGGGGGAGCACTGGTCTACCTGCGGGTCGGCGACGCCCTCCAGGTGCTCAACGCCACCACCGGCGCCGAGGCCCAGGCGTACGGCGAGGCAGGCTCGGCCGGTCTCGTCGTCCCCGTGCTGTTCTCGGCCGGCGGGGCCGCCGTGGTGCCCACGGAGACCGGGTACGGCCTCGTCACGACGGCGCCGGCGGGGGCGGAGGGCTGAGCACGCCGCCGGTGACGAGCCTGCTCATGTGGTCGTGATCAGCAGCCATCCGAGCAGGTTCGTCGGCTGACACGTCGTCAGGTTGCTCAGGTGGTCGTGATCAGCAGCCATCGGAGCGAACTCGTCACGGCACAGCGTCCGCGCGGTGCGGGCTCAGCGCCCGAGCAGGCCCCACACGGCGTCGAGCCGGGGGAAGGTGACGGCGGCGTCCGCCTCCTCCTGCACCACCGGCTTGGCCCGGAAGGCCACCCCGAGCCCGGCCGCACCGAGCATGTCCAGGTCGTTGGCGCCGTCACCGACGGCGACGACGCGCTCGAGCGGTACGCCGTCGGCCGCGGCCCACCGGCGCAGGTGCGCCTCCTTCGCGGCCCGGTCGACCACCGGCCCGAGCGTGCGCCCGGTGAGGCGGCCGTCGCGCACCTCGAGGGCGTTCGCCACCGCGTGGTCGATGCCGAGGCCGGCCCGCAGGGGCTCGACCACCTCGACGAACCCGCCCGAGACCACGCCGACCCGGCCGCCTGCGGCGTGCACCGCCTCGACGAGCTCGCGGGCGCCGGGGGTCAGCTCGACGGCGGCGCGCACGTCGGCGAGGACGGCCACGTCGAGCCCGGCGAGGGTGGCGACCCGCTCGCGCAGGCTGTTGGCGAAGTCGATCTCGCCGCGCATGGCGCGTTCGGTGACCGCGGCGACCTCCGTGCGGGTGCCCGCGTGCTCGGCGAGCAGCTCGATCACCTCGGCCGTGATGAGGGTGGAGTCGACGTCCATGACGAGCAGGCCCGGGCCGTCCTGGGCGAGCGAGCCCGTGGTCACGGCGACGTCGACGCCGAGCGCCGTCGCCGGCCCGACGAGCTCGGTGCGCAGCCGCCGCCCGACGGCGCCGGTGTCCCCACCGCCGGCGCGGAGCGAGGCCGTGACCGCGACGGCGAACCACCCGCCGCGCGAGGTCGTCGCGAGGGCGACGTCGTCGGCCACCGCGGCGACCAGCTCGCGCGCGTGCTCCACGAGCGAGACCGGCAGCGGCCGGGGCGAGACGAGGCCGACGCGCAGGGTGGGGCGGTCCGGGGAGACGTTCACGCCCGGCAGCCTACGGTCCGGCGCCGGAGCGGCGCCGGGGTGCTCAGCGCTTGACGACCATGCCCTTGGGCACGACGGTGATGCCCGACTCGGTGACGGTGAAGCCGCGCTCACGGTCCTGGTCGTGGTCCAGCCCGACCTGGGCGCCCTCCTCCACGACGACGTACTTGTCGAGGATGGCTCGCGAGACCGTGGAGTTGCGGCCCACCTGCACGCCGTCGAAGAGCACGGAGTCGCGCACCGAGGACCAGGAGTTCACCCGGGTCCCGGGGGAGAGGACCGACCCGACCACCTCGCCGCCGGAGACGATGACGCCGGGGGAGACGAGGGAGTCCAGGGCGTGGCCGAGGCGCTCGCGGTGGCCGTAGACGAACTTCGCCGGCGGGAGCCCGGTGTACCCGGTGAACAGCGGCCAGTCGTCGTTGTAGAGGTTGAAGACCGGGAAGACGGAGATGAGGTCCTGGTTCGCCTCGTAGAAGGCGTCCACCGAGCCGACGTCGCGCCAGTAGCTGCGGTCGCGGTCGGTCGCACCCGGCACGTCGTTGAAGGTGAAGTCGTACAGGCCGGCCGCGCCGTCGTTCACGAACGCCGGGACGATCGAGCCGCCCATGTCGTGCTTGGAGGAGTCGTCCTTCGCGTCGGCGGTGACGGCCTCGACGAGGGCGTCGGCGTCGAAGACGTAGTTGCCCATCGAGGCGAGCACCTCGTTGGGGGAGTCCACCAGCCCCTGCGCGTCCTTGGGCTTCTCCAGGAACTCCCCGATCTTGTGGGGGTTGTCCTTGTCGGCCTGGATGACGCCGAACTGGTCGGCCAGCGCGAGGGGCTGACGGATGCCCGCGACGGTCAGGGGGAACCCCGAGTCGATGTGCTGGGACACCATCTGGGAGAAGTCCATGCGGTAGATGTTGTCGGCGCCGACGACGACGACGATGTCGGGCCGCTCGTCGTCGATGAGGTTGAGGGACTGGTAGACGGCGTCCGCGCTGCCGAGGAACCAGTGCTTGCCGACCCGCTGCTGCGCGGGCACGGGCGCGACGTAGTTGCCCAGGAGGTTCGACATGCGCCACGTCTTGGCGATGTGTCGGTCCAGGCTGTGCGACTTGTACTGCGTCAGCACCACGATCTTGAGGTAGCCCGAGTTCACGACGTTCGACAGCGCGAAGTCGATCAGCCGGTAGATCCCCCCGAACGGCACCGCGGGCTTGGCCCGGTCCATGGTCAGCGGCATCAGCCGCTTCCCCTCGCCGCCGGCCAGGACGATCGCAAGTACTCGTGGGGATGCCATGCCCGAACCATATTGCCGTCGCGCGATCGGCGCGCCCGGATGGCAACTCCTTGCCTCGTGTTGCGCAGATCACCGCCCCAGGGGGCATGCTTGCCACGACCGCCGGTCACCGGCCCGCCCGGGCCGTCCCGCCGCCCGGAAGAACAGGACGTCAACGATGAGGGTCGATCTCCTCACCCGTGAGTACCCGCCGCACGTCTACGGCGGGGCCGGGGTGCACGTCACCGAGCTGGCACGCGTGCTGCGCCGCAGCATCGACGTGCGGGTCCACGCGTTCGACGGTCCGCGCCCGGCGGGCGACACCGACCACGACGTCGAGGTCCCCGTGACCGGCTACGACGACCTGCCCGAGCTCGGCTCGGCCAACGCCGCCCTGCGCACGTTCGGCGTCGACCTGACGATGGCCGCGAACCTCGCGGGGACCGACCTCGTGCACAGCCACACCTGGTACGCCAACCTCGCCGGCACGCTCGGCGGGCTGCTCAACGGCGTGCCCCACGTGCTCTCCGCGCACTCCCTCGAGCCGCTCCGGCCCTGGAAGGCGGAGCAGCTCGGCGGCGGGTACGCCCTCTCGAGCTGGGCCGAGCGCACGGCCTACGAGAGCGCCGCGGCGGTCATCGCCGTCTCCGGCGGCATGCGCGAGGACATCCTGCGCTCCTACCCGCAGGTCGACCCCGGCAAGGTGCACGTCGTCCACAACGGCATCGACCTCGACGGCTGGCGCCGGCCCACCGGCGCGGCGCAGGAGGAGGCCGCCCGGGCCACGCTCGCGCGCCTGGCCATCGACCCCGCGCGGCCCACCGTGGTCTTCGTCGGCCGCATCACCCGGCAGAAGGGCCTGCCGCACCTCCTGCGCGCCGTCGAGCAGCTGCCCCCCGAGGTCCAGCTCGTGCTGTGCGCCGGCGCCCCGGACACCCCCGAGATCGCCGCAGAGGTCACCTCCCTCGTCGAGGGTCTGCAGGACCGCCGTGACGGCGTGGTGTGGATCGAGGAGATGCTGCCGCGCGAGGAGCTCGTCGCGGTGCTCGCCGCGGGCACGGCGTTCGTGTGCCCCTCGGTCTACGAGCCGCTCGGCATCGTCAACCTCGAGGCCATGGCCGTGGGCCTGCCCGTCGTCGGCTCGGCGACCGGCGGGATCCCGGAGGTCATCGACGACGGCGTCACCGGCACCCTCGTCCCCATCGAGCAGGTGCAGGACGGCACCGGCACCCCGGTGGACCCGCGGGCCTTCGAGCACGACCTCGCCGAGGCCCTGACGGCGATGGTCTCCGACCCGGCCCGCGCGGCCGAGATGGGCGTCGCCGCCCGCCGCCGGGTGGAGGAGCACTTCGCCTGGGAGGCGATCGCCGAGCGCACCCTGGAGGTCTACCGCAGCGTGCTCTGACGGCCGTCACCGTTGCGGGTCGCTCGGTGTGGCGGCTCGCTCGGTGCGGTCGCTCGGTGCGGGTCGCTCGGTGCGGCTGGCTCGGCGCCGGTCGCTCAGTGCGGGGCCCGGGTGGCGGAGGCCGCGCTGAGCGCGTGCCGGGCCGCCCGGTCGACGGCGCGCAGCGCCGCCGCACGCTCCTGCACCTGGGCGGCGGTCCGGGCCCCGCCGTCGTCGGAGGTGGCGAGCTCGACGATGGCGAGCAGCCGCGCCGCCCGCTCGAGCACGTCCAGACGACGGGGCTCGATCGGCGGCAGCGGCTCGGCGAGGCCGGCGACCGAGATGTCGAGGAGCCGGTCGGCCAGGTCCGGGCGCTCGCGGGCGACGTCGAGATCCTCGAGCGTCTCGACGGCCTCGGTGAGGGCGAGCTGGATGTCCCGGCGCGCCTGGGAGAGGGAGTCGACGCCGGCGAGGAACAGGCTCGGCGCCGGGACGTGCTCGGTGACGTCGTGGTGCACCGACCAGGTGACCATCTCGCCCTCCTCGAAGACGCTGCCGAACCGCTCCCGCTCGGGCACCAGCACCGCGCAGGTCTCCCGCCCGGCCCGGGTGCGGCGCAGCAGCACGCCCTCCCCGGCGTCGACGAGCTCGGCCGAGCGCACCGCGGGCGCCCCCATGGGGTCGCCCGGACGGGGCAGGATCGCGGCGGTCTCGACGACGGGCCCGAGCCGCGGGATCAGCTCGGCCAGCGACCTGGCGGGCTGCTCGCCGCCGCCGTGCTCGAGGACCCGGTGCGGCTCGTCGGTGCCCGTGACCGCTCGCGCCGCGCGCCGGGCGGAGGGGACGCCGTCGACGTGGGGAAGCCAGATCGCGAGCGTCACCGATACGGGCAGCGTGAGGATCGCGGGGCCGGGCATGGAGCAACGATACGAGCCCGGCACGGAGGCGTCCCACCGGCCCGGCGCGCCCGCGCGGGGGCCACCGGTGCGGTCCCGTTAGGGTCGGTGCCATGGGTGATGTGCTGGAGCTGAACGACGTCTCCGTCCGGCGTGGGGCGAAGCTGATCCTCGACCGCGTGAGCTGGTCCGTCGACGAGGGCGAGCGCTGGGTGGTCCTCGGCCCCAACGGTGCCGGCAAGACGACGGTCATCCAGCTGGTCGCGGGCCGCCTGCACCCGACCTCGGGCACGGTGGACATCATCGGTGAGCGTCTGGGCCAGGTGGACGTCGCCGAGCTCCGCCCGCTCGTCGGCCTCGCCTCCGCGGCCCTGGACCAGCGCCTGCCCGCGGGGGAGCGGGTGCTCGACGTCGTCCTCACCGCCTCCTACGGCATGACCGGGCGCTGGCGCGAGCAGTACGAGGACGTCGACACCGTCCGTGCCGCGGCTCTCCTGGACGCCTTCGGCGTCGGCCACCTGGCCGAGCGGACCTACGGCACCCTCAGCTCCGGGGAGCGCAAGCGCGTCCAGATCGCCCGGGCACTCATGCCGGACCCCGAGGTCCTCCTCCTCGACGAGCCCGCCGCCGGCCTCGACCTCGGCGGTCGCGAGGAGCTCATGGGTGCCCTCGCCGAGCTCGCCGGGGACCGGCGCTCGCCGGTGCTCGTCCTCGTCACCCACCACGTCGAGGAGATCCCGCCGGGCTTCACCCACGCCCTGCTCCTGCGCGAGGGCACGGTCGAGGCCGCCGGGCCGCTCGAGGAGGTGCTCACCCCCCAGCACCTCTCCCGGGCGTTCGGTCTCGAGCTCGAGGTCGAGCGGCACCGTGACCGCTACAGCGCCCGCGCCTCGCGCGGGCACGCCGACGACCACGGCGCCCACAGCGCACCGGGGGACCGCGACGCGCTCGGGTAGGCGAATCCGGCAGATCGGCGCGGGCCGATCGCTAGGATCGTGAGGACATCGAGGGGAGTGTGACCATGGCCTGGCTCTGGTGGCTCGGCGGCGCCCTCGTCCTCGGTGTGGTCGAGATGCTCACGGTCGACCTCATCTTCCTCATGTTCGCCGGCGGGGCTCTCGCCGCGATGCTCATGGCGGTGCTGGGTGCGCCGGTGTGGGCGCAGATCCTCGTGTTCTCCGTCGTCTCGATCGTCCTGCTGTTCGGCGTGCGGCCCTGGGCGAAGAGGGCGCTGGACCGTTCCACCCCCGACTCGCTGACCAACGTGGCGGCCCACGTCGGGCGCGAGGCCACCGTCCTCATCGACGTCACCGACCGGGCGGGCCGGGTGAAGCTGCTCGGCGAGGTCTGGACCGCGCGCGCCGCGGGCCACGGCACCGTCCTGCCCGCCGGCACCACGGTGCGGGTCGTGCGGATCGACGGGGCGATCGCCGTCGTCGAGCCCGTGCCCACCACCCCCTACGGCTGAGCCGACACCGGCCGGCCATCGAAGGAGAATCGTGCTCGAGTCCCTCGGCGGCACCGTCGCCCTCGTCGTCCTCCTGCTGGTGGCGCTGTTCGTCGTCGTGGCGATCAGCCGCGCCGTTCGGATCGTGCCGCAGGCGGTGGCGCTCATCGTCGAACGTCTGGGCAAGTACCAGACGACCATGTACGCCGGCCTGCACTTCCTCATCCCGTTCGTCGACCGGGTCCGCGCCAGCGTGGACCTGCGCGAGCAGGTCGTGTCCTTCCCGCCGCAGCCGGTCATCACCTCCGACAACCTCGTGGTGAGCATCGACACGGTGCTGTACTTCCAGGTCACCGACCCCAAGTCCGCGACCTACGAGATCGCCAACTTCATCACCGGTATCGAGCAGCTGACGGTGACCACGCTGCGCAACGTCATCGGCTCGATGGACCTCGAGCAGACCCTCACCAGCCGCGACCAGATCAACGGTCAGCTGCGCGGGGTGCTGGACGAGGCCACCGGCCGGTGGGGCATCCGCGTCAACCGCGTCGAGCTGAAGTCGATCGACCCGCCGCAGAGCATCCAGGGCGCGATGGAGCAGCAGATGCGCGCCGAGCGTGACCGCCGCGCCGCGATCCTCACCGCCGAGGGCGTCAAGCAGTCGCAGATCCTCACCGCCGAGGGTGAGAAGCAGTCGGCGATCCTGCGGGCCGAGGGGCAGGCGCAGTCGGCGATCCTGCGGGCCCAGGGCGAGTCCCGCGCGATCCTGCAGGTGTTCGACGCCATCCACCGCGGCAAGCCCGACAGCAAGCTCCTCGCCTACCAGTACCTCCAGATGCTCCCCGAGATCGCCAACGGCTCCGCGTCCAAGCTGTGGGTGATCCCCACCGAGCTCACGGCCGCCCTCAACGGCATCACCAAGGGGTTCGGCGGCGTCGGTACCGGCGGGCCCGACGGGGACGACGGCGACCTCGACGACGGCGACCACCCCACCGTCGACTTCGGCACCTACGGGTCGGGGATGGCCAAGGAGCTCGGCGAGACGACCCTGCAGGACCCCGACGAGGCGCTCGCGCAGGCCCGGGGCGAGGCCGCCCGTGCGACGTCGGAGGCCACCACCGCCGGCGAGCGGTCCGGCTCGCCCTTCTCCCGCTCGGCCGAGCGCGGCCAGGCCCCGGCCGAGAGCGAGCAGACGCGGTCCGAGCGCCGCGCCGCCGCCCAGGCTCGAGAGGACGCCCTCGAGGCCGGCAGCGAGCGTGCCCGGCTGCAGGCGCAGCGTCAGGCCGAGGAGCTCACCGAGCGCACGCGTACCAGCCCCGGCGGGGCGGGTCCGCAGGAGGGGAGCCCCCAGGAGGACACCTCGCGCTTCGCCCCGCCCGAGCCGGAGGGCGAGGGTCCGGGTCAGCGCTAGTCGCCGCGGTCCTGACCTCCTCGTGCAGGCGGGTCAGGGCCGCGCTCGTCCGGCACACGGCGGGCACCGTGTCCCGTACCGCGCGAGCGCCCGCGGGCAGCCCCGCATCCGCCGGCAGCCCCGGCAGCCCTGGCAGCCCCGGCAGGCGTGCGCGGAGCCGGGCCCCACCGTGGCCGCCGGTGAAAAAGGACGGCTCGTCGTCACCCTCCCGGCGTAGTGTGAGTCCGGTCCGGACGGGGAGGCCGTCCCACTGCCGGCCCGGTCGGGCCCCGTCACCCGTCACTGAGAGGTCCGATGCTCCTGCGTGTCCTGCGCCGTTTCCTGCGCCCGTACGGGCGGGACGTCGCGATCGTCGTCGTGCTCCAGGTGATCCAGACCCTCGCCGCGCTGTCCCTGCCGAGCCTCAACGCCGACATCATCGACAACGGCGTCCTCACCGGGGACACCGGCTACATCTGGCGCACCGGCGCCCTCATGCTGGCCATCACAGCCGTGCAGGTGTCCTGCGCGATCGGCGCGGTCTACCTCGGCGCGCGCACCGCGATGGCTGCGGGCCGCGACCTGCGCGCCGCCGTCTTCGGCCGGGTCCAGCGTTTCAGCGTCGCGGAGATGGGCCGCTTCGGCGCGCCGTCCCTCATCACCCGCACGACCAACGACGTCCAGCAGGTCCAGATGGTCACCGTCCTGACCTTCACCATCATGGTCATGGCGCCGATCATGATGGTCGGCGGCGTCGTCATGGCCCTGCGTCAGGACGTGGCCCTGTCCGGCCTGCTCGTCGTCGTGGTCCCCCTGCTGCTGGGCGTCATGGGCTTCATGCTCGTGCGGATGCGGCCCCTTTTCCGGCAGATGCAGGAGCGGCTCGACCGCATCAACCTCGTCATGCGCGAGCAGATCTCGGGCGTGCGCGTCATCCGGTCGTTCAACCGTCAGGGCACCGAGCGGGTCCGGTTCGCCGAGGCGAACACCGCCCTCATGGAGACCGCTCTCGGCGTCGGCCGGCTCATGGCGCGGCTCTTCCCCGCGGTCATGCTCATCATCAACGTCTCCTCCGTCGCCGTCATCTGGTTCGGCGCGGGGCGGATCGACACCGGCGAGATGCAGGTCGGCTCGCTGGTGGCGTTCCTCAACTACCTCATGCAGATCCTCATGTCCGTCCTCATGGCGGTCATGATGTTCATGATGGTGCCGCGCGCGGAGGTCAGCGCCGAGCGCATCGACGAGGTGCTCTCCACCGACCCCGAGATCACCGCCCCGCCCGAGCCGCGCCGGCTGCCCGCCCGCGAGGGAGCCCGGCGCGGGCTGGTCGTCGAGCTCGAGGGCGCCACCTTCGGCTACCCCGGCGCCAACGAGCCGGTCCTCACCGGCATCGACCTCCGGCTCGAGCCGGGCCGCACGACGGCGGTCATCGGCTCCACCGGTGCGGGCAAGACCACCCTGCTCAACCTTGTCCCACGCCTGCTGGACGTCACCGGCGGCGCCGTGCGCGTGGGCGGGACCGACGTGCGCGAGCTCGACCCCGGCGAGCTGCGGGACCGGATCGCGCTCGTGCCGCAGCGGGCCTACCTCTTCTCCGGGACCATCGCCTCGACCCTGCGCCACGGCAGCCCCGGCGCGAGCGAGGAGCAGATCTGGGCCGCCCTCGGGGCCGCCCAGGCGCGCGACTTCGTCGAGGCCCTGCCCGAGGGGCTGGCCGCGCCCGTGGAGCAGGGCGGGACGAACTTCTCCGGCGGGCAGCGCCAGCGCCTGGCGATCGCGCGCGCCCTGCTGCGTCCCGCGGACGTCTACCTCTTCGACGACTCCTTCTCCGCCCTCGACTACGCCACCGACGCCCGCCTGCGGGCAGCCCTGCCAGCGGCGACGGCCGGCGCGACCGTCCTGGTCGTCGGGCAGCGGGTGGCCACGATCCGCGACGCCGCCCAGATCGTCGTCCTCGACGCCGGCCGCGTGGTCGGCCTGGGCACCCACGCCGAGCTCATGGCTGGCAACGAGACCTACCGGGAGATCGTCCTGTCCCAGATCACCGCGGAGGAGGCGGCGTGAGCGGCCGGGGCCCGATGGGTGGCGGACCGCACGGCGGCCTGGGTGCCGCCCCGCCGGCCAAGGTCGCGGACTTCCGCGGGTCGCTGCGCCGGCTGCTCGCCGCGCTGCGCCCCGAGCGGGTGTGGCTCGGCGCCGTCGTCGTCCTCGGCGCCGTCTCCGTGGCGCTGGCCGTGATGGGCCCCAAGCTCCTCGGTGACGCCACGAACATCGTCTTCGACGGCGTCGTGGGCCGGATGCTGCCCGCGGGCAGCACAAAGGCCGAGGCCGTCGAGGCGCTGCGCGCGGCGGGCGAGGACCGCATGGCGGACCTCGTCTCGGGCACCGGGGTGGTGCCCGGCCAGGGCATCGACTTCGACGCCCTGGGCCGTCAGATCGTCGTCGTCCTGGGTGTCTACGTCCTCTCGGCGGTGTTCCTGTGGGCGCAGGGCCTCATCCTCGCCCACGTCGTCCAGCGCACCGGGTTCCGCCTGCGTGCGGACGTCCAGGCCAAGATCGACCGGCTCTCCCTCGGCCACCTCGACAGCCGGCCCCGCGGCGACGTCCTCTCGCGCGTGACCAACGACATCGACAACGTCACCCAGTCCCTCCAGCAGACGCTCTCCCAGCTCGTGACGTCGCTGCTGACGGTCGTCGGCGTGCTCGTGATGATGTTCGTCCTGTCCTGGCAGCTCGCGCTCATCGCGCTGGTGACCGTGCCCGTCTCGGCGGTCATGACGATGCTCATCGCCAGGCGCGCCCAGCCGCACTTCGTCG
Source organism: Georgenia sp. M64 (assembly GCF_038049925.1). NCBI lineage: Bacteria > Bacillati > Actinomycetota > Actinomycetes > Allobogoriellales > Allobogoriellaceae > Georgenia > Georgenia sp. M64. The sequence continues at coordinate 1,397,355 of NZ_CP145809.1, forward strand.
CCCAGTGGAAGTCCACCGGCGACCTCGGCGGGCAGGTCGAGCAGGCCTTCACCGGGCACGAGGTCGTCACGGCGTTCAACGCCGGCGACTCGTTCGCGCGGACGTTCGACGCCGAGAACGACCGGCTCTACCGCGCCAGCTTCCGCGCGCAGTTCATCTCCGGGACGATCATGCCGGCGATGGGGTTCGTGTCGAACCTCAACTACGTCCTCGTCGCGGTCGTCGGCGGCCTGCGCGTGGCGTCCGGGGCGATCACCCTGGGGGAGGTCCAGGCGTTCATCCAGTACTCCCGCCAGTTCACCCAGCCGCTCGCCCAGCTGGCCTCGATGGCCAACCTCGTGCAGTCCGGGGTAGCCTCCGCCGAGCGGATCTTCGAGCTGCTCGACGCCCCCGAGGAGAGCGCCGACCCGGCCGCCCCGCGCACGTCCGAGCAGGTGCGCGGCCGGGTCCTCTTCGACGACGTCAGCTTCCGCTACGAGGCCGACACCCCGCTCATCGAGCACCTGGACCTCGTCGTCGAGCCGGGCCAGACCGTCGCGATCGTCGGGCCCACCGGGGCCGGCAAGACCACCCTGGTCAACCTCATCATGCGCTTCTACGACATCGACGCCGGCCGCATCCTCCTCGACGGCGTCGACACCCGGCAGATGAGCCGGCACGACGTGCGCAAGCAGGTGGGCATGGTGCTCCAGGACACCTGGCTGTTCAAGGGCACCATCGCCGAGAACATCGCCTACGGGCGCTCCGGCGCCAGCGACGAGGAGGTCCGCGACGCGGCGCGGGCCACCGGCGTCGAGCGGTTCGTCCACTCCCTCGCCGAGGGCTACGACACCGTCGTCGACGACGAGGGCGGTGCGATCTCCGCCGGTGAGAAGCAGCTCATCACCATCGCCCGGGCGTTCCTCTCCGACCCGCAGATCCTCATCCTCGACGAGGCGACCTCCTCGGTCGACACCCGCACCGAGGTGCTCGTCCAGCACGCCATGGGGGAGCTGCGCAAGGGCCGCACGAGCTTCGTCATCGCCCACCGGCTCTCCACCATCCGCGACGCCGACCGGATCCTCGTCATGGAGCACGGCTCGATCGTCGAGCAGGGCACCCACGACGAGCTCCTCGCCGCCGGCGGGGCGTACGCCGACCTGTACTCCTCGCAGTTCGCTGCCGCCGTGGTCGAGGAGTAGCCGGCCCGTGCCCCTCATCCGCATCACCGACCCGGCCGACCCGCGCCTGGGTGACTACACCGGCCTGACCGACGTCGCCCTGCGCTCCAAGCACGAGCCCGCCAAGGGGCTCTACATCGCCGAGAGCTCCAACGTCATCCGCCGGGCCGTCGAGGCAGGGCACCGTCCGCGCTCCTTCCTCATGGCGGAGAAGTGGCTGGAGTCCATGGCGCCGGTCGTCGCGGCTGCCACCGGGACCGACGACGCCTACGCGCCAGCGGGTCCCGACGACGCCGACGGCACCACCGGCGACGCTTCCGACGGCACCACCGACGACGGCTCCGACGTCGCGCCGGTGTTCGTCGCGGAGGAGCCGGTGCTCCGCGCCATCACCGGCTTCCACCTCCACCGCGGGGCGCTCGCCGCGATGCACCGGCCGCCGCTCGCGCCGGTCGCCGAGGTCCTCGCCGGGGCGCGCGGTGGTGCCGGTGCCCGGCGGGTGGCGGTCCTGGAGGACATCGTCGACCACACCAACGTCGGCGCCATGTTCCGCTCGGCCGCCGCACTGGGCGTCGACGCCGTCCTCGTCACCCCCCGCTGCGCCGACCCGCTCTACCGCCGGTCCGTCCGGGTCTCCATGGGCACCGTCTTCCAGGTGCCGTGGACGAGGCTGGACTCGTGGCCGGGCGGGGTCGCGGACCTCCAGGGGGCCGGGTTCACCGTCGCCGCGCTGGCGCTGTCCGAGGACGCGGTGAGCCTGGACGACTTCGCCGCCTCGCCGGCGGTGACCGCAGCGGGCTCGAAGGTGGCCCTCGTGCTCGGCACCGAGGGCGACGGGCTCGCCCGCGGGACCGTCGCGGCCGCCGACGTCGTCGTGCGGATCCCCATGGCGGGCGGGGTGGACTCGCTCAACGTCGCCGCAGCCTCGGCCGTGGCGTTCTGGGCCACCCGCGGCTGAGGAAGACCGCGCCGAGAGCCTACGCCCACAGATGTGTGCCGGTGTCCACCGTCCCGGCGTGTCAGCGGCTGCATGCGTCGAGTCGGATGTTGTTGTCGTCGCGACGCCATCCGCACTGCAACAACCCCCAACTCGACGACGGCGTGCGCACCGGCCGACTGTCCTGTGGCCACCAGCGGCCGACTCACCCCGGCGGCGCGGCTTCGCGGCCGGCAGCGGACGTTCCGCCCACGGCGTGCGCCTTGATGTGCGGCGTGCGGCGTCCGCAGCACCCCTCCCGGTCTCAGCGCTCCTGGAGGACCAGCTTCTCCTCCAGCACCAGGCAGTCGGGCACGTCGACGACCCCGAGGACCACCCGCACGAGTGGTGGGGCCCACGCCCGGTCCGGGTCGTGCTCGAGCCGGGGGCGCACGAGGGTGGCCCGCCGTCCCCGAACGCTGACCGTGCACCCGCCGGCGGCGAGGACGTTGCGCACCCACTGGGCGTCCCGGCCGTAGGTGAGGGCGAAGCGGTAGGCGCCGTCGTCGTCGCGGAAGACGTTCACCGGGATCGTGTACGCGCGCCCCGAGGTCCGGCCCACGTGGGTGAGGAGGGCGAAGCCCGGCAGGTGCGGCGCCAGGCGGGCCATCACCTTGTTGAGCAGGTGCCGGTTGGCGCGGGCGAGGGCGCGCGGGAGCGGGCTCACCGGGCCTCCCTCCTGCCGGCGCACCGCCGGCACGTCCACCGTAGCGACCGGCGCTCCCGCCCGGGCAGGATGACGGCATGTACCCCGCGACCGAGCCCGATGACGCCGGCATGCTCGCCGTCGGCGACGGCCACGAGATCTTCTGGGAGACGTGCGGCAACCCCGCCGGCCGGCCCGTCGTCATGCTCCACGGCGGCCCCGGGTCCGGCTGTACGCCGGGCCTGCGGAGCTGGTTCGACCCGCAGGGGTACCGGATCGTCCTGCTCGACCAGCGCGGCGCGGGCCGCTCCACCCCCAGCGCGGGCGACGACGTCGCGGACCTCTCCACCAACACCACCGCCCACCTCGTCGCCGACCTCGAGCGGCTCCGCGAGCACCTGGGCATCGGTACGTGGGTGGTCACCGGTGTCTCGTGGGGGACCACGCTGGCGCTCGCGTACGCGCAGGACCACCCGGACCGGGTCGACGCCCTCGTCCTCGTCTCCCCGGTGACGACCACCCACCGTGAGGTCGAGTGGCTCACCCGCGACATGGGCCGGATCTTCCCCGAGGAGTGGCAGACCTTCCGCGACGGTGCCGTGCCCGGCGTGGCGCCCGACGGCTCTGGCCTCGCGGCCGCCTACGGCAAGCTCCTGCACGACCCCGACCCGGCCGTGCGCGAGCGCGCCGCCCGGCAGTGGTGCGACTGGGAGGAGACCCACCCCGCGACCCACCCGGCCCACCGGCCCAACCCGCGCTTTGCCGACCCGCGGTTCCGGCTCGGGTTCGCCCGGCTCGTGACGCACTACTTCGCCCACGCCGCCTTCCTCGACGACGGCGCGCTGGTGCGCGGCATGACGCGCCTTGCCGGGATCCCCGGGGTGATCGTGACCGGCCGACTGGACATCTCCAGCCCGCCGGACGTCGCCTGGGCGCTGCACCGTGCCTGGCCCGGCAGCGAGCTCGTGCTGGTCGAGGGGGCCGGGCACGGGACGACCGCGGAGGCGATCGTCGCCGCGACGGACCGGTTCGCGGGACCGCCCGCGGGTTGAGCGAGCCGGTGCTGCCGTCTGCCGCGTCCCGCTCGTCGGCGCGCCGTCCCCTCGTCAGCCGCTAGCCAGGTCTTCTCCCCGGCTCCGCTCGGTGGCACGCTGGATCCCATGTGCCGCAACATCCACACCCTCCACAACTTCGCGCCGCCGGCCACCGAGGACGAGGTCCGCGCCGCCGCCCTGCAGTACGTGCGCAAGGTCGCCGGCATGAACAAGCCCTCGCAGGCCAACGCGGCCGCGTTCGACCTGGCGGTGGAGCGGGTCGTCGCCGCCACGCGTGACCTCCTCGGCGACCTCGTCACCACCGCCCCGCCGAAGGACCGCGAGGTCGAGGCCGAGAAGGCGCGCGAGCGCAGCCGCCGCCGGTTCGCCGAGGTCGGCTGAGCGGACGGGCTGCCCCGGATCTGACCGCCGCTGTTCGCCGACGTCGGTCGGGCCGCCGGTCCGCCCGGGACCTCAGACGCCGCCGGGATACCCGTGCTGGCGCCACGCCTCGTAGACGGCGATGGCCGCGGAGTTGGACAGGTTGAGGGAGCGCACGCCCGGCAGCATCGGGATGCGCAGCCGGCCGCTCACCCGTGGGTCGGCCAGCACCTCCGGCGGCAGGCCGGTCGGCTCGGGGCCGAAGAGGAGGGCGTCGCCCGGCTCGTAGGCGACGTCGGCGAAGCTGCGCGTCGCTGAGCCCGTGAAGGCGAGCACCCGCCCCGGGGCGACCGCAGCCAGCGCGGCGTCGAGGCCCGGGTGGACGACGACGCGGGCCATGTCGTGGTAGTCCAGGCCCGCGCGTCGGAGCTGGGCGTCGGAGAGGTCGAAGCCGAGCGGCTCGACGAGGTGGAGGGTCGCGCCCGTGCAGGCGACCATCCGGATCGCGTTGCCGGTGTTGGGCGGGATGCGGGGCTCGTAGAAGACGACGTGGAACACGCGCGTCATCGTCCCACCGCGGCCGCACCGCTCAGGTCGACGCACCGCTCAGGTTGACGCACCGCTCAGGTTGACGCACGGCTCACGTCGCCCCACCGCTCACGTCGCGGCGCCGCCCTCAGGGCCAGCGCCAGGCGGGCCGGTCCAGCGGACCGTCCTGGCCGACGACGACCGTCTCGCCCGCCGTCTTCGCCAGCTCCACGGTGAGCGGCTCCTCGCCCTCCTCCGCCACCGCACCGGCCAGGTCGGCGGAGTGGGTGACCACCACCACCTGGGTCGACCGGGCCGCCCGGGCGATGGTCCTAGCCAGCGCCGGCAGCAGCGAGGGGTGCATCGACTGCTCCGGCTCGTTGAGGACGACGAGCTGGGGCGGGCGTGGGGTGAGCAGGGCCGCGGTGACCATGAGGAAGCGCAGCGTGCCGTCGGAGAGCTCCGCGGCCCGCAGCGGTCGCAGGAGGCCCGGTTGGTGCAGGAGAACCTCGAAGGTGCCCTCCCGGACGGCGATCTCGAGCCGGGAGCCGAAGGCGTCGTCGAGCGCTGCGGTGAGGTCCCGGCGCCCGCCCATCTCGTCGATCGTGGCCAGGGCCGCGGCGAGGTCGGCGCCGTCGGGGGCGAGCGCCGAGGTCCGTGAGCCCGGCTGCGGCATCCGGGCCGGGGCGCCGGCGTCGGTGCGCAGGTGGTCGTAGAGGCGCCAGGAGCGCAGCTCCTCGCGCAGCGTCACCAGCTCGGGGGAGCGGCGGGGGTCCGCGACGACGTCGAGCATCGACTCGTGCGGTCGCGCGGTGGTCGTGAGCGTGGCCCAGCCGGTCTCGTCCCGGGTGCGCACCAGCGGCCCGCGACGCTCGGTGAGCACCGTGGCGGGCCGGGCGATCGCGCCGCCCCACACCGTCTCCTCCTTGACCTCCGGGTCGCGGGCGAACGCGCTGCGCTGGTCGGCCTGCGGCAGGCCGAGCTCGACGGCGTAGCCGGTGTCGTCCCCGGCTACGCCGAGCGCCACCCGCACCGGCCCGCGCCGGACGGTCCCCTCGGTGCCCCCGCCCTGCTCCGGACCCGCCCACAGCGCGGAGGCGAGACCACCCTCGCGAGCCAGGGCCGCCGGGGCACCCTCCCGCGCGGTGGCCGCCAGGAGGTGCAGCGCGCGGTAGAGGTTGGACTTGCCCGAGCCGTTGGCGCCGGTGACCACGGTGAGCGGACCCAGCGGCAGCACCACGTCGCGCAGCGACCGGTACCCGCGCACCGCGACGGTGGTGAGCATCAGGTCGTGGGGACCCCGAGGCCCTCGACCACCTCGACGCCGGGGAAGCCCACGAGGACCTCACCGGGCAGGAGGAGCTTCGAGCCGCGGACGCCCGAGCCCACGATCGCCGGGCCGACGGCGACCCGCGCGTCCACCAGTAGCCGCCACGACGGCGGCACCCCGATCGGGGTGATCGCCCCGTACTCCATCCCCGAGGCCTCGACGGCGCGCTCGGTCGGCCAGAACGAGGCCTTGCGCACGTCGAGCATGCGGCGGACGGTGGAGTTGACGTCGGCGCGCGTGCTCGCCCGCACGACGCACGCTGCGACCCGCTCCTCGCCGTCGCGTCGGCCCGCGACGAGGACGCAGTTGGCCGAGGCGCCCAGCGGGAGGCGGTACGCCTCGGTCATCGCCAGGGTGTCGGCGAGGTCGGGGTCGATCTCCGCGACGCGGACCTCGGCGACGGCGTCCGGCTCGATCGCCGCGCGGGCGGCCAGCGCCGCGCGGACCGGCTCGGCGAGGAGGTCCGGCCTGTCGAGGGCCGGCACCCACAGGAGGGTGCCGAAGGCGACCGACTCCTCGCCGAGGACAGCCGTGGGCTCGGGTGCGTGCCCGGGCGAGAGCGCCTCGCCCGCGGCGAGGGAGGTCTCCGGCGAGGTCCGGGCCGCCGTGCTGTCGCCAGGCGGCGGGACGTCCGTGCTCACCGCTGGTAGGTCGCCACGAGGATGCCCCGGGCGAGGGTGTGGAAGACGGTTCGGACCGCGACCTTCGCCGGCGAGTCGTCCTCCTCCAGCTCCATCGTCTCGGTGTCGAGGGCGTGGACGACGAAGTAGTAGCGGTGCTCGCGGTCCCCGGCGGGCGGCGCGGCGCCCGTGTACGTGTGGTCGCCGTCGTCGTTACGCAGGTGGAAGGCGGCCCCGGGCAGCATGAGGTCGGACTCGCCGGCACCCTGCTCGAGCTCGGTGGTGTCGGTGTCGAGGTCGAGCACGGTCCAGTGCCAGTAGCCCGACGGTGTGGGGGCGTCGGGGTCGAAGCAGGTGACGACGAAGCCGCGGGTCTCCGCCGGGAAGCCGGACCACGCCAGCTGCGGGGAGACGTTGCCGCCGCCCGCGGCGTGGAGGTCCGCCATCGGCTCGCCGTGCACGAGGTCGGTGGAGGTGACCGTGAAGGACGGCACCGCAGGAAGCTTGTCGTAGGGGTCCTGGGCGAGGGGGCGGTCGAGGTCCACTTCATCCTCCGGGAGTCGGCGACGGCGTCGGTCACAACCTACGGCCTGCACGGGCCGGACCGCGCGACGACCGCGCGACGACCGCGCGAAGAGGGCACGATCGGTGCGGCAGGCGCCGGACGGCGGGCGTGTCCAGGCAGTAGCGTGTGCCCGACACCCTGGGACCTGGGAGGACAACGGTGGCTGACGTCGACCACGGAGCCGCTCCGGCCGGCTGGTACCCCGACCCCGAGGACGCCGCGTTCCTGCGACGGTGGGACGGGTACTCGTGGACCGACGAGCGCCTGCCCGCGACCCGCGCCGCGCGCCGCTCCCTCCGCGCAGGTCGTGCCGCCGCATCTGCCGCCGAGGCCCCTGCCACCGTCGTCCACGCCGATCCGGACCCCGAGCGGCTGCGCGAGGATGCGCGGGCCGAGGCCGAGCGGCTGCGCGAGGAGGCCCGGGCTGATGCGGACAGGATCCGGTCCGAGGCGCGGGCCGAGGCCGAACGGGTTCGCGCCGAGCTCGCCGAGGCCGAGGAGGAGCTGTCGGCGGTCCGGACCGGGCTCGACCAGGGCCGGGACCAGCTCGCGGCGAGCAAGGGTGAGCTGAAGACTCGGCAGGCACGGCTCGCGGCGCAGCAGGAGGAGATCGCGGCCGGGCGCGCCGAGCTCGAGCGCCAGCGCGCCGAGCTCGAGGCCGGCCGCGCCGAGATGGCCGCGATCGAGGCCGAGGCCGCACGCGCGGCCGACCTCTCCCGGGCCGAGCTCGCCCACGAGCTCGACACGCGGCGGGCGGCCCTGGCACAGGAGGAGCAGCGCAGCCGGGCCGAGCTGGCTCGAGAGATCGAGACGGGCCGGGCCGAGCTCGACCGGCAGATCCAGAGCGGGCGCGCCGCGCTGGCCGAGGAGGAGCGGACCCGGCTCTCGGCGCTCGACGAGGAGGAGGAGCGCCGTCGCGGAGCGCTGGACGCGGAGGAGCGGCGCCGACGTACCGGCCTCGAGGAGGAGGCACGTGCGCACCTGACCGAGCTCGCCGACCGGGAGGCGGCCGCCGCGGCAGCCGTCGCCGCGCGGGAGTCCGAGCTCGCCGGGCGCGAGAGCGCCGCCGCGGAGGAGATCGCGGCCGGACGTGCCGACCTCGACGCACGCCGGGCCGAGCTCGTCGCCCGGGAGGCTGCCGTCGGCGAGGAGCTCGCCGCACGGGTGGCCCGGGTTCAGGAGCAGGAGGCCGCAGCAGCCCACGAGCTGACGCAGCGGCAGGCCGAGCTGGCCGAGCTGACTCGCTCGGCCGAGGAGGCTGCCCGGCTGGTCCACGACCGTGAGGACGAGATCGCCCGCCTGGAGGAGGAGAGCCGGCGGCTCGTCGGGGCACGCGAGGCGGAGCTGGCCCAGCTGGCCGACCGGAGCGAGCGGCTGGGCGCCGAGGTTGAGGCGCGCCGCGCCGAGCTCGCCGGACTCGAGGAGCAGATCGCGACGTCCCGCGAGGCGCTGGTGGACCTCGGCGAGCGGGTCCGGCTTCAGGAGACCGGCCTGTACGACTACCACCACCCGGCCGAGGACTCGGCCCGCCTCACCGCCCGCCTGGCGACGCTGCGCAAGGCCATCGTCGAGATGCTGCGCGACGGCGGCGCCATCACCGCGACGAGCTCGTTCAAGGTCGGGCACTCCGCGAGCAAGGGCCGCCAGATCGTCGAGGAGATCACCCAGCTCGGCCTGCGGGCGTACAACGCCGAGGCGGAGAACGCCCTGCGCACGGCGACGGTCGGGTCGATCGACGGGGCCCTGACCCGACTGCTGCGGGCGCGGGACGCCGTCGCCAAGCACGGCGAGCCGTTCGGGGTGGCGATCACGGACCAGTACCACGCGCTGCGCGTGCAGGAGGTCGAGCTGGCCGCCGAGCACCGCCGGCACCCGGAGCCGGTCCCGGCGCAGCAGCCGGACGCGGTCCGGCAGTACCAGCCGTACAACGAGGGGGCGGCGCGCGCCTGGTCGGCCGAGGGCGTGCCCGGCCCGTACCCCCGCGGCGTGGGTGAGCTGTCGTGACCGACCTTCCGCCGCCCTCGCCCCGCGACCGGGTGGACGTGCCCGAGGGCGGCTCGTCACTCCCGCCCCCGGCGACGGCGGACCGTGTGGAGCTGGACTCCTCCCGGTCGCGCGTGCTCCCGTGGCTGGTGGCCTCGGCGCTCCTCGCGCTCGCGGTCCTGGTCTTCTTCCTCCTGGGCTGATCCGGCTGGGCGATCTGCTGGTCCCGCCGGGCCGGATCAGCCTGGCTTGTGTCTGTCTGATGTGCACCAGGACCACGACGAGTCTGCTCGTCTGGTTGTGGACCGCGACCATCTGAGCAACCTCGTCCGGTGGTGAACCGACGGTGCCACGGGTGGACGCACCGAGTCGCTCATCTGGTCGTGGATCGCGACCATCTGCGCAACCTCGTCCGGTTGGGAGGGCTCGCGACCATCGATGTCGGTGGTGGCGTGAAGACTTCCGGCGCGGGTGCGAGCGCCGCGGGGAGACATGCCGAGCCGGTTGACAACCAGCCCTCCCCGACCAAGACTTGACGTATCGAACGCACGTTCGATTTGCCGGATGGGGAGGGGATGGCCATGGCGACGACGACGCTCGCCACCCTCCCCGGCCGTGCCGGTGCCCCGGACCTCGACGACGACCCCGCTGCCCGTCTGGCCCGGGCGCGGGAGGCCCTTGGCCGTGCGGAGGCAGCTGCTGGTCTGCGTACCCGGTTGGGAGCCGTGTCAGCCGCATCGGCCGCATCCCCTGATGCTCTGACGGGTCCGGCAGCTGCCTCGTCCCTCGACGGGTCGGTTGGTGTCTCGCCGCAGCCGGCCGCCGGTGCAGCGGCGGGACGGGCAGACGGTGCCCCGTCAGGACGTGGGGTCGGGGTCTCGTCGTCCGGACCCGCACCTGTCCTGCCGGACACCTCCGACCGGGCCGTGGGGCACGTCGGGGGAACGTTCCCCGTGCCCGGCGCCCTCGCCCCCCTCTTCCCCGGCGGTGTCCTCTCCCGCGGCAGCGTCGTCCAGGTGGCCGGCTCCACCTCTCTCGTCCTCGCTCTCGCGGCCGCCGCGAGCCGGGAGGGGGCGTGGTGCGCGCTCGCGGCCCTGCCCCACGTGGGGTGGCGGGCCGCGGCCGGGGCGGGGCTCGACCTCGACCGCGTCGCGGCGGTCCCGGCTCCCGGTCCTGACGCCGTCTCGGTGGTCGGTGCGCTGGTGGACGGCTTCGACGTCCTCGTCGTCGGGCGCAGCCCGGCCCTGACCGACCGGGACCGCAGGCTCGTCGCCGCCAGGATCCGGACCCGCGGCGCGGTGCTGCTCAGCACCCACCCGTGGCCCGGCGCCCACGTCGTCCTGCAGGCGACCCGGCCGGCCTGGCAGGGCCTGGGTCAGGGGTGGGGTCGCCTGGTGGAGCAGGAGCTCACCGTGCGCGCCGCCGGGCGTGCAGGAGCCGCCCGCCCGGGGGAGGTCCGGGTGCGGGTCGGCCCCGAGGGGGTCCGGCCACCCGCGGGCGAGCCGCTGGGTCCCGCGAGGCCGGTCGGCGCCGGGTCGGTGGGCGCCGGCGGGCCGCTCGACGTGCCGCTCCTGCGGGCGGTGTGAGGTGCCCACCACCGCGCGCCCCGCCACCGCCGCGCGCCCCGCCACCACCGCGGCGCGCCGGGTGGTGCTGTGGGTGCCGGACTGGCCCGTGGCCGCCGCGGTCGCCGAGGGGCTGGTCGACCCTCAGGTGCCCGTCGCCGTCCACGACGGGCGCGGCGTCCTCGTCGCCTCCGCGTCCGCCCGCCGGGCCGGGGTGCGGGCGGGCATGCGACGCCGCAGCGCCCAGCAGCTGTGCCCCGAGCTCGAGCTGCTGCCCGCCGACCCCGTCCGCGACGCCCGCGCCTTCGAGCCCCTCGTCCAGGCGGTGGAGACCGTCGTCGCCGACGTCGAGGTCGCCCGGCCGGGGATGGTCGTCTTCCTCGCCCGCGGACCCGTGCGTCACGTCGGCTCCGAGGACGCCCTCGCCGAGCTCCTCGTGGGCACGGTGGCCGCCGAGACCGGGGCCGAGTGCCAGGTCGGCATCGGCGACGGGCTGCTGGCCGCCACCCTCGCCGCCCGCGCCGGCGTCCTGGTTCCCGCCGGCCGGGAGACGACCGCCGCCTTCCTCTCCGGTCAGGACGTCGGGGTCCTCGTCCACGCCGCCGGCACCCGCCAGGCCGTGGCCGAGACCGACGAGCTCGTCGACCTCCTGCGCCGGCTCGGGCTGCGCACCCTGGGCGCCTTCGCGTCCCTGGGGGCCGGTGACGTCGCCGCCCGCTTCGGCACCCGGGGACTGGCTGCCCACCGCCTCGCCCGGGGCGAGGACGCTCGTCCGCCGGTCTCCCGGCGGGTGGAGGACGACGTCGTCGCCGCCACCGAGCTCGACCCGCCGGCCGCCCGCTCCGACGTCGCCGCGTTCGCCGCCCGGTCGCTCGCCGAGCAGCTCGCCGAGCGGCTCCTGCGCCGCGGGGTGGTCTGTGCGCGGCTGGAGGTCCGGGCACGCACCGAGGACGGTGCCGAGCTCGTGCGCACCTGGAGCATCGACGGGTCGCCCACCGCTGCCGAGCTGACCGACCGGGTCCGCTGGCAGCTGGAGGGCTGGCTCGCGGGTCGCTCGGGCCGGCCGCCGTCCGCGCCCCTGACCCACCTGGACCTCACCGCCCAGGAGGTCAGCCCGGCCGGTGCCGTGCAGGACGGGCTGTGGGGGCGCTCCTCGCGCGGGCAGGTCCAGGCCGCCCGGGCCGCCCTGCGCGTCCAGGGCCTGCTCGGCGCCGAGGGGGTCCTCGTCCCCGTCCTCCAGGGCGGGCGCGACCCCCGCTCGGCCGCCCGGCTGGTGGCCTGGGGGGACGACCCCGCCCCGCTGCGTCGCACCGACGCCCCGTGGCCGGGTCAGGTGCCCGAGCCCTGGCCCGCCACCGTGCCGGGGGAGCCGGTCGAGGTGCGCCTGCTCGACGACGCCGGCGCCGACGTCGCCGTCGACGAGCGGGGGAGCGTCAGCGGCCCGCCCGCGCGGGTCGTCGTCCCGCCGCCGCCCGCCGGACGACCGCCGCCCGCCGTGGACCCGGGTCGGTACCGGGTCCGGGCCTGGGCGGGTCCGTGGCCGGTGCGCGAGCGGTGGTGGGCCGGTGGCCGGCCGCGGGTCTACCTCCAGGTCGTCACCGACGACTCGCCCGCCCTTCTGCTCGCCGTCGAGGACGAACGGTGGCGGGTCGAGGGGGTCTACGACTGAGGGCGAGCACCGTGACCGCGCACCGAGCCCGTTGACGGGATGTACCGTCTTATGCCAATGTGTCAGCACATTGACTCATTGGCTTTGGGAGGCCCCGTGTCCGTCGTCGTGCTCCTCGTCGTCCTCGTACTCGCCGCCCTGCTCGTGGCGGCCCTCGCGGCCCTCGCCATGGCCGTGGCCGTCGTCGCCGGACGGGGAGCCACCACCGCACCGCCCGTGCCCGCGTGGCGTCGGGCGGTGCGCCGCGTCGACACGCTCTCCCTCGTCGCCGCTGCCGTGGGCGTCGTGGCCGCGCTCGTGGCCGCGACCGTCCTGCCGACCACTCTCGTCTCGGCCACCGCCACCCCGGGGCTGCTCGCCGCGCTGGGCCCGGTCCTGGCCGGCGCGGTCTTCGTCCTCACCCTCGCCCTGGGTGAGCTGACCTGGCCCCGGCCGCAGGGCGACCGGCGCGAGGCCTTCCTCGTCCGGCGCCCGCCGCTGGCGCCCGTGCGGCCCTTCGCCGCACGCCTCGTCCCGGCCTGGCTGGTGCTCGGGACGGTGGTGGTCGTCGTCGCCGGCCTGACGGCGCAGCCCGACGGTCGGTCGGTGGGCACCTCGACCCACGACGCGGCCGGGCAGCTCATCTCCAGCACCGCCGCCGGCCCGTTCCCCGGCTGGCCGTACGGCGTGCCGGTGCTCGTGGGCATGGTCGCCCTCGTCCTGCTCCACCTGTGGGTGCGCCACCTCATCACGCGCCGGCCGGCCGTCGCCGAGGTCGCCCCCGAGGAGGACCTGCGCGTGCGGGCCCTGTCCGCCACGCGCGTGGCTCAGGGGGTCCAGCTCGCCCTCGCCGTCACCATCGTCGGGCTCCTGCTCGTCGCCGGCGGGGCGGCCGCACGCGTCGACCTGCCCGTCGCCGCCTGGGCCGCCGTGGTCGTCGCCGCCGTCGTCGCTGTCGTCGCCGTGGTGGGGACCGTCCGCCCGGTGCGACCGTGAGCGTGCGCGTCCGGGTCGACCTCGGCGGCGGCGTCCCCCCGTACGAGCAGATCCGCGCCCAGCTCGCCTCCCTCATCGCCGCCGGCGCCCTCGCACCGGGGACCCGGCTGCCGACCGTGCGCGACCTCGCGGCCGACCTCGGCGTCGCCGTCGGGACGGTGACGCGGGCCTACCGCGAGCTCGAGGCCGTCGGGGCGGTGCACTCCCGTCGCCGCACCGGCACGGTCGTGGCCGAGGGGGCGGGGCGTGGCGACGACGGCCTCCACGACGACATCCGACGCGTGGTGGTCCGCGCCCGGGCCCTGGGCCTGTCCGACGAGGAGCTGCTCGGGCTCGTCCGCGGGGCGCTGATCTCCGGGGCGCAGTAGGCCGAGCGACTCACCGTCCGTCGGCACGCCGGAGTGGCGTCAGCCGCCCGCGGGCACCTCGAGCATCTCCCGGGCCACGTGGCCCTCGCCGACGACCATGTCGTACTGCACGAGGCGGTAGTCCTCGAGGAGCTCCTGGCCGCGCGCGGAGAGGTCCGCCTCGGTGATCTCCTCGCCCTGCGGGTCGAGCATCATCGTCCGCTCCATCGCCGGGACCTCCCGCGAGAGCTCGTCGAGGAGGGCGTTGTACGGCGTCACCGGGGCGCCGACGGTGGCGAGCATCTGGTTGACGAGGAAGTTCGGCCCGAGCACCGGCGGGGTCTCGACCTTCTCGGTGGGGAAGTTGGCCCAGACGAACCACGGTGTCTCGTACCGGGTCCGCTCGTCGTTGAGGTCGAGGACAGCCTCGGGCCAGGACGAGGGCAGGTGGTCGCCGTAGAGCAGCACGACCGTGCGCTCGTCCAGCGCCTCGAGGTCGGCGACGAGGCCGGCCAGCGCGTCGTCGGAGTGGGCCAGGCCCCGCACGTAGTTCCCCAGCCGCTCGGTCCGGGCGTCGTCGATGGGGCCGACGACGTCGACCGGGTCGTCGTACTTCCCCGACAGCGGCCCGTGGTTCTGCATCGTCACGACGTTGGCCAGGAGCGGCTCCTCCGACGCGCGGAGCTCGTCGAGGAGCTCGGTGAACGTCGCCGCGTCCGAGACGTGCGGGTCGCGGTCGATGGTGTCGGTGTGGGTCATGTCGTCGCGGAACTCCGCCCGCTCGAAGCCCAGGACCGGGTAGGCGTCGTCGCGCCGGTAGAAGCTCGCCAGGTAGGGGTGGATCGCGAGGGTGGCCCGGTCCGGCGCGCCGAGGCTCCACAGGAACGAGGGGAACTCCGACCGGTGGGGCACGAGCGCCTGGAACGGCGTGTGCACCTGCGCCTGGAAGTTGTGCAGCGCCATGCCGGTGAGGACCTCGAACTCCACGTTCGCCGTCCCACCGCCGAAGCCGGAGCTGAGCATCGTCCCCGACGTCGTCGACGCCATGAGCGAGCGGGTGTAGGGCAGGGGGTCCAGCCCGACCTCGACCCCGTCGAGGTTGAGGGGGTCGGTGAAGGTCTCGGCGAGGACGATGACGACGTTGGTCTCGGCCAGGGCTGCCGGGTCGCGGGTGGTGTTGGTCCGGGCGGCGATCGCCCGGTACTTCTCGGCGATCTCGGTCATCCGGGCGGCGTCGTAGCCCTCGGGGCGCTCCATGGCCGGCGCGGGGACGTTGTAGAGGGTGCCGGTGACGAAGCCGTTGCGGGCGTAGTTCTCGGTCTGGTTCCACGGCGCCCACGTGGTCCCGGCGTCCTCGTAGATCTCCCGGACCGGGTTGCCGGGCTGGTTGAACCCGGCCGCGGAGACGAGCACGAGCGTCGAGAGGACGCCGGCCACGGCGCGCAGCGCGTACGCCGGTCGCCGGGCGAGGAGGGGCTCGGGGCGGGGGCGACGGCGCCGCACCAGGCGCACGAGCGCCCAGGCGAGGACCGGCAGGGCGACCGCGGCGAGCGCGAGCGCCGCCGCGACCGTCGGACCGACCGTCTCGACGAGGAACCCCGGCTGGAGGAGGTAGATGGTGTCGGAGGGGTAGACCGGCTCGGTGCGCTGGAGCATCTTCTGGTAGTCGGCGAAGGCGATGACGGTCGCCATCGCCAGCGCGATGCCCGCCGCCGCCCAGAGCCGGCCGGTGAGGGAGAAGAGCAGGACGACGAAGGACCAGACCAGGAAGGTCCCGAGCAGGACGAGGTTGGTCGGCAGGCCGGTGAGTCGCTCGGCCGTCGGCACCCACGGGTCGTTGAGGGCGTGGACGGTCTCGAGGCCGATCGTGATGACGACGGCGACGACGATCGTCAGGGCGAGCTGGAGCGCCGCCAGGCCCAGGCGTCGGGCCGTCGATCGGCGGCCGGGCCGTCGCGCGGCCCGCTCGGTCTTGAGGAACATGCCTGCCGTTTCGTGGTGCCGGGCTGCCCCGCGGACCGGTCCCGGGTGGGGCGGTGGGAGGAGCGACGGGGGAACAGATGGTGGCTGGTCGGTGAACCGACGGTGACCGGTGGAAGAACAACGGTACCCGCCGTGGCCGCCGCGCCGATGGAAGGAGGTCGGAGGCGCGCACCCCGGGGCTGGGGGAAGGTGCGGGAGGGTGGTTGCGGCAAGGGTGGGGAGCCCGCCCAGTCATGTTCTGTCGAACGATTGTTCGATAGGATGGTGTGATGGTCGACGCCTACGCCGAGCTGCACGCGCACTCGGCCTTCAGCTTCCTCGACGGGGCCAGCGCGCCCGAGGAGCTGGCTGCGGAGGCCGCCCGGCTGGGCCTGTCCGGCCTGGCACTCACCGACCACGACGGGCTCTACGGCGTCGTCCGCCTCGCCGAGGCCGCCCGCGGGCTGGGCCTGCCCACCGTCCTCGGCGCCGAGCTCGGCCTGGGCACCACCGGGCGCGCCGGCGCCCACGAGGGTCCCGGTGGGGTCCCGGGCCTGTCGGGCCGGCCCGACCCCGACGGCACCCACCTCCTCGTCCTCGCCCGCGGGCCGGAGGGGTACGCCCGGCTCTCCACCGCCATCGCCGAGGCCCACCTGAACGCCGGCTCCAAGGGCCGTGCGGACTACGACCTCGAGGACCTCGCGGCCCGCGCCGCCGGGGAGTGGCTGGTCCTGACGGGGTGCCGCAAGGGGGCGGTGCGCCGCGCCCTGCAGTCGGGCCGCGGCGGCGCGCCGACGGCGGAGGGGGCGCGTGCTGCCCGCGCCGAGCTCGACCGCCTCGCCGCGCTGTTCGGCCGCGACAACGTCGCCGTGGAGATCACCGACCACGGCGCCCCGCTCGACTCCGCCGTCGCCGACGCCCTGGCCGAGCTCGCCGAGCGGGCGCGCCTGCCGCTGGTGGCGACCGGGGGCGTGCACGCCGCTCGGCCGGCGGACCAGCCCCTGGCCGACGTCCTGGCCGCGACCCGGGCGCGGGCGTCCCTGGAGGAGATCGACGGCTGGCTGCCGGCCTCCCCGGCCCACCTGCGCTCGCCGGCGGAGATGGCCGCCCGGCACCGTCGTCACCCCCGCGCGGTGCCGACGTCGGTCGCGCTCGCGGCCGAGTGCGCCTTCGACCTCCAGCTCGTCGCCCCCAACCTGCCCCCGCACCCCGTCCCGGCCGGGCACACCGAGGCCACGTGGCTGCGGGAGCTGACCTACCGCGGCGCCGCCGAGCGGTACGGCCCGCGGGGGGCGGAGCGCGTGCCGGGTGCGTACGCGATGATCGAGCACGAGCTCGAGGTCATCGTCGACCTGGACTTCCCGGGCTACTTCCTCATCGTCCACGAGATCGTCGACTTCTGCCGGTCCCGGCACATCCTGTGCCAGGGGCGCGGCTCGGCGGCCAACTCCGCGGTGTGCTTCGCGCTGGGGATCACCGCCGTCGACGCCGTCCAGCATCGGCTGCTCTTCGAGCGGTTCCTCTCCCCGGGCCGCTCGGGCCCGCCCGATATCGACCTCGACATCGAGTCCGGCCGGCGCGAGGAGGTCATCCAGTTCGTCTACGAGCGCTACGGGCGCACCCGGGCGGCGCAGGTCGCCAACGTCATCTCCTACCGGCCGCGCTCGGCGGTGCGCGACGCCGCCCGGGCCCTGGGGTACGACGTCGGGCAGCAGGACGCGTGGTCGAAGTCCATCGAGCGGTGGGGGAGCCTGCGCCGGCCCGACGACGGGCAGTCCGGTCGCGAGATGCGCACCCGGGACGGGCGGGCCGCCTCACCGGCCGACGACCTCGCCGGGATCCCCGAGCCGGTCATCGACGTGGCCGAGCAGATGCTGCGCCTGCCCCGGCACCTGGGCATCCACTCCGGCGGCATGGTGCTGTGCGACCGGCCGGTCATCGAGGTCTGCCCCGTGGAGTGGGCCACCATGCCCGGTCGCACCGTGCTGCAGTGGGACAAGGACGACTGCGCCGACGCCGGCCTGGTCAAGTTCGACCTGCTCGGCCTGGGCATGCTCACCGCCCTGCGGCTGGCCTTCGACGCCGTCAACGCGCCGGGCTACGACGCCGATGACGCGCCGTCGGGCGCCGCCGGTGCGCCTGCTGTCGCCGCGTCGGTCCCCCCGTCCCCCTCGCCCGGGACGCTCGGGCTGCACTCCCTGCCCCAGGAGGATCCCGCGGTCTACCGCCTGCTGCAGGCGGCGGACACGGTGGGCGTCTTCCAGGTCGAGTCGCGCGCCCAGATGGCCACGCTGCCGCGCCTGCGGCCGGAGAACTTCTACGACATCGTCGTCGAGGTCGCCCTCATCCGACCCGGCCCCATCCAGGGTGACTCGGTCAACCCCTACATCAACCGGCGCCTGGGCCGGGAGAAGGTCACCTACCTCCACCCCCTCCTCGAGCCGGCGCTGTCCAAGACCCTCGGGGTGCCGCTGTTCCAGGAGCAGCTCATGCAGATCGCGATCGACGTCGCCGGGTTCAGCCCCGCCGAGGCCGACCAGCTCCGCAAGGCCATGGGCTCCAAGCGCTCGACCGAACGGATGGAGGCCCTGCACGGCCGGCTCCTCCAGGGCATGGCCGGCAAGGGCGTGAGCGGCCCGGTGGCCGAGACGATCTACGACAAGCTCAAGGCCTTCGCCGACTTCGGCTTCCCCGAGTCGCACGCCTTCTCCTTCGCCTACCTCGTCTACGCCAGCGCCTGGCTCAAGGTCCACCACCCTGAGGCCTTCTTCGCCGCGCTGCTCGCCGCCCAGCCGATGGGCTTCTACTCCCCGCAGTCGCTGGTCGCCGACGCCCGACGGCACGGCGTGCGGGTGCTGCGGGCGGACGTCGCTGCCTCCGCGGCACTGGCGGGGGTGGAGCGCGTGGCCGACGGAGGCTCCACGTCAGTCCCCGTCGGCGGCGGCTCCGCGCCGACCTCCGTCGTCGCCCATCTCGTCCGCCCGCACCCCCACCTGGCGGTGCGGCTCGGCCTGGCCCCCGTACGCGGCATCGGGGAGACGACGGCGGAGCGGATCGTCGCCGAGCGCGAGCGCGGCGGCCCGTTCGCCGACCTGCCCGACCTCGCCCGCCGGGTCGACCTCAGCGCCGCCCAGCTCGAGGCCCTGGCCACCGCCGGGGCGCTGGGCTGCTTCGGGCTCGAGCGTCGTGAGGCGCTGTGGGCCGCCGGAGTGCTCGCCGGGGAGCACGGCACCCGGCACGGCACGAGGCCGCGACGTCGTCCGGCCGCGCAGTCCGGCCGTCCCGGTGCCACGCAGGCCGGCCTGCCGGCGGCCGCTCGATCCGGTCGTCCTGGTGCTGCGTCACACGGTCGTCCCAGAGCTGCACAGCCCGCCGGTGCCCCGTCCGGCTGGTACCAGCCGCCGCTGCCGGGGACCGCCGTCGGCGCCGACGCCCCGGGGCTACCGGTCATGGACCCGGTGGAGACCGCCGTCGCCGACGTGTGGGCCACCGGGGTCTCCGTGGACACCTTCCCCACCCAGTTCCGCCGGGAGGACCTGCGGGCCGAGGGGGTGCTGGCCGTGGGGGAGCTGGACAGGTGCACGCCGGGGGAGCGGTTGCGGGTCGGCGGGGTGGTCACGCACCGCCAGCGTCCGGGCACCGCCGGCGGGGTGACGTTCCTGTCGCTGGAGGACGAGACCGGGCTGCTCAACGTGGTGTGCTCGGCGGGGTTGTGGAGCCGCTACCGCCAGGTGGCCCGGACCTCCGCGGCGCTGGTGGTGCGCGGCACCCTCGAGCGTGCCGACGGCGTCACCAACCTCGTCGCGGACCACCTCGAGCCGCTGAGCCTCCGGGTGGCCTCGACCTCGCGGGACTTTCACTGAGCCCGCAGCACCTCTCGAGCACCCCGCGCCCCTGCACCCCGTGCACCCCGCGACCCTTCCCGTGCACCCCGCCACCCTTCCGATGAGCAGCGGCCGCGCGTAGGTTGACGGTGTGTCCGAGGTCTTCATGATCTTCGAGCCAGGGCTTCGCCACCTGCTCGAGGAACGGGAGCGCCGCCGTCACGAGGTGCAGATCCCAGGCTCGGCCGCGCCGCCGTTCGGGATCGACCTGGAGGCGGGGGTGGCGTACATCGACCCGCCCCAGGCAAACGCCGCCGCCGCCGGCGACGATGCCTGACCTGGCGCCGCAACCGACGCTTGACGCCCTGATCCGACACCGCGCCAAACGCACGTGTTCTGCCCCCACGGTGTGGTTTCCTACCGCAAGCACCAACCCCACGGACCGAGAGAGAGCGCTCGCGCATGCATGAGTCGAACCGCGAGGCCGCGGCCCCGCCGAACCCGTACGCGCAACCCGACCCGGGCGCCCGACCGGCGCAGCCGCCGTCGGCCTACCAGCCGCCGACGTTCGGCCAGCAGTCGGGCGTCGCAGCCTATGCGCCTGCCGCCAGCGGCACGGCACTCTCCGCCGAGAAGACTCGGAAGGCCGACACCGCCGTCCAGCTCTCCCTCGCCTTCGGCATCCTGGCCATGTCCTGGCTGCCGCTGATCTTCGGTCCGCTGGCGATCTGGCAGGGGAACAGGGCCGAGTCCCTGGGCAGGTCGGGCACGGTCGGACGGACCCTCGGCTGGATCGCCACCCTGCTCGGGCTGCTGGTGCTCGTGGCGGTCGTGGCGTGGGTGTACTACCTGCGGACCGGCGGTCTCGAGCGGCTCCTCTCTCAGCTGCCACCCGGCGTCGTCTGACGACGGAGGCGGTCGAACCGGACAACCGGGCACGTCTGCCGCGCCTACGCTCGGCTGCGGCTCAGGCGCGCGTGGCTGCGCCTCGGGCCGTGACGCGTGCACGGACTGTTCTCAGACCCGGACGGATACGTCGAGCTCGTCGTCCAGCGGCGGCTCGACCGAGCGTAGGGCCGAGTAGACCGCCCACGTCACGGCGATGAGCGGGATCGCGATGATCGCGCCGAGGAGGCCGCTGAGGAAGGTACCGGCCGTGACGCCGAGCGCCACGACCACCGGGTGCAGCGACACCTGCTTGCCCATGACGAGCGGCTCGAGGATGTGCCCCTCGATCTGACCGATGAGCGCCACGCCGATCGTCACGATGAGGGCGGCCACGAAGCCCTCGGCGGCCAGCGCCACGACCGCTGCCACGATCATGGCGATCGGCGCGCCGATGAGCGGGATGAACGCACCGATGAAGACCAGCACCGACAGCGGCGCGGCGAGCGGCACCCCGACGATGGTGAGCAGGGTGAACGCCATGAGCGCGTCGGCGAAGGCGACGATCATCGTGCCCCGGGCGTAACCGGAGAACGTGTACCAGCCTGCGGTCGCTGCGACGTTCGTCCGCTCGCGGTTGCGGGCGGGCAGCTGGGTGAGGAACCAGCGCCACATCACCTCGCCGCGGGCGAGGAAGAAGATCGTGACGAACAGGCTCAGGGCCAGCACGGTGAAGACCAGCGCGACGGAGCCGGCGTTGCTGAGGACCTGACCCACGAGATCGGTGGCGTTCTCCTGGAGATAGCTCGTCGCGGCGGCGATCGCCTCGTTGATGGCGTCGTTGATCTCGGCCTGGCTGAAGTGGAACGGCAGCGGGCCGGTCTCGAAGAACTCCAGGATCGTGTCGATGCCGTCGCTGAAGCGGGTGGCGAGGGACTCCCACTGCCCGGCCACCGAGGAGATGACGTAGGTCAACATCCCCGCGACGATCGCGAACGACAGCAGCAGGCTCACCACCGTCGCCAGCGGTCGTGGCATGTGCCGGGCGAGGGAGGTCACCACCGGGTCGAGCACGGAGGTCACGACCAGTGCCAGGAACACCGCGATGAAGACCGCCTGGATCCGCGACGTCGCGAACACGACCATCCCGACGACGATGACCACGCCGATGAGGAACCACGCGATCGTGCCGTACTTGCGCAGCCACCTCGGCACGCCGTCGTCGGGGAAGGAGGCATGGGCGGCGCGCTCGGGCATCCGCCGGACGGACAGTCTCCCCGCCGTCGACGGGCGCATGGCCCGGGCGGGCATCGTGAGCGTCAGCGGCGGCCGGGTGTCCGCCGCGACATGCGGCTGGGCCACCACCTGGTCGACGGACGACGGGCGCGAGGGCCGGTAGCGCAGCGGCGCGCGGCGGAGCTGCCGGCCCATCTGGCCCAGCAGCCTGCGCGACCGATCACCCATCGATGCCATCGCGCTCAGTGTGCCGCACCGGCACCCTCTCAGCCCGCGAGACGCGACCAGACACGCGCCTGCTCCAGCTCGACCAGCGCACCGTCCCGATCTCCCCGCTCTGACACCCGCCAGAGGGCGGACCCGCAGGTCCGGGCCAGTGCCCAGGCCGCGACGCGGTCGGGATCCATCTCGACGACGGCGCAGACCACCCGCGTCCGTGCGCGCAGCTCCGCCACCGGTGAGGGCTCCCGGAACGGGTCGGACAGCTGGGCCAGCAGCGGCCACGGGTCGTAGGCGGGGTCGCCGACGAAGGGTTTGGGGTCGATGGCCACCCACCGGCGCATCCCGCTGTCGTCGTCGGCGATGAGGTTGCGGGGGTTGAGGTCGCCGTGGAGCAGCACCGTACGACGGGCTTCCTTCGGGAGCTCGTCGAGGAGGTCGGCGGCCGCGGCGAGCAGCCCGGGATCGGCGGCGAGGACGTGGGCGTGGCGCCCAGCGCGCTCACGCAGCAGATCCGCCAGGTCCGGGGTGACCGAGGTGAGGTCCCGGATCGATGGCGGACGGTTCTCCGTCGGCCCGACGTGAAGATGGCCCATGACCGTGGCGGCGACCTCGAGGCGTGCCTCGACCCGCTCCTCACGCAGCTGCGGGTCGTCCTCGAGCGTGTGGCCGGGCCGGTATCGGCGCAGGAGCAGGGTCCAACCGTCGCGGCCGAGCAGCTCCGCCGCCGCCACCGGCACGCCCGCCCACAGCTCGAGCGCCTCCGCCTCACCGGCCGCGTCCTCGTGCGGGAGGACGACTTTGAGGACGGCCTCCTCGCCGTGGCGGGTCCGGGCCGGGGCGGTCCACGCGGTCTGCCCCGTCGAGAAGGGGGTGGCGAGCTGAAGGCCCCAGCGGGTGCGGGCAGCGTCGACGAGTCCCGGGAGGCTCTCGAGCCAGGCCCGGCCTGCAGGTGTCCTGCCGACGTCACGCAGCGCCGAAGGGATCGGCACGGCCGCGGCGGAGGTGTCGCGGTCCACGCGGGCGTCGGCGCGGTCCCGGGGATCCTGGTCGGGGTCGCGCTCGGGCACGGGTGCTCCAGTGTTCGGTGCAGGTGCGGACGAGCTGAGCCTACGAGTCCTCGGTCGACATGGTGGCCGCCCGAGCGCGACGACGTTCTCGGGTTGGGACGGGCACGACTGGGAGGGTGCGGGGCGCGGTCGGCGCTGCGCCGTGGCAGGCTGGACGGCAGGACCGAGACGGCGGGACCCGACGGCAGGGCCGGACGGCAGGGCCGCCAGTGCGAGAAGAAGGAGAACGACCGTGGCGAAGATCAGCGGGATCATGAAGCTGGCGATGGTGGCCGGGCCCACCGTGGTGGAGGTCGTGCGCAAGTTCGGACCGACCCTCACCAAGGCCATGAAGGAGAACCCCGAGGTCTTCCGTGTCGTCCAGACGCAGGTCAACCGGATGGCGAAGGCGCGCAAGTCCGGCCACGGGTCCGAGGGACTGCGCCGCCGCGTCAACATCCTGCGGGACCAGGTCGCCTACCTCCACGCCTCGGCCGACGACGCGCGCGAGACCAGGCACGCCGAGGAGTGGCGCCGTCAGCTCGACAAGATCGACGCCTCGATCTCCGTCCTCGGCGCCATGGGCAAGGAGACCGCCACCCGCGAGGAGGAGCACATCGGAAAGCGGATCGACAAGCTCTCCGGCGAGATCCTCAGCGCCTTCATCGACGAGCAGGAGGAGGACGCCCAGCTCGGTCGGGGTCCCGGCCTCTGAGGACGACCATTCCCGACGCGACGCTCCACGGGCTGGCAAGGGGTCTGCTCGTCGTGAGGTCTCGTCACTGCATGTGGCGGGTGGCCCTTGCCGCCCTCCGACAAGATCGTGCAACAGGTGGTTGGCCAGGGGGAGCGGGTCTAGCGTCGGAACCATGACCACCGCGATCAGCGTCGATCTCCCGCCCTCCGTCACCCTCGTCGAGGCGAGCGGGGAGCTGCCCGCCCTCCGGATCTCCACCCCGCTGGCCGAGGGGGAGGTGTATCTCCACGGAGCCCACGTGACGTCGTGGGTGCCGGCGGGCCACGACCCGGTGATCTGGATGAGCAAGGCGTCACGGTTCGCGCCCACGGAGCCCATCCGCGGCGGCGTGCCGATCTGCTTCCCGTGGTTCGGTCCGGGACGTGAGCCCGGGATGAGCCCCGCTCACGGTTTCGCCCGCCTCGCGGACTGGCGGCTCGTCGGGGCGAGCGACGACGACAGCGTGGTGACGCTGACGTTCCGGCTCGGCCACGAGGACGTCGAGGGATCGGCCGGTGCCGAGAAGTGGGCCCACCCGTTCGAGGCGACGTACACGGTGGTCATGGGCGGCGAGCTCACGCTCTCCCTCGCCGTGCGGAACCCCGGCGACGAGGAGTACTCCTACGAGGAGGCGCTGCACACCTACCTCCACGTGCAGGACGTCACGGCCGTCACCGTCGAGGGCCTCGACGGCACTCAGTACCTGGACAAGGCGCCGGACGGCGGTCCCGACCTGAAGACGCAGGACGGTCCGGTGATCTTCACGGGCGAGACCGACCGCGTCTACCACTCGAGCGGGGCCGCGGTGGTCGTCGACCCGGCGAGGGCACGCTCGATCAGGGTGTCGAAGGAGAGCTCGGCCGACACCGTCGTCTGGAACCCGTGGACCGCCAAGGCTGCCGCCATGCCCGACTACGACGACGCGGAGTGGCCCACCATGGTCTGCGTGGAGACGGCGAACGCCCTGGACAACGCCGTCGTGCTGGCGCCGGGTGAGTCCCGGACGATGTCCGCGACGTACGCCGTGAGCCACGCCTGACCCGCTGAGGTCCTGCCCGAGCACCAGCCCGTTCAGGTACTGCTCCTAGTAGGCGGGGACGCCGGCGCGGGGCAGTCGGGTGGTGGTGCCGTTGATCTCGCGCCGGTAGCGGTGGCCCGATGGTGTGGTCCACTCGAAGGTGCCGGGCGAGGGTTGGATGACGGTGAACAGGCCGTCGGTCTTGAGGACGTGACCGCCCTCGCACAGGGGGCCTAGGTCGTCTCGGTCGGTGCGGCCTCCCTGCGACCAGGCCAGGGTGTGGTCGATCTGGCACATGGCGGCTGGCGCCGTGCAGCCGGGAAAGACACACGTCCGGTCGCGCGCCCGGATGAACGCGGCCAGTGCCGGCGGCGGACGGTAGCGGGCTCGGCCGACGTCGAGCAGTCCTCCGGTGAGGGGATCGGTCACGAGCCTGCGCCAGACGCCCCCGGTGGCCAGGGCGCGGGCAACATCCGGCGTGATGGGACCGTAGCCGCGCAGCTCCGCGACCTGGGCAGGGTCGGGCCAGATGAGCGGTTCCGGTTCGTCGTCACCGCCCCGGGGCCCGGCCGCGGGATCGGCGGGGCTGGCCGGTTGCTGCCCGCCGGGCGGAGCACCAGGGCCGGCTGTGGCGCCGGCCTCCGGGCCGTCTGGGGCACTCGTGCCCGACGGGTTGGTGGTGGCGGCAGTCGCGTCGCCGGTGGCGGTCGTGGCCGGATCCTGCATGAGGAGGGACAGAGGGATGGTGACGTCGATCTGGAGCCTGCCTCCGGCTGCCTGGGCCAGGCGCATGGGTCGGGGCGTGGAGGTGAAGGCGCCCTCGATGCGTGGGATGGCCCACCCGGTGCAACCGGTCGTCCGACTCGTCGTCCTCGTGGCGCGACTCGCCGCTGAGTCCTGCTGATCGGGCGGGGGTGCACCGATCCAACCGGTGGCGAGGGCCTGCTGAGCCATGACCATGGCGGCGTCGTACCGCAGCTGGTCACGGGTGCGTCGGTCGCCGGCCGCCTTGGCGGCCGCGGCCGCGGCGTCCAGGACGAGGTCGAACGCGGCGAGCTCGTGGACCGGGCCGGTCAAGGTCGCCGACGCCATGGCGTCGGGCAACGCGGCGGGATGAGTGACCCGGCGCTCGCGGGCGGCGCGGTGGTGGCGGTTCGTGGCGTCGTCCGGGTCGACGGCGATGAGGGTCTTCGTGATCTGCCGGGTGAGCTGGTGCACGGTCGATCCGGGGGCGTCGCCGAGGATCTCGTCCTGGACGAGCCAGGCGACCTGCGCCGAGGCGTTCCACAGGTGGGACACGATCGCCTCGGCCTTCGCCACGTCGATCTCCCCGGCGAGAAGCTTGTCGCCGGTCGGCGCGAAGGTCTCGGTCATCGCCCGACCGAGCCGGACGAGCTTCTGGCCCTGGGTGCGGGTGGTACCGAGGCGGATCGCGAGCTCTTCGGGGGTCCCGTTGCGGACGGGGCGGGGGTCACCCACCAGCGGCGCCGTGGACATACCGTCCTTCTCTGCGAGGGCGGCTGCGGCCAGTGCCGCCATGCCGGCCGCCCAGCTCTCCATCCGCTTGTACGCCGCGACGATCTCCACCGCCTGGTAGGGGTCGACCTGGGTGACGTCGATGTCCTCCAGAAGCGCCGCCAGGGACGAGTCGGGTTCCATCTGCTGCCACGCCGCTGGCCTGATGGACTGACCCAGGGGCGGGTTGACCGGGGGCGGGCCGGTGTAGCGGTCCATCGCCTCGATCTCGGCCACTGTGGGCTCGTTCTCCGGCTCGGGCGACTCCTCCACCCCGGCGCAGTACTCCAGCAGCCAGTCCACCGAGGCCTGGTCGCCCTCGATCTTCGCCTCGGTGATCAGTCCCGAGAGACGTGCCACCTCGGCATCCCAGTCCGCGCTGCCTTGCGCGATGGTCTCCTCCGCGTCCCCCGCCAGGTGCTCGCACACCCCACCGACGCGGGCCACGAGGCAGCAGTCTGCAACCCCCGAGCAGTCCCACTCCGGCCAGGTCGACTCGACAGCTCTGTCGGCGGCAGTGGTGCCAGCTCCGACGGCCGCAGTGGTGCGGCCTTCGTCGGCGGCATCGGTGCCGGCTGCGTCCGCACGGGCTTCGTCGGCGGTAGCGGTGTCGGCGTCGGTGCGACAAACGGCATCCTCGTCACGGCCCGCGGGCTCGCGAGTCATCTCGGCCACCACCTCGACCACCTCATCTCGACGTCGAACCGCTGTACGAAGAACGCTAGACCAGGGCACTGACATCGACCCCGGCTGGTGTGGACCGCGGCTGACGCGGATGTCGGAGCCGGCGCCAGACGAGACGCTCTCGGACTCGTATCACGAGGCGTCATTGCTGGTCAGTGAGGTGTTCCCCTCGGCGACGGCCACGTACTCTCAAACTTGAACGGTTCCAGAAAAGGTGGTTGAGTGGCGTTATGGCCGTCACTCCTCCGGAATTGCTCCGCTCTGCGGGACTTCGGGTCACGGCGCCACGGGTCGCTGTCCTCGAGCACCTCGACGGCCACCCTCATGCCGACGCGGACGCGATCGGGACCGCCGTGCGCCAACGCCTCGGTGCCGTCTCGACCCAGGCGGTCTACGACGTCCTGCGCGCGTTGACCACGGCCGGTCTCGTCGAGCGGATCGAGCCCGAGGGCTCGCCGGGCCGCTACGAGCTGGCGCGCGCGGACAACCACCACCACGTCGTCTGCCGCGGGTGCGGCGCCGTCGCGGACGTCCCGTGCGCCGTCGGCCACGCACCCTGCCTCACGGCGAGCACGGACCAGGGCTTCGTCATCGACCAGGCCCAGGTCACCTACTGGGGCACGTGCCCCGCCTGTCTCGCAGGGTCCGCCCGCTGACCGCCCTCCGCGCCTGAACCGCAGCCATGCGCGCGAGTGCGCCGCCGCGCCGGTGACCGGTCGCGCACCACACCGCGGCTCACCGGCCGCCCACCCACCGTTCCGACTTCCCAGCAGTACCGACGAAGGAGAGAAATTGACCTACGACACCGGATCCACCACGGGCGCCGGCGCCCCCGCCGTGAGCGACCGCAGCTCGCTCTCGGTCGGCAGCAACGGCCCGCTCCTGCTCCACGACGTCCAGCTCGTCGAGACCCTCGCCCACTTCAACCGTGAGCGCGTCCCGGAGCGCAACCCCCACGCCAAGGGCGCCGGCGCGTTCGGCGTCTTCGAGACCACCGAGGACGTCAGCCGCTACACCAAGGCCGCCCTGTTCCAGCCCGGCGTGCGGACCGAGATGCTGGCGCGGTTCTCCACCGTGGCCGGCGAGCAGGGCTCGCCCGACACCTGGCGCGACGTCCGCGGCTTCTCGCTGAAGTTCTACACCGCCGAGGGCAACCTCGACCTCGTCGGCAACAACACCCCGGTCTTCTTCGTCCGCGACCCCATGAAGTTCCCGCACTTCATCCGCTCGCAGAAGCGCATGCCGGGCTCCGGCCTGCGCGACAACACCATGCAGTGGGACTTCTGGACGAGCAACCCCGAGTCCGCCCACCAGGTCACCTACCTCATGGGTGACCGTGGCCTGCCCAAGACGTGGCGGCACATGAACGGCTACGGCTCGCACACCTACATGTGGGTCAACGCCGCGGGGGAGCGTTTCTGGGTCAAGTACCACTTCCACTCCCAGCAGGGGCTGGAGAACCTGCCCAACGACGAGGCCGAGCGCCTCGCCGGGGCCGACGCCGACTTCCACCGGCGCGACCTCCACGACGCCATCGAGCGCGGGGACC
Organism: Georgenia sp. M64; assembly: GCF_038049925.1. Classification (NCBI taxonomy): domain Bacteria; kingdom Bacillati; phylum Actinomycetota; class Actinomycetes; order Allobogoriellales; family Allobogoriellaceae; genus Georgenia; species Georgenia sp. M64. The sequence goes on from NZ_CP145809.1 coordinate 1,425,811, forward strand.
ACCCGAGCTGGGTCATGTCGGTCCAGGTCATGCCGTACGAGGCGGCCAAGACCTACCGGGTCAACCCCTTCGACCTCACCAAGACGTGGTCGCACGCGGACTTCCCGCTCATCAAGGTCGGCACGATGACCCTGAACCGCAACCCCGAGAACTTCTTCGCGGAGATCGAGCAGGCCGCGTTCGCGCCGTCGAACACCGTGCCGGGCATCGGGTTCTCCCCGGACAAGATGCTGCTCGGCCGGGTCTTCGCCTACGCGGACGCCCAGCGGGCCCGCATCGGCACCAACTTCCTCCAGCTCCCCGTCAACAAGCCGAAGGTGGCGACGAACTCCTACACCTTCGACGGCAACATGACCTACGAGCACACCGGCACCGCGCCGGTGTACGCGCCCAACTCCTTCGGACGCGGCTGGTCGGACGAGACCGGTCCCGTGGTCGAGGGTTGGGAGTCCGACGGCGAGATGGTGCGCAGCGCCTACTCGCTCCACCCCGAGGACGACGACTTCACCCAGCCGGGCATCCTCGTCCGCGAGGTCTACGACGACGCTCAGCGTGAGCGGCTCGTGCAGACCGTCGCGGGGCACCTGGCCGGCGGCGTGGTCGAGCCGGTCCTCTCCCGCGCCTTCGCGTACTGGAAGGCCGTCGACGCCGAGATCGGCGAGCGCATCGAGGCCGCCTACCGGGCGGGCCGGACCGACGACAGCCCGGGCGCCGGCTCCGACGAGCCCGAGCGCGCCGAGGCCGCGGTGGCCGACGCCGTCACGCACGCGGGCTGACCCCCGGCGCACACCCGGGCCCGGCGACCCTCGTTGGTCGCCGGGCCCGGCCCGTGCCGCGTGACGACGACGGCGCCAGGCTGGGCTGGTCTGCATTCCCTGCCGACGGCGGACCGGGTCGCGGTCAGGACGCCGTCGCTCGCCGAGCACTACGGTCGTGACCGACGCGAGAGGGGTACACATGAGCAACAACGCCGAGCTCGTCCACCTACGGGTCGAGGACGCCGTCGCCACCATCACGCTCGACTCGCCGCACAACCGCAACGCCCTCTCGGCCCGGGTCCGGCGCGAGCTCGCCGTCCACCTGCGCAGCGCGCTCGACGACGACGGTGTCCGCGTCGTCGTGCTCACCCACACCGGGCCCGTCTTCTGCTCCGGCGCCGACCTCACCGAGGCCCGGGGCGCCGCCCCTCAGGACCAGGGCGTGACCGAGCTGCCCGGCCTGCTGGTGGCACTGCTCGGAGCCTCGAAGCCGGTCGTGGCGCGGCTGGCGGGAACGGCGCGGGCGGGCGGGCTGGGCCTCGTCGCCGCGTGCGACCTCGTCGTCGCCGCGGACGACGTCAGCTTCGCGTTCCCCGAGGTACGGCTCGGTCTCGTCCCCGCGGTGATCACCGTCCCGCTGCGCCGCCGCGTCCAGGCCCAGGCGCTGCGGGCGCTGCTTCTCACCGGCGAGGTGTTCGACGCGGGACGCGCCGTGACGGTCGGTCTTCTCGACGCCGCCGTCCCCGCGGAGCGCCTCGACGAGGAGGTCGCTCGTCAGGTGGGCATGCTCCTCCGGGGGGCGCCCGGCGCCCTCGCCGCGACGAAGGCGGTGCTCGCCGACCCGCCGGAGAGCGACGCCGACGAGCTCGCCGTGCTCGGCCGGCTCTCCGCCGCGCACTTCGCCTCGGCCGAGGGGCAGGAGGGCCTGGCGGCGTTCGCCCAGAAGCGTCCGCCGTCGTGGGTGCCAAACGGCTGATTCCCCACCACCCGCGTGGAGCCGGCCGCGGACTCGGGCTGGTTCACCTCACCGCTGCGGGTCCCCGGGCAGGGTGAGGATCTCGGCGCCGTCGTCGGTGATGGCGATCGTGTGCTCGCTGTGGGCGGTCCGGCAGCCGGTCGCGCTCCGCAGCGTCCAGCCGTCGTCGTCGACGGCGAGCTCGGCGGTGTCCGCCATGACCCACGGCTCGAGGGCCAGCACGAGCCCGGGGCGCAGGACGTACCCGCGCCCGGGCCGGCCCGCGTTGGGCACGTGCGGGTCCTGGTGCATGGTCGACCCGACGCCGTGGCCCCCGAACTGGGTGTTGACCGGGTACCCCGCCTCGCTGAGGACCGTGCCGATGGCGTGCGAGAGGTCGCCGATGCGAGCGCCCGGCCGGGCGGCGGCGATCCCCGCGCTCAGGGCGCGCTCGGTCGCGCTGATCATCGCAAGGCTCTCCGCGGGCCGGGACTCGCCCACGACGAAGCTGATGGCCGAGTCCGCGACGACCCCGCCCCTGGCGACGGCGAGGTCGAGCGAGAGCAGGTCGCCGTCGGCGAGGACGTGGTCGTGCGGCAGCCCGTGGAGCACGGCGTCGTTGACCGACGTGCAGATGTAGTGCCCGAACGGTCCGCGGCCGAAGGACGGCTCGTAGTCGACGTAGCAGGAGCGCGCCCCGGCCTCGTCGATCATCTCGTGGGTCCAGAGGTCGATCTCCAGGAGGTTCGTCCCCGCCGCGGCGCGGCTCTTCAAGCTCTGCAGGATGTTGGCGACGACGGCGCCCGTGTCCCGTGCACGCGACAGCTCGGTGGGGTTGAGGATCTCGATCATGGGTGCCTTCCTTCGCACTTCCAGCGGGGACCAGTGTGCACCGCGACGCGGATCAGTGCGGTTCGACGTCCACGGCCCGGAGGGCCTGGAGCGCCATCCGGCGCAGCAGCGCGGCCATCTCGGCCCGGGCCAGCCGGGCGCTGTGCGGGGTCGAGTTGATGAGCCCGAAGGCCGCGTGCGCAGCTGCTCGCGCGGTGCGCACGTCGACGCCCCGATGTTCCGCCCGCAGGGCGTCGACCCATACCTCCACGTAGGCGAGCTGGAGACGTCGGACGTGCTCGCGGTCCTCGGGCCCGAGCGCGTCGAGGTCACGCGCCTGGACGGTGATGAGGTCGGGATGGTCGAGGGCGAACTCGACGTGCCAGTCGACCAGCGCTGCGACGCCGCCGACGTCGGTCTCCTCGCCGACTGTCTCTGTTGCCTCGCCGACGCCCATCTCCTCGCCGCCGGCGTCTCGCGCCCGACGCCGCCCCTCCTCGAGCAGCTCCTCGCTGATGCCGACCAGCAGCTCGCCGAGGATCGCCTCCTTGCGGGGGAAGTGCCGGTACAGCGCCGGTCCCGAGATCCCCACCGCGGCCCCGATGTCGTCGATGGAGACGCCCCGGAACCCTGAGCGCGCGAAGAGCTCGGCCGCCGCGTCGAGGATCTGGCGCCGCCGGGGGATCGGGGAGCCGGACGTGCGGGGGCTGGCGGAGCCGGGCGTGCGGGGGCTGGCGGAGCCGGGCATGACCGTCATGGTAGACACCGAGGTTAACGCTGGCTAACCTCACCAGCAGCGCTCGCTCACCGAGGAGGAACGCCGTTGGCAGTCTCGCCCACGCTCGCCGAGCTCGCCGCCGAGCTCCGGGAGAGGCTCGCCGTCGTGCGCCAGGGCGGCGACGCCCGCTCCCGCGACCGGCACACGGCGCGCGGCAAGCTCCTCGTCCGTGACCGCGTCGACCGCCTCCTCGACCCGGGCTCGCCCTTCCTCGAGCTGTCCCCGCTCGCCGGCCACGGCATGTACGGCGAGGACGTCCCGGCCGCCGGCATCGTCACCGGCGTCGGCCGGGTCGCGGGACGCGAGTGCGTCGTCGTCGCCAACGACGCCACGGTCAAGGGCGGCACCTACTACCCGGTGACGGTCAAGAAGCACCTGCGCGCGCAGGAGATCGCCGCCGAGAACCGGCTCCCGTGCCTGTACCTCGTCGACTCCGGCGGTGCCTATCTCCCGTTGCAGGACGAGGTCTTTCCCGACCGCGACCACTTCGGGCGCATCTTCTACAACCAGGCGCAGATGTCCGCCCGCGGCATCCCCCAGCTCGCCGCGGTCATGGGCTCGTGCACGGCGGGCGGCGCGTACGTCCCGGCGATGTCCGACGAGAGCGTCATCGTGCGCAACCAGGGCACGATCTTCCTCGGCGGCCCGCCCCTGGTGAAGGCGGCGACCGGCGAGGTCGTCACCGCCGAGGAGCTCGGCGGGGGAGACGTCCACGCCCGCCGCTCCGGCGTCGTGGACCACCTCGCCGACGACGACGCCCACGCCCTGGAGATCCTCCGGCGTCTCGTCGCCACCCTCGAGCGGACCACGTCCCCGTCGCTGCACCAGGAGCCGCCGGAGGAGCCCGCGGAGGACCCGGCCGGCCTCTACGACGTCGTCCCGGCGGACCTGCGCACCGGCTACGACGTCCGCGAGGTGGTCCGACGCCTCGTCGACGGCTCACGCCTGCAGGAGTTCAAGGCCCTCTACGGCGAGACCCTCGTGTGCGGGTTCGCCCGGATCTGGGGCTACCAGGTGGGGGTCGTCGCGAACAACGGCATCCTCTTCTCCGACTCCGCGCTCAAGGGCGCGCACTTCATCGAGCTGTGCGACCAGCGGGGCATCCCGCTCGTCTTCCTGCAGAACATCGCCGGGTTCATGGTGGGCAAGGACTACGAGACGGCGGGCATCGCCAAGGACGGCGCGAAGCTCGTCACCGCCGTCGCGACAGCGGTGGTCCCCAAGCTCACGGTCGTCATCGGCGGGTCGTTCGGCGCGGGGAACTACGGGATGGCAGGGCGCGCCTACGACCCCCGGTTCCTGTGGATGTGGCCCAACGCAAGGATCTCCGTCATGGGCGGGGAGCAGGCGGCCGCGGTCCTCGCCACCGTCCGCCGGGACCGGATCGAGGCCGACGGCGGAACCTGGTCGGAGGCGGACGAGGAGGAGTTCCGCGCACCGGTGCGCGAGCGCTACGAGCGTCAGGGCTCGCCGTACTACGCCACCGCCAGGCTCTGGGACGACGGCGTCATCGACCCGGTCGACACCCGGCGCGTGCTCGGCCTCGCCCTCGCGGCGACCGCGAACGCCCCGATCCCGCGGCCCCTGCCCGCGCTGTACCGGATGTGAGCGCCGTGGCGAGCGCAGCGACCACCGCGGCCGGGTCCGGGCGGCGGCCGTTCACGACGCTGCTCGTCGCCAACCGCGGAGAGGTGGCGGTGCGGGTCCTGCACGCCGCGCGCGCCGCCGGGCTGCGCACCGTCGCGGTGTACTCCGACGCTGACGCCGCCTCGCCACACGTCCGCCTCGCCGACACCGCCGTCCGGCTCGGGCCGGCGCCCGCGGCACAGTCCTACCTCGACATCCCCGCGCTCATCGAGGCCGTGCGGCGCACGGGCGCCGACGCCGTCCATCCCGGGTACGGCTTCCTCTCCGAGAGCGCCGCGTTCGCCCGCGCCTGCGAGGACGCCGGCCTCACGTTCGTCGGACCGCCGTCGGACGTCATCGCTCTGATGGGACGCAAGGACGCCGCCCGCTCGGTCGCCGTGCGGGCCGGGGTGCCGGTGCTTCCCGCGGTGGTCGACGGCGACCGGCCGGGGACCGGCGACGGCGACCAGCAGCTCGCGTACGACGACCCCACACGCGACGGGGACCTCGCGCAGGCAGACCGTGCGCACGACGACGATCTCGCCCGACGAGCCCTGGCCGAGGTGGGACTGCCCCTCCTCGTCAAGGCCGCCGCCGGCGGGGGCGGCAAGGGCATGCGGGTGGTGCGCGACGCCGCCGACCTGCCCGCCGCCATCGCCGCCGCCCGCCGGGAGGCGACGGCGGCCTTCGGTGACGGTGCCCTCCTCGTCGAGCGGTACGTCGAGGGCGGACGCCACGTCGAGGTCCAGGTCCTCGCCGACACCCGCGGCACGGTCCTGCACCTCTTCGAGCGGGACTGCTCGGTCCAGCGCCGCCACCAGAAGGTGGTCGAGGAGGCCCCGGCACCCACCATCACCGCGGCGGTGCGCGAGGAGTTGACGGCTGCGGCCGTGCGGCTCGCCCGGGAGGTCGGGTACGTCGGCGCCGGCACGGTGGAGTTCCTCGTCGCCGGCGACGAGGCGTACCTCCTCGAGATGAACACCCGGCTCCAGGTGGAGCACCCCGTCACCGAGGCGGTCACGGGTCTGGACCTCGTGGCGCTCCAGCTCGCCGTGGCCCGCGGGGACCGGCTGCCCCTGCGTCAGGAGGACGTCGCCGTCACCGGCCACGCGATCGAGGTGCGCGTCTACGCCGAGGGCCCCGACTTCCTTCCGCAGGCCGGCACGGCGACGACGGTCCGTTGGCCGACGACGGCGCGCACCGACACGGCCCTCGAGGCCGGGCAGGAGGTCGGCACCTGGTACGACCCGCTGCTCGCCAAGATCATCGCCGATGCACCCACCCGCGAGTCCGCCCGCGCGGCTCTCGTGCGGGCGCTCGACAACACGGCCGTCCTCGGTGTCACGACGAACACCGGCTTCCTGCGTCGGCTCGTCGCCTCCGACGACTTCCGTGACGCCGCCATCGACACCGCCTGGCTCGACACCCACCCCGGCGCCTTCGCCGCGGAACCCGACGACGTCGCGCTCGTCGCGGGAGCCGTGGCGCTCGCGGACTCGCTCACCGGCGCCGGCTTCGGGCCTGGCGCGACGAACGGCAACGGCGCCGCAAACCCGTTCGGTGCCGGCGACGGCTGGCGCCTCGGCGGCCCGCCCGCGCCGGTCGTCCTCACGCTTGAGCACGACGGCCAGGTGCACGAGGTGAGGGTGGGCACGCATGATCTTGTCGTCGACGGCCGGACCTTCACCGTGCGCCGCCTCCCCGGCGTGCCCGCTCCGTACGCACCCGACGTGCCCGCGGTGTCTGGCCTCGGTGCCGGACACGAGCTCCGGCTGGAGATCGACGGCCTGGCCCACGCCGTCGTCGTCGAGACCGGCCCAGGCCGTGTCGCCGTCGCCCGCCACGGCCAGACCACCGTGCTCACGGTGCCCGACCGGCGCGGCCGCGGCGCCGAGTCGTCCTCGGACGGTGCGGTCGCCGCCCCGATGCCCGGCCTCGTCCGCGACGTCGCCGTCGAGGCGGGGGAGCACGTGGAGGCCGGCGCCGTCCTCGGTGTCCTCGAGGCGATGAAGATGGAGACCCGCCTCCTCGCACCCCATCCCGGCACCGTGGCCGAGGTCCTCGTCGCACCCGGCGACCAGGTCACGCTCGGCCAGGCCCTCTTCACCGTCCGGGGGCACGGATGAGCGAGCCCCGCGCCGTGCCGCTCGCCGGCCTACCCGAACGGGTGACGGTCTACGAGGTCGGTCCCCGCGACGGCCTCCAGAACGAGCCCGTCGTCCTGCCCGTCGCCGTCAAGGCCGAGCTGGTCCGACGGCTGGTCGCCGCCGGCCTTCCCGCGGTCGAGGTCACGAGCTTCGTCCGGCCCGGTCTCGTGCCGCAGCTCGCCGACGCCGCACAGCTCATGGCCGCCGTCGACCACACGGCAGGCGTGCGCCACCCCGTCCTCGTCCCCAACGAGCGTGGGCTCGAGCGCGCCCTGACCGCCGGCGCCCGGGAGGTCGCGATCTTCGCCAGCGCCACGGAGTCCTTCGCCCAGCGCAACCTCAACCGCTCGGTGGCCGGCTCGCTCGAGATGTTCGCCCCCGTCGTCTCCGCGGCCCGGGAGGGTGGCCTGCCCGTCCGGGCATACCTCTCCATGTGCTTCGGCGACCCGTGGGAGGGCGACGTCGCACTCGGGCAGGTGGTCGACGTCGCCGCCCGACTGGTCGAGCTCGGCTGCACCGAGCTCTCCCTCGGCGACACGATCGGGGTGGCGACGCCCGGGCACGTGGTCGCGCTCCTCGACGCGCTGGCCGCCGTGGGGATCGGCACCGAACGCCTCGCCGTCCACTTCCACGACACCTACGGCCAGGCGCTCGCCAACACCCTCGCGGGCCTGCAGCACGGCATCACGACGGTCGACGCCGCGGCCGGCGGGCTCGGCGGGTGCCCCTTCGCCGGCAGCGCGACGGGCAACCTCGCCACCGAGGACCTCGTCTGGATGCTCCACGGCCTGGGGATCGAGACCGGCGTCGACCTCGACGCCCTCGTCGCGACGAGCGTGTGGCTGGCGGGGCACCTCGGCCGGCCGAGTCCCTCGCGGGTGGTGCGTGCCCTGAGCCGGCCCGACCACCCCACGGTGGAGCCACCGCCGTCCGCCGGGCCGTCCGAGACGGCGGCTCCCGCGCCGGACGAACCACCCGCACCCACCCGTTGACCTGCCACGACCCCACCGGAGGAGACCATGCGCACCGCCTTCACCGACCTCGTCGGGGTGGAGCACCCGCTCGCGGGGTTCAACCGCACCCCGGCAGTCGTCGTCGAGGTCTCCCGCGCGGGCGGGCTCGGCGTGCTCGGCGCCACGATGTACACGCCGGACCAGCTCGACGCCCAGCTCGCGTGGATCGAGGAGCAGCTCGAAGGGAGGCCCTACGGCGTCGACGTGCTCGTTCCGGCAGCGCCTGCGCGGGGAACCAGATCCGCGGCCGGCACCGTTTGGGCAGGGGGAGCGGGAGCCGGCGACGAGAACCCCGCGGGACATGAGCCCGCCATCCCGGCCGAGCACCGGGCGTTCGTCGACGCCCTCCTGGAGAAGTACGGCATCCCGCCGCTCAGCGAGCCGATGGACCCGTTCGGCCGCATCGACGCGAGCCTGGAGACCAACACCTCCGCCGGGCTCGTCGAGGCGCTCCTGGACGTGACGTTCGCCCACCGGCCGGCCCTCGTCGCCAACGCCCTGGGCACCCCGCCGCCGGCCATGCTCGAGCGGGCGCGGGCCGCGGGGATCCCCGTCGCGGCACTCGTCGGCAAGCGCGAGCACGCCGAGCGCCAGCTCGCCGCCGGGGTCGACCTCCTCGTCGCGCAGGGCACCGAGGCCGGCGGACACACCGGCGGCGTCGCCACGATGGTCCTCACCCCGGAGGTCGTCGCCGTCGCCGGGGACGTGCCGGTCCTCGCCGCCGGCGGCATCGCCACCGGTCCGCAGCTCGCCGCGGCGCTGGCCCTCGGCGCTGCGGGCGGCTGGGCCGGCTCGGTCTGGCTCGCCAGTCACGAGGACGTCGCCGGCCGGGCCATCAAGGACAAGCTTCTCGCCGCGTCGAGCTCGGACACGGTCATCTCGACGAGCCGGACGGGCAAGCCGGCCCGTCAGCTCGCCAGCGCCTGGCTGGCGGAGTGGGCCGCCCCTGGGGCGCCTGCCCCGCTGCCGCTGCCGCTCCAGCCGATGCTCGTGCGCGAGGCGTGGGAGCGCATCGATGCCGCCGCCGAGCGCGGGGTGGCGACGGCGCGGGAGCTCGAGTCGTTCTTCGTCGGGCAGGTGGTGGGTAGCTTCACGGAGCTGCGGCCGACGGCGGACATCGTCAACGACATCGTCACCGGCTGCGACGCGCGGCTACGCGAGCTGTGCGGGCGCTGAGCCACTGGGTCTCCGAGCCCCGGGCTTCGAGCCGGCTCAGCCCTCGAGCAGCCGCTGCGCCAGGTACTCGCCCTCCGCCCGCACGCCGCCGGGGACGGCGAAGACCGCCGAGCCGATCGGCACCGTCCACTCGTTGAGCAGGTCCATCTCGTCCAGGCGCCGCTGCAACGGGATGAACTGGTGCTCGAGGTCAGCCTGGTAGGCCACGAAGATCAGGCCGGAGCTCGACAGCCCGCCCGGCTCGGGCGGCACGTCGTAGTTGTAGGCGCGTCGCAGGATCCGCTGGGTCGGGTCCGACGTCCTCGAGCGCCGCACGTGCGAGGCGATGTCGATGACCGGGAAGCCGAGCTCGTTCGTCGCGTCGAGGTCGACGTCGTCGTGCTCGGCACCGCCGGTCAGCGGGGCGCCGGTGTCGAGGTCGCGGCCGACGACGATCTCGCGCCCGGCCCGGTCGAGCTCGTCCCAGCGGTCCACGTCCATGGCGATGCGGCGGACCACCATCGTCGTCCCGCCCTCAAGCCAGGCCGGGACGCCGTCGCCGCCCGTCCAGATGAGAACGTCGTCGGAGCCCATTCGCGGGTTCGTGGTGCCGTCCACCTGGCCGAAGAGGTTGCGCATGGTCTGCCCCGACGGCGTCGTGCCCGGTGCGTTGCGGAAGCCCTGCTGGACCCAGCGCACCGACGCGAAGGAACGGGCCTCCTTGGTGAGCAGCCGCACCGCGTGCGCGACGGTGATGGGGTCGTCGGCGCAGATCTGCAGGACGAGGTCCCCGCCCGACCAGCGGTCCTCCAACCGGTCGACGCCGAACGCGGGCAGGGGGCCGAGCCACGCCGGGCGCTGTGCCTCCAGGTCCGCTGCGGTGAAGAAGCCCGGCCCGAGCCCCAGGGTGACCGTCAGCCGGGCGGGCACCTCGGCCAGCTCGGGCTCGGTATCGGACAGGCCGCCGCGCCCGGTGGTGAGCCGGTCGACGTCGTCGGTCCAGACCCGCATGAGGCGGACGAGGGCGTCGCGGTCGACGTCGTCGGCGAGGTCCATCGCGAGGAAGGTGCCGAACGCCTGCGGAGCGGTGACGACGCCAGCCTGGTGCTCGCCCCGCCACGGGACCGTCGCGGTGCCGGCCGCGTCCTCGGGCGTCGGGGCCGGGGCAGCGGGGTCGGCTACCGCGCGGGTGCCCAGCCACGTGGCCGCGGCGCCGGCGACGGCGCCCGCACCGCCGGTGAGGAAGGTCCGCCGGCCGACCCCCGGGGCGCCGTCGGAGGTCGTCGGCGTCTCTTCGGTCGTACCCGGGCGTGCGCGAGCCATCAGCCGTCGGACCCCATCTCCGAGGGCTCCTCGGACATGCCCGTGGAGGACTCCATGCCCTCGCGCTCCTGGTTCTCCTCGCCGTGCGAGCCGTACTCCTCGTTGGCACCCGAGAAGGTTCGGCCCGAGGCGACGAACGTCACCGTGGCGCCGCCCTCGAGCTCGAGGGTGATCTCGACCTCGGCGCCGGCCTCGACGTCCTCGGTGAGCTCCATGAGCATGAGGTGGTCCCCGCCCGGGACGAGCTCGTGCTCCTCACCGGCCTCGACCACGAACCCGTCGGACATCTCCTGCATGACCATCGCCCCGCCGTCCCCCGCGACCGTCTCGTGCAGCTCGGCGCGCCCGGCGACGGGGGAGGAGATCCCGACGACGTGGACGTCCTGCTCGCCGTCGTTGGTGAGGACGCCGAACGCGCCCGTCATGCCGTCCTCGACGGTGGTGGCCTTGACCCAGGCGTCGGTGACGCTGAGAGACCCGCCGGCCGACGCGTCGTCGGCCTCCCCGGTCCCCGCCGCGTCGGACGTCGAGTCCGATGCGGCGCTCGTCGAGTCCGTCGTGCCCGGCGACGAGCACGACGCCAGGGCGGTGACGAGGACGAGGGTGGCTGCGAGCCCGGGGCGCTTCATGACTCTCCTTGTGGCGAGGCGGTGGTCCGTGCGGTGGCGGCTGGAGCTGGACAGGGCGGCGTGGTGGCCTCCGTCGTGGCGCGGGACCGCACGCTCCCGACGACGACGATCGCCAGCACGGCCAGGAGAGCCAGTCCGCCGAGCACGCCGGCGGCCCAGGTGGGGAACCCGTCGTCTGCCTGCTCCGGACCGGGCTCGGCGGCGGCGGCGGTCGGTGCGTCGTCGGCATCTGCGGGTGCTGCGGAACCGGGGCTGCTGAGCGACGGCGTGCCGACCGAGAAGGCGAACGCGCCCTGGATCCGGTGCCCGTCGCTGGAGACGACGGACCACGCCACGCGGTACGTGCCCTCCGCCATCGAGGAGGGCATCGGCATGCTCGCGATGGCATCTCTGATCTCGGGCGTGCCCTCGACGAGCGTCTCGCCGGCGGGGCCGGTGACGATCATCGCGGGGGCGACGCCGAGCAGGGACCTGTTGAAGGTGAGGTCGACCGAGGTGGGCGGGACGTCGACGGTCGCGTCGGCCTCGGGGGAGGTGCTCACGAGGTAGTCGTGCGCCACGGCGGGAGCGGAGCCCAGCGCGAGCACCAGGACGGTCCCCAGTAGGGAGATGACCGTGACGAGAGCCGAGCGAAGGCGTGCCGTTCGGGTTCCGCCGGTGCGGCCGGTGCGGCCGGTGCGGCCGGTGCGGCCGGTGCGGGGGCGCACGGCAGAGAACGACATCCCGACCTCCCTCCTGCGGCAGCGCGTGACCCTAGATGACCAGAGGTCAGTATACCCCTGGGGGCATACGCCAAGCGTTGGTGACGACAGTCCGCAGCGGCGTGATCTGGCCGTTTTCGGGCCCTTGGGCTCTGTCGTCAGGCCCTGATCCGGAGCATCCTGGGACGAACCGGACGAGGAGGTGCGGGATGACGGAGCTCGACACGCAACGTGCGACGGAGCTCGGTACGGCTGCGCAGCACGCCTCCCGGAACGTCCCCGTCGCACGGTCGACAGACACCGCCGGCGAGGTCCTCGCGGCCATGCACGGACACCGCTACGACAGCGCCGCCGTCGTCGCGCTCGTCGACGGCGACCGGCTCAGTGGCCTCGTCACGCTCGAGCGGCTCCTCGCCGCACCGCCGGAGACGGTCCTCGACCAGCTCATGGACCCGAACCCGCCCGTCGTCACGCCGTCGACCGCCCAGGAGCGGGCGGCATGGCTCGCCGTCCAGCACGAGGAGCCCACCCTCGTGGTCGTCGACGAGGACGGCCGGTTCGCCGGGCTGGTCCCGCCCACGGCGCTGCTGGAGGTGGTCCTGCAGGAGCACGACGAGGACATGGTCAGGCTCGGCGGCTTCATGCGCTCAGCCTCTCCCGCGCAGACCACGTCGGTCGAGGCGATCCCTCGCCGCCTCGGGCACCGGCTGCCCTGGCTGCTCGTGGGGCTCGCGGGGGCGCTGATCGCCGCTGGCGTCGTCGGCAGCTTCGAGGAACAGCTCTCCCAGGAGGTGCTCATCGCGTTCTTCGTGCCCGGCGTCGTCTACATGGCCGACGCCGTGGGTACGCAGACCGAGGCACTGGTGATCCGGGGCTTGTCGGTCGGGATCGGGGTGCGGCGCATCGCGGGCCGGGAGGTCCTCACCGGACTGCTGCTGGGCATCGTGCTCGGGCTGCTGTCGCTGCTGCCCGTGGGGCTGATCTGGGGTGACTGGCTCGTGGCGGTGGCGGTGGCTCTGGCGCTGCTGGCGGCGTCGTCGATCGCGACGGTCATCGCCCTGGGGCTGCCGTGGCTGATCCACCGGATGGGGAAGGACCCGGCCTTCGGGTCGGGCCCACTTGCCACCGTGGTCCAGGACCTGCTGACGGTGACGATCTACCTCGTGGTCGCCACGACGATCGTGCTGTAGGTCGGAGCCGTCGTGCTGTGCCGCGCCGCGGGTGCTCGGCCTGCGTGGCCGTCCGGCAGGCGCAACGGCTACGTTCGGGTCCGTGACCACCACTGGCAGCGGCGAGCTCACCCCCCAGGACGAGGCACACCTTCGTACGGCACTCCGGGTGGCGGTCGAGGCGAAGGCCGCAGGCAAGCATCCCTTTGGCGCGATCGTCGTGGACGGCGACGGACGCGTCGTTGCCTCGCGGGGGAACAACGCCCTCCCGCCCGACGGCGACCCCACCCAGCACGCGGAGCTGTTGGCGCTCTCGGACGCCGCCCGTGCGGTCGGGCCGGACGGGATGGGCCAAGCGACCCTGTTCACCAGCGCCGAGCCGTGCGTCATGTGCACGGGGGCGGGGTACTGGACGGGAGTCGGGCGGATCGTCTACGCGCTGTCGGAGGTGCGGCTGCTCGAGCTGACCGGCGCGCACCCCGAGAACCCGACTTTCTCCTTCCCGTGCCGGGAGGTGCTGGCGCGCGGCCAGCGCGAGGTGGCGGTCAGCGGGCCGCACATGGAGGACGAGGCGGCCGAGCCGCACGCGGGGTTCTGGGTGTGAGCGGCCAGGCGCCAGTTAGCTGAGTACGAGCGGCTGCCACGCGGCACCGACGGCGGCGCCGGCGATCATCCACGGTCCGAACGGGATCTCGCTCTTGCGTCCCACGCGTCGCAGCGTGAGGAGGATGAGCGAGACCGTCGCGGCGAGCACGAACGCTGTGAGAGTCCCCATGAGAACCTGCGGCCAACCGAACCATCCGAGGAATCCGCCGAGGAGCCCGGCGAGCTTGACGTCGCCGAGGCCGAGCCCGGCGGGGTTGATCCATGCTAGGACGAAATAGCCGACGAGGAGCACGCCGCCCGCGGCGGCAGCTCGACCGAGCCGAGACCAGTCGTTCTCGATCGCCGCAGCTAGCGCGAGCGCACCGTAGAAGAGCGGGTAGGTCGGCAGGATGATGGCGTCGGGTAGCCGGTACTCGGCGAGGTCGATGACAACGAGGAAGGCAGCGGAGACGGCGAGTATCGAGAAGGCGACGGCCTCGGCTGCCGTTGTCGACGCCAGAGCCGCACCGAATCCGCCCATCACCGCGATCGGGAGGTGCCGTCGTGAGACCAGGTGGGTAGCGGCTGCCGTCGCACCACGGGCGCAGCGCGCCGTGAGAAGGTGCGCCGCGACGCCCGCGGAGCCGGCAGCCGTGGCAGCAGCGAGCCAGGAAAGCATCAGCTGAACGCGGCCATGATGTCCATTGCGGCCGGACCGAGGAGCACGATGAAGAGCACGGGCAGGATGCACAGGAGGAGGGGAAAGATTACCTTGACCGGCACCTGCATGGCCTTCTCCTCGGCCCGTTGGCGCCGCTTCATCCTCATCTCGGCGGCCTGGGTCCTCAGCACGTCCGCAACCGCGATGCCATAGCTGTCCGCCTGAATGACCGCACGGATGAAGCGACGGAGGTCCACCACGTCGGTGCGCTTTCCGAGTGCCTCGAACGCCTGTCGACGTGACTGTCCCATCTGGATGTCCTGCAGGGTCCGGATGAGCTCCTCCGCGAGGGGCCCGCTGCCGTTCTGGCCCGCGCGCGCCATCGCGGAGTCGAATCCCAGGCCGGCCTCGACCGCGATGGTCATCTGGTCGAGGGTGTCCGCGAGCTCCAAGGTGATCTGTTCGCGGCGTTCGACGCCTCGGCTGTAAAGCAGCAGCTCAGGAAGGAAATAGGTCACCACCACCGTGGCGACGGCGACGAACACAAACAGCGGCGACGGCTCGGTCGCAGCGATCAGCGTGAGCATGGCCCAGCCGGCGATCACCGGCAGGGCTACCTTCACCACGAGGAGGAGCTCGACCGGCCACGCTGCTGGGCGGCCTGCCCTGGCGTGCAACTTGTCCAACAGCCGATAGAGGGGGGCCGGGGTGAGCCGCTTCGCCAGCGTCTGGAGGAGTGAGCCCTGGTCGACGTCCGCGTTGTCAGTGTGAGGAGCTTCGTAGCCACGGTGCAGGTTGGCTACGGCGCGTGCGCGAGTTCGATCTGGCCCGGCAAGCGCGGTCCAGGTGAGGAGCCCGAGACCCACGCTGAGCGTCAGGATGGCGAAGACTGCTGGCAGAGTCACGGCCGACCTCAGAACTTCACGCTGACGGTCTTGCGCATCCAGATCCCGCCCACCACCAAGAGGACGACACTGACCGCTATGAGGCCGTAACCAAGGATGCTCTGCGTGAATTTGACAATGTACGCAGGATTGGCCATGAACAGAAAGCCCGTGATGCCAAAGGGCAAGAGCATGAGGATGATGGCCGACAGCTTGCCCTCCGCTGCCAGTGCCTTCACCTGACGCCGGATCTGGTTCCGCTCGCGAATGGTGTGGCCGACGCCATCGAGTACCTCGGCGAGGTTCCCGCCGACCTCCCGGTTGATGGCCACGGCTTGGACGACCCACACGAAGTCCTGACTTCCCATCCGGTTGGCGGTCTCCTGGAGGGCGGCGTTGACCTCGCGACCCATCCGGGTCTCGTTGATCACACGGGCGAACTCCTCAGAGGTCGGTTCCTCGGCCTCACGGGCGACGGAGTCCAGTGCCTGCAGGAGGCTGTGGCCGGCACGTAGCGAGCTGGCCATGAGCTGCAAGGAGTCGTCGAGCTGGTCGGCGAACGCGGCGCGTCGACGGTCCGCCATGACCGACAGAACGACGCGAGCGAGGACGGGCACCGCCGCCGCGAGGAGCAGCCCGAGGAGGGGGCCGGCGACCAGGAGGCCCACGGCGCCGACTACCGCAGATCCGACGATAACCAGAAAGACGAAATCTGGCAGACGCAACTTGACGCCCGCCTGGCTGAGCGAGCTGTCTGCGGTGGCCGTGTCACGCCGCCCCAGCATCGTGCCGATCGCGCCAGTCATCGCGCTGGCACCACGCTCGAGGGCTCCCGACTGCGGTTCGACGCCCTGGCGCCGTCGATCGAGCGGGATTCGTGCCGGCCCGGGCGCCAGCAGCACGTAGACGGCCGCGGCGAGCGCGATGGCGATGAGCGCCACCGCGGTGACAGCGAGCGGCCCGAGGTCTGCGGTCACCGTACGGTCCTCCGCGGTGGCGGAGCTCCGAACACCTGCGGGGAGAGGGTGATCCCCAGCTCGGTGAAGCGGTCGGTGAACCGGGGGCGGATGCCGGTGGGAAGGGGACGCCCGAGGAACCGCCCGGTCGGGTCGACGCCGGCGCCGTAGTCGAAGAGGAAGGCGTCCTGGAGCGTCACGGTCTGGCCCTCCATGCCCTGGACCTCGGTGATGGCGGTCACCCGGCGGGTGCCGTCGCGCAGCCGGGTGAGCTGGACGACGACGTCGACGGCGGAGGCGATCTGCTCCCGGATGGCGCGGAGTGGCAGGTCCATACCGGCCATGAGGACGAGAGTCTCGAGGCGAGCGATGGCGTCGCGTGGCGAGTTGGCGTGGACGGTCGAGAGCGAGCCGTCGTGGCCGGTGTTCATGGCCTGGAGCATGTCGAGGCTCTCGCCGCCACGGACCTCGCCGACGACGATGCGGTCGGGGCGCATGCGGAGCGAGTTCTTGACGAGGTCGCGGATGTTGACCTCGCCCTTCCCCTCGATGTTCGGCGGGCGGCTCTCGAGCCGGACCACGTGCTCCTGCTGGAGCTGCAGCTCGACGGCGTCCTCGATGGTGACGATCCGCTCGCCTTCGGGGATGAACGAGGAGAGCACGTTGAGCAGGGTGGTCTTGCCGGTGCCGGTACCGCCCGAGACGATGACGTTGAGGCGGGCCTCGACACATGCGTGGAGAAGCTCTGCCATCTCCGGCGTGAGCGTGCCGAACGAGATGAGGTCGTCGACCTTGAACGGGTCCTTTGCGAACTTCCGGATCGTCAGAGACGACCCGCCGAAGGCCAGTGGCGGAATGATGGCGTTGACGCGCGAGCCGTCGGGAAGGCGCGCGTCGACGAGCGGTGAGGACTCGTCGATCCGCCGGCCGACGCGGGAGACGATGCGCTCGATGATCCGGCGTACGTGGTCCTCGGAGGCGAAACGCGCGTCGCTCCGCGTGAGCTTGCCGTGCTGTTCGACATAGACCATGTCCGGTCCGTTGACCATGATCTCGGTGACGGACGGGTCGTCGAGCAGTCGCTGGAGCGGCCCGTGACCGAGGACGTCGTCCTGAACCTCGCGGATGAGTCGTTGGCGCTCCTCCGGGGAGAGCGGGACCTTCTCCTCCTCCACCACATGGTTGAGCTCGGTCCGTACCAGCTTGTGGAGCTGGCTCTCGCTCAGATTGGTGTCGTTGAGCCGGCCACCCATGCGCTCGAACAGTGCTGTGGCGGCACGGTCCTTGAGCTTGAGCAGTGGATCACCGTTCGCTGTCCCGGCCGGGACGTCGGCGCGACGGGCTGTGGGCACGGTGGTTCTCGCCGAAGCGCTCGACGGGACCTGGGCCGACGGGCTGAGCGGTGCTGCCTCCGCCGAGAGCCGGTGAGGCTCGCCGGGCGACGTCACGACCTCCGGTCGCCCAGGGGCAGCAGGCGTGCTATCTCCGGGCGCGAGGGCCTGCGGTGGAGCGGACTGCGCCTCGACCGCATCGGATGGCGCCTTCAGCTCGGGCTCGCGGGCGGCACGGAGCCGCTCTGCCAGGTTCATCGTGACCTCGCCAGGCTCAGCCCGCGCGACCGGACATGCTTCCCACGCCGCGCGGCCTGGTCGGCGCCAGCGGTGAAGGTGCCGACCAGCTGTAGGAGCTTCTTTGTCATCGGGTCCTTGCCGGGTTCCTGGAGAAGTGGGATCCCCTGGTTGATCGAGGTCAGGACCTGAGGTGAGACGGGGAGCTCGAGGTCGACGTCCCGGCCGATCGTGACGCTCACGTCCTTGGTGGACAGGCCGCCACGCGGATCGCACATGTTCAGGACGACCTGGCTGGGGAGATCACCGAAGCCGAGCTCTCCGAGGATGTCCAGCTCCTTACGCATGCCCCGGATCCCGGGGACGTCCATGCTCGTCAGCAGGATCAGGTCGGTGGTCCTGTCGATCGAGGCGAGTGTGTGCTCGGAAAGACCGGGCGCGGTGTCCACCACGACGTAGCGGAACTGCGACGCGAGCATCGTCAGAAGCCGGCCGACCTCCTCGCCGCTGATGGTGTCAGCCACGGCGGGCGACTCCGGTGCGCAGATGGCGTACAGGCCGGTGTCATGAAGGCTGAGGAAGGTCTTCAGGGCCATCGTGTCCTGGGCGGCGGTGCCTCTCACGGTGTCGACAAGGGAGTACTCGGGCGCGAGGTTCAGCGCGGTGGCCACATCCCCGAACTGGACGTCAAGATCGACGATGACGGTCGAGGCCGGCTCCGCCAATGCGAGACCGACCGCGAGGTTCGTCGAGACGGTCGTCTTGCCCACACCACCCTTGGGAGACACGACGCTGATGACCCGGCCGGCGGTCTGGAAAGGTTCGGGTCGCGGAGCGTCGGGGGAGGCGAACGTCTGCAGCGGGGCCACCGCGGCACTCGCCCGGTCGAGGACGAGCTGGATGTCCTGGATGTCGGCGCGCGGGTGGAGCACGTCGCGCACACCGGCGCGCAGAGCTGCGAGGCCGATCTCCTCTTCGAGCTCACTGACCAGGACCAGCGCGATGCGCGGGAAATCTTCGGAGATCGATGCGGACAGGCTGAGCGCGGGGGACGGGTTGTCACCCGAGTCCAGAACGACCACATCCGGCAGCGGCGCTCCGTCGAGGTGCTGGAACAGCTCTGCGGCATTAATGGGAAGCGCGCCGAGCGGCACCGCAAAGTACGCTCCGCCGGTCGCGTAAGAAAAGCGCTCCCGGAACGTGGCCGAGGGTGTGGCGAGCAGGATGCGGGTCATTGGTAGATGTTCCCGCCGTTGACGATTCTCGAGCCGTCGGTGGGCGCGTCAGCGGGCTCCCGCGACAGCCAGATCGATCCCCACTCGGATCCAAACACGACCTTCTCGGCGTCGGGTGCACTCACGGCGAGCGTGACCATGATCTGTTCCGACGGCACCGCCTCGACAGCCGTACCCGGCTCAGCGGGCTCCTCAGCGCGGGTGTCGGCGACTGCCGCGGCATCAGTGGGCGCGGTGACCTCAACCACGCCGCCCTGGACGCGAGTGACGAGTACCTTGTTGAGGACCAACTTGGTCTGTTGCACCTCGTCGATCTCGAACGACTCGAAGATGGCCACCGTCTCGCCTGCCGCCAGGTGCCCACCGATGACCCGACGGGGCTCGAGCTGGATGGTGATCTCGTGCATCCCGGCCGGAACCACCACCTCGTCGGCCTGTGCGGTGACGACATCCTCGGGCGGTGCGAAGCGGTGAGCGGAGAGCTGCTCGCCTGCCACAATGTCGGCGGTCGTGAGCTCGCCGTCCACCTCCGCGATCGAGGTGAGCGCCCCAGGCGCGACTGCGGTGCCCGGAACCGACGACGACGCGGTCATCTCGAGGAGCTGCTCGGCGGTCGTTCCCGCCGGGATGTCCACCGTGGCGATGAGCACCGTAGACGGCTCAAGGTCGGCGACCGCGCGCTCATCCGAGGCTCCGACGTAGCTGACAAGAAGGACCGCGCCAAGGCCGGCCAGGACGACGGCCACGAGGGCCGCGATGAGTCGGCGGTTCACAATTTCTCTCAGTCTGTGAGGCTTACGACTTCGCTGCCGAAGTCGTAGTCGGGGTCGGTGCCGTAGTCAAAAGCCGCAGTTGAGTCCACGTACTCTTCGAAGTATCCACGGATGCAAGTGTTCACCGACTGCGGGCACGTGAGGCCCCACTGCTCTCCGCCGTTGCCGGTGAAGTCGTAGCCCTTGATGTGAAATGCGGCGTAGCCGCTGATGGTGAACCAGCCGTTGTTGCCCTCTCCACCGGAGTTGTCGAAAAGGGGCAGCAGGACGACCTTGTCGCGAGCGTCGACGAGGTCTGCCCAGTCGCAACCGGTCGAGATGCTATTTCCCGGGTCAGAGGCGATGTCCTCGCCGGCCTTGGTGATGGCATCACAAGTCCCGGGAACTGTCTCAAGCCAGCCGAATCCACCGGGCACGTGGTTGCCGGACTGTGGCATCTCGCAGGGCCAGTCGTCCGGCAGGTCATTCTCCTTGAGGTCTTTCGACCGCAGGATCGTCAGCGGCTCCGGAGCGTCCGCGAGACCGCCTTGGCTCTGTACTTGATGGTCGAACTCGCACTCGTTGAGGGCGAGAGGAAGAATGGGAATTCCGCCGGTGGGGTATCCCCAGCTAGCTGTGGCCGAGGCTTGCACATTGGTCTCATCGATCCCCAGGACAGGCGCGAACCAGTGCTCCGCAGTGCCCGTGGTGTCGACGGTGACGGTGCCGGTCGTGGGCGTGACGGGCGTCGATGTGGCTGCCGCGTCCGCGTCATCGACGTTCGCCGCGGTGAAGGTCGCGGCAGTGGTGCTCGGTGTTTTGCAGTCGCCTCGAGCGCAGTCCTGTGCTATTGCCAGGGCGCTCGCGTCCGCAGCGAGTTGGAGTTCCCGGCGCTCAGCGTTGATAGCAGCGATGTCTATGGACACGGCGGCGAACCCCACCAAGACAACCATGAGGAGGGCAACAAGGACCGCGATGGCGCCGCGTTCGTCTTTTAGCCGTTGCATCTCATTGTCGCCTTTCCCGTGATTTCAACTTCTCCGAAGAAAATGAGATCTACGTCGTGAGTGACCGTCACGGTCGCAGGATCAGTGGTGCCCTCACAGGTCGAAGGTGTGACAGTGACTTCATTGCTGGTTAGTGACACAGAAGTGGCGACATCAACTGCGGCGGATTTGGCTTGGGTGACGTCACTGTGGATCGCCATCGTCCGGACGCCGACGCGCGCGGCATCGGCCAACACGGTCTGCACGTTGTAAGCTCGCCCGAATTCCGCGATTCCAACTACCAGAAGCAGGAGGATAGGCAGTATCAGAGCAAATTCGACAGCTGAAGCACCGCGTTCCTCGGCGTGTACGATTTTCACTCGCTCCTCCAGTCAACGCGCCCGGCGCAGCGGGTTCACTACGCCGGGCGTCGGATCGCGAGGGTTACGGCGTCACGCGACCGTGCCGCCGAGCGAGGTCACGATGCTCCTGAAGAGTTCGTTCAGCCGTCCGCCAAGAGCGGTGACAGCGACGATGATAACGACGGCGATGAGGCCGACCATGAGGCCGTACTCGACGGCGGTGGCGCCGCGCTCCTTGCGGCCCTCGAAGCGGTCACCGACGACGGTGAGCATGGTCATGACGAATGCGGCTGCACGGTTCATGTCAAGAACTCTCTGTGAGTGGATGCTCTCCGGCAGGACCGGAGCGGATGTGCATGCCGACTTGCAGGGGGTGGAAATCGGCGCTGCAGCGCTGACACTTGCAGAACTTTGCAGCATCTGCAAGCACTTTGGAGCGGCAAACTTGCTCTGAAGCGAAGTTGTGATAGTTCGACCTGACCTGCAACGCCGGTGGACGGCTCGAGGAGCGTTCCCACAGGTGGGACCTTCGTCCCGCGCGATGTGGCGGATCTCATGACAAGGAGCAGAATCCGGGCTAGCCTCGACACCAGCGAGCACGCCTGGGGGCGGGCTGGCCGGCAGCGCAGATCTCGACGCAGGTGTTCGTCGTTCTCGGGGGAGAGGCGACCATCCCCAGCAGCGCTGGGGGTTTGCCGAAGTTGCAACCACGCGCGTGAGGAACGGGCATGGACTCCCCTGACATGGGCTTGCGAGAGCTCAAGAAGCTGATGACGCGAGAGACGATCGCGGACGCCGCCCTCAAGCTGGCGCTGGAGCACGGGATGGACAACCTGACGATCGACGAGATCGCAAGGTTGGCCTTCGTCTCGCCGCGGACCTTCTCCAACTACTTCGCGTCCAAGGAGGAGGCGGTCGTCGCCGCTGACGCCCCCCGCTGGGCGGGCTTCGTCGACGCCGCCGTGCAGCGGCCAGCCGACGAGCCACCGCTAGAGGTCCTGCGCCAAGCGGTCGTCGGTTCGACCAAGGCGTGGAGTCTCGAGCAGGTGCGCTCCTTCGTCCGCCATCTCGAGCTCGACGAGCAGTTCGCCAGCCTGCGCCCGTACCGCCTCGCCCAGTACGACGCCCTCGAAGCAGACCTTCGGGCCGTCATCGCCGACCGCACCGGCGCCGACCCGGACACCGACGCCTACCCCGGCCTCGTCAGCGCCGCCGCCGTCGCGACCATCCGAAGCACCATCGGCCTGTGGATGCGCTCCGGGTCCGCCGCCCGGCGACTGCCCGCCATGCTCGATGAGGGGTTTGCTCAGCTCGCCTCGGGACTGACCGGATCGAACCACCACCGCAGATCCCGTCGCCGCGGCGCGTGAGGGCTGCCAGGGCGGCCGGAGCGAGCCGGCAAAGGTGAGCGGTAGTGCAAGTGAACGTGAGAATTTGACAACGACGAAGGCCCCCGACCGAGGTCGGGGGCCTTCGTCGTCGCTGTCTCAACGAGTGTCCGGAGGGGGACTTGAACCCCCACGCCCGATAAAGGGCACTAGCACCTCAAGCTAGCGCGTCTGCCTATTCCGCCACCCGGACAGGTGGTGTTTCCCGGCTTCTCGTCCGGCACCTGAGCACCGTCCGCCCCGCTGGGCAACGCCAGAAAAGATAGCACGCGGCCAGGGGCACCTCCGAACCGCGAGGCGCCCACGACAGGCAGTCGTGACGGACGCCACACCTCCAGCTGCTTCGTCTCGTGAGCGGCGGAGCGAGAGCCCGGTTGTCGCCGTCGCACGACCCGCGCCACCCGGTAGCGTCCTGCGCCATGGAGACCTTCGAGTTGCGCTCGCCCGACGGCGCCGTGGTGCTCAGCACCCCCACCGCCGACGACGTCGATCGCATCAGCGACGTCTGCCAGGAACCGGACATCCAGTTCTGGACCACCATGCCGAGCCCGTACCGGCGCAGCGACGCCGAGAACTTCGTCACCGGCGTCGTCCCCGCGAGCTGGACGGACGGCTCGCCGGTCTGGGCGATCCGCGACGACGGCGGTGCGCGGCTCGTCGGCATGATCGGCCTCCACGGCGCCCAGGACGGCAAGGCCGAGATCGGCTACTGGCTCGCCGCCGAGGCGCGCGGCCGCGGCGTCATGTCCACCGCCGTCGGGCTCGTCCTCGACGCCGGCTTCGACCGGCTGGGCCTGCACACGATCGCCTGGCGCGCCGACGCCGGCAACTGGGCCTCCTGGCGAGCGGTCTGGCGCCACGGCTTCCGCAAGGAAGGAACGGTGCGTGCCCTCAACCACTCCCGCGGGGAGTGGAAGGACGGCTGGATCGGCACCCTGCTCAGGGACGACCCGCGCACCCCCGCCACACCGTGGGACGGACCCGACCTAGCCACGAGCCCGAGCGACACCGCCGCGGTAGCCCAGGCCGCCGCGCCGTCGCCCCGCGACCCCGACGCCCTCGTCCGGCAGTTCCACGAGACCTACCACCTGCCCGTCGTCGCCGATGCCCCCAGCGTCGACCGCGACCGGGTCCACATGCGCATGGCGCTCGTCGCCGAGGAGCTGGCCGAGCTCGTCGAGGCCGTCTACGGCGAGTCCGCCGGGGCAGAGGTCTCCGCAGCCTTCACCCGTGCCGTCGCGGCCGACGACGGCACCCGGGACACCGTCGAGGCCGCCGACGCCCTCGGTGACCTCATCTACGTCATCTACGGGATGGCGCTCGAGTGCGGGATCCCGCTGGACGAGGTCCTCGCTGAGATCCAGGCCTCCAACCTCTCCAAGCTCGGCGAGGACGGCAGGCCCATCTACCGTGAGGACGGGAAGGTGCTCAAGGGGCCCGGGTTCTTCGCGCCGGACATCGCCGGCGTCCTCGCGCGCCACGGTTTCCGTCCGAAAATGTGACGCGCGGCTGTGCATCTGGTCCGCATTGCCGGTGACGCACGGCACAATAGCCCGATGCCCGATCTCGCCACCGCACCGGAGGTCACGGCGCTACCCGCCGACAACCCCTTCGCCGCACCCTCCACGCTGCCCTACGGCTTGCCCGACTTCGCCGCGGTCCGTCTGGAGCACTTCCGCCCGGCAGTGCTGGCCGGCATGGCCGCCCAGCGGGCCGAGTGGGAGGCGATCGCCACCGACCAGGACCTGCCCGACGTCGCCAACACCCTCGAGGCGCTCGAGCGCTCGGGCGAGATCCTGCGCCGGACCATGGTCGTCCTGCACACCCTCGCCGGCTCCGTCGGCGGTGACGACCTCCACGCCCTCGAGTCCGAGATCGCCCCGCTGCTCGCGGCGCACGGCGACGCGCTCTACCTCGACCGGCGGATCTACAACCGGCTCGAGTCCGTCGCCAACGCGGCCCCGCTGCTCGACCTCGACGACGAGACCGCCTGGCTCCTCGAGCAGTACCGCAAGACCTTCGTCCGTGCCGGCATCCGCCTCACCGACCCGGAGCAGGAGCAGCTCCGGGCGCTCAACGCACGCATCGTCAGCCTCGAGACGGAGTTCTCACAGCGCGCCGTCCGTAGCCTCGAGGCCGGGGCCCTCCCGGTGCACGACCCCGCCCGCCTCGCCGGGCTCGACGAGGGCACAGTCGCGGCCCTCGCCCGCAACGCCGCCGACCGACCTGACGACGCCGCCTGTGCGGGCCACCTCATCACCCTCCAGCTGCCCACCCAGCAGCCCCTCCTCGCGCGCCTGACCGACCGCGAGCTCCGCACCGCTCTCCTCGAGGCGTCCCGCACCCGCGGGAGCGGGGTCGGCGCCGACTCGGACACCCGCGTCGTCCTCCTCGAGCTCGCCAGGCTGCGGGCTGAACGTGCCCGGCTGCTCGGCTACGAGCACCACGCCGCCTACATCGCGGAGGACGGCACGGCCCTGACAGCCGAGGCGGTCCGCGCCATGCTCGAGCGGCTCGCCGCCCCGGCGGCCCGCAACGCCCGCCTCGAGGCGGCCGAGCTCCAGGCCATGCTGGACGTCGACCACGCCGGCGAGACCCTCACCGCCGCCGACTGGGGCTACTACTCCGAGCGGCTCCGCAAGGAGCGCTTCGACCTCGACGACGACGTCCTGCGCCCCTACCTCGAGCTCGACCGCGTCCTCACCGACGGCGTCTTCCACGCCGCGACCGCCCTGTTCGGCATCACCTTCCACGAGCGGCCCGACCTCGTCGGCTACACCGACGGGGTCCGGGTCTGGGAGGTCAAGGAGGAGGACGGCAGCGGCCTGGGCCTCTTCGTGGGCGACTTCTACGCCCGCGCCGGTAAGCGCGGCGGCGCCTGGATGCACTCCTTCGTCCGGCAGTCCCACCTCCTCGGCCGCAAGCCGGTCGTCGTCAACAACCTCAACATCACCGCCCCGCCGCCGGGGGAACCGACCCTGCTCACCTGGGACGAGGTGCGCACCTGCTTCCACGAGTTCGGCCACGCCCTCCACGGGCTGTTCTCGAACGTGCACTACCCGACCCTGTCCGGGACCTCGGTGCCGCGTGACTTCGTCGAGTACCCCTCGCAGGTCAACGAGATGTGGATGACCGACGCCGCCGTCGTCGGCCGGTTCGCCCGCCACCACCGCACCGGGGAGCCGCTCCCGGAGCACCTCCTCGACAAGCTCCTCGCCCTCGGCGCCTACGGCGAGGGCTTCGCCACCACCGAGTACCTCGGCGCCGCCCTGCTCGACCAGGCCTGGCACCGGCTCACCCCGGACGAGGTGCCCACCGCCCCGGAGGACGTCGAGGACTTCGAGCACGCCGCGCTCGACGCCGCCGGCGTGGGTCTCGACCTCGTCCCGCCTCGGTACCGCTCCACCTACTTCAACCACTCCTTCGGCGGCGGCTACGACGCCGCGTACTACTCCTACATCTGGTCCGAGGTGCTGGACGCCGAGACCGTGGAGTGGTTCCACCACGAGGCGGCACAGGGCGACGACGGCGGACTCAACCGGGCCGCCGGTCAGCGCTTCCGGGAGGAGCTGCTCTCGCGGGGGTTCTCCCGCGACCCGCTCGCCTCGTTCCGGGCGCTGCGCGGGCGCGACGCCGGCATCGCCCCGCTGCTGGCGCGGCGCGGGCTCGTGGAGTGATAAGGCTTGCCGGGTCGGTCAGCTCCTCCGGTGGCGGCCTCCACGGTCATGGCAGATAGCCTGCCGAGGTGACCCACGCCGACACCCCGATCCGTCCGGAGGACGAGGTCGTCCAGATCTGCCGCGACCTCATCCGCATCGACACCTCCAACTACGGGGACGGCTCCGGGCCGGGGGAGCGGGTCGCGGCCGAGCTCGTCATGGCGCTGCTCACCGAGGTCGGCTTCGCCCCCGAGCTCATCGAGTCCGTGCCCGGCCGGTCGAGCGTGGTCCTGCGCATCCCCGGCACCGACCCCACGCGCCCCGCGCTGGTCCTGCACGGGCACACCGACGTCGTGCCGGCCGAGGCCGCCGACTGGTCGGTCGACCCCTTCGCCGCCGAGATCCGCGACGGCCTCGTCTGGGGCCGCGGCGCCGTCGACATGAAGGACATGGACGCCATGATCCTGGCGGTCGTGCGTGACATGGGCCGCACGGGCTGGCGCCCCCCGCGCGACCTCATCGTGGCGATGTTCGCCGACGAGGAGGCCGGCGGGAAGATGGGCGCGCAGTGGCTCGTGCGCCACCGGCCCGACCTCTTCGAGGGCGCCGACGAGGCCGTGAGCGAGGTGGGCGGGTACTCCACCGAGGTCGACGGCCGGCGCGTCTACCTCCTCCAGACGGCGGAGAAGGGCCTGGCCTGGCTCCGGCTCGTGGCGGGCGGCACCGCCGGGCACGGCTCCCAGGTCAACACCGACAACGCCGTCACCCGCCTCGCCGGCGCCATCCACCGCATCGGCGAGCACTCCTGGCCGATCCACCTCACCGGCACCGTCCGTGAGCTCCTCACCGGTGTCGCGGACCTCACCGGCACCACGTTCGACCCGGAGGACCCTGAGGGCATCGACCGCCTCGTCGACGCCCTCGGCCCGGCGAGGAAGTTCGTCGCCGCCACGCTGCGCACCGGCTCCAACCCCTCCCAGCTCGACGCCGGCTACAAGGCCAACGTCATCCCCGGCCAGGCGAGCGGCGTCGTCGACGTCCGGTCCATCCCGGGCGACGAGGAGGAGGTCTTCGCGACCATCAAGCGCCTCGCCGGCCCCGGCATCGAGATCGAGCCGGTCCACCAGGACGTCGGGCTCGAGGTGCCCTTCTCCGGGAACCTGGTGGACGCCATGGTCGCGGCCATCGACGCCGAGGACCCCGGCGCCGTCGTCCTGCCCTACATGCTCTCCGGCGGCACGGACAACAAGTCCCTGTCCCGCCTGGGCATCACCGGGTACGGCTTCGCGCCGCTGCAGCTCCCGCCGGACCTGGACTTCCCCGGCATGTTCCACGGCGTCGACGAGCGCGTGCCGGTCGACGCGCTGAAGTTCGGCTGCCGGGTGCTCGAGCGGATGCTGCGGACCTGCTGAGCGAGCGGCAGACGCCTCGGCTCAGAGTGTGCTCGGCACCCGCATGGCCTTGCGGCGCAGCCACACGCGTCGCGACCCACCCAGGTACAGCCGCGTCCGGGCCAGCTCCCAACGGCCGTACTCGGCCTCGTCGGTGAGCAGACGGCGCACGTCACCGTTGCTCACGGACCCGGGCAGGCTCAGCGTCCGGTACTCGTAGTAGGTGCCCGGGGTGGCCGCACGCCGGCGGGCGGCGGCGGTCCGGTTCTTCTCCGTCGGCATGTCCACATGCTCTCCCGCGGTCCGCTGGATCCGGAAATCACAGCGTATCCACGGTGCTTTGGCAACGGGTGAATCGCCTCGCCGGGGACGCTACGCTCAGGCCATGGCAAACGACCCCCGGGCTGCGCTCGACCGACTCATCGCCGCGTTCGAGGCGCACTACGACGCCGTCGCGGCGTCGCAGGACGGTGACGCCCCGGCCGTGGTCGCCGCAGCGAACACCCTCATGGACGCCTTCGACACCTACGACGACGCGCTCTTCACCGGCTTCGGGGTGGACACGCCCTTCGACATCTACACCGAAGAGGACGACGACGAGGACGACTTCGACGACGACGAGGATGAAGACGACGACGAGGACGGCGACGAGGACGACGAGTCCTGAGCTCAGAAGCGCTCGGGGTAGCCCAGCCCGGGGGCGGTGACCTCGTCCAGCACGGCCCGGATGGGCGCGGGCAGCGTGAGGTCCGACGCCGCGAGCACCCCGCGCAGCTGACCCGCCGTCCGCGCGCCCGTAATGGCCGAGCTGATGCCGGGGGCGTCCCGGACCCAGGCCAGGGCCACCTCGAGAGCCGTCCGGCCCAGCCCGCTCGCCGCCGTCGCGACGGCCTCGACGACCCCGCCGGCCCGCTCGTTGAGGTAGGGGTCGACGAACCCGCGCAGGTGCGGCGACGCCGCCCGTGAGCTCGCCGGCACCGTGGCGCGGTACTTGCCGGTGAGCACCCCGCGACCGAGCGGCGACCACGCCAGCACCCCGGCACCGAGCGCCTCGGCGGCCGGGAGCAGCTCGCGCTCGATCCCGCGCTGGAGGAGGGAGTACTCCACCTCCACCGCCGCCAGTCCCGGACCGGCAGGCGCGGCTAGCAGGGTCGCGGCGCGGGCGGTCGTCCACGCCGGGTAGTTCGACAGCCCCACGTAGCGGGTGCGGCCACTGCGCACCGCCTGATCCAGGGCCGAGAGGGTCTCGGTGAGCGGGGTGGCGGCGTCGGGGGACTGGACGAGCCAGAGGTCGACGTGGTCGGTGCCCAGCCGCTCGAGCGAGGCGTCGAGGGTGTCCAGGAGCGAGCCGCGCGAGGCGTCGACGACGCCTCCGCCATCTGGTGTGCGCCGGGTCCGCACACCGGCCTTGGTCACGAGCACGAGGTCCTCGCGGTCGACCTCGCCCGCCAGCAGGGCGCCGATGACCGACTCGGCGGCGCCGTCGCCGTAGGAGGCGGCCGTGTCCACGAGGGTCCCGCCGGCG
Organism: Georgenia sp. M64; assembly: GCF_038049925.1. Taxonomy (NCBI): domain Bacteria; kingdom Bacillati; phylum Actinomycetota; class Actinomycetes; order Allobogoriellales; family Allobogoriellaceae; genus Georgenia; species Georgenia sp. M64. The sequence goes on from NZ_CP145809.1 coordinate 1,454,848, forward strand.
TCGAGGAAGACCTCGAGCTGCTCGCCCGCGTCGTGCTCGTCGGTGTCCCGGCCCCAGGTCATCGTGCCCAGCCCGATGTCGGAGACCATCAGACCGGTGGCCCCGACCCTGCGCTGCTTCATGGGGTACCACCGTAGTGGCCGACGGCCGTCCGCCCCGCTGCCGCCACCCCTCGGCGCACGCGCCGCACAGGTGGCGCCAGAAGCCCGCGTGGCGCGGAACACGCCCGGGCCGTCACCTCCTCGTCACGACCGCGAAGTAGGGTGACCCCCCGTGACATGGTGGGAAGCGATCGTCCTCGGGCTCGTTCAGGGCCTCACCGAGTTCCTCCCGATCTCCTCGAGCGCGCACCTGAGGATCGTGGGGGAGCTCCTGCCCTCCGGTGCCGACCCCGGCGCCGCGTTCACCGCGGTGACTCAGATCGGCACCGAGACCGCGGTGGTCATCTACTTCCGCAAGGACATCTGGCGGATCATGCGGGCCTGGTTCGGTGCGCTGCCGGTGGGTCCGTGGAAGAACACGGTCCCGCGCACCGACCCCGACGCCCGCCTGGGCTGGTTCGTCATCGCCGGTTCGATCCCCATCGCCGTCCTCGGCCTGCTCTTCGAGTCCGCGATCGACGAGACCCTGCGCAACCTCTACATCACCGCCGCCATGCTGGCGATCTTCGCCCTCCTGCTCGGCTGGGCGGACGCGACCTCCCGGCGGACCCGCACCCTGGACCAGATGACGTGGCGCGACGCGGTCCTCTACGGCCTCGCTCAGGCGCTCGCCCTCATCCCGGGCGTCTCCCGCTCGGGCGGCACCATCACCGCCGGCCTGCTCCTGGGGTACACCCGCGAGGCCGCCGCCCGGTACGCCTTCCTCCTCGCCATCCCCGCGGTCATGGCGTCGGGCTTCTACAAGCTCTTCTCCGACGTCCTCGTCGGGGAGCCGACGCCCGGCGCGGCCGACGTGCCGGGCGCCCTCATCGCGCTGGCCACGGCCGTCGCGTTCGTCGTCGGCTACGCCGTCATCGTGTGGTTCCTCGCCTTCGTCTCCCACAACAGCTACAAGCCGTTCGTCCTCTACCGGCTCATGCTGGCCGCCGCGGTCGTCATCCTCATCGTGGCCGGGGTCATCGACGCCGTCCCGGGCGGCGCCTCCGCCGCCGGCTGACGCCGGTCGCCCGACGCACCGGCGCCGGCGACCGGCGCATCCTCGGGCCGGCGCCGCCCGGCTGATCCGCGAGCTGGACCCGCCGGGCGACCGGACGGGACCGGACGGTAAGGTTCACCGGTGCACAGCTGGTCCGCCCCCGACGTCCCCGCCCTACCCGGGCACGGTGCACGGGTGCACCTCTTCGACTCCACCGCCCGCGCGCTGGTGCCCACCCGCGGCACGGAGGAGCCGGCCACGCTGTACGTCTGCGGCATCACGCCCTACGACGCCACGCACCTCGGTCACGCGAACACCTACACCGCCTTCGACCTGCTCGTGCGGGCCTGGCGCGACGCCGGCAGGGACGTCCGCTACGTCCAGAACGTCACCGACGTCGACGACCCGCTGCTCGAGCGGGCGACGGCGACCGGCGTGGACTGGCGCGAGCTCGCAGCGAGCCAGATCGAGCTCTTCCGCGGGGACATGACCGCCCTGCGCGTCGTCCCGCCCGAGCACTACATCGGCGCCGTGGAGTCGATGGAGACGGTCGTCGGTGCGGTCGAGGGCATGCTCGCCGCGGGCAGCGCCTACCGGGTCCCGCTCACGCCCGAGGAGGCCGCCGTCGCCGGCGACGACCTCGGCGACGTCTACGCCGACACCTCGGTGGACGCCTTCTTCGGCGTCGGCGCCCACCTGGACCACGCCGAGATGGTCGACGTCTTCGGGGAGAACGGCGGCGACCCGGGCCGGCCGGGCAAGCGCCAGGCCCTCGACCCGCTCCTGTGGCGCCGCACCCGCGCGGGCGAGCCCGACTGGGACGGCGGCACGCTCGGTCGTGGCCGGCCCGGGTGGCACATCGAGTGCGCCTGCATCGCCCGGTGCCACCTCGGTCCGGTGGTCGAGGTCCAGGGCGGCGGCCGCGACCTCGTCTTCCCGCACCACGAGATGAGCGAGTCGCACCTGCGCTCGCTCACCGGGGAGCCCGCGCCCGTGCTGCTGCACGTCCACGCCGGGATGGTGGGCTACCACGGCGAGAAGATGAGCAAGTCTCGCGGCAACCTCGTCCTCGTCTCCCGGCTCCTTGCCGACGGAGCGGACCCCATGGCCGTGCGGCTCGTCCTCCTCGCCCACCACTACCGAGCCGACTGGGAGTACACCGACGACGACCTCGCCGTGGCCACCGCCCGGCTGGGCCGCTGGCGCGAGGCGATGCACGGCTCGGGACCGTCCGCCGAGGAGCTGCTCGACGCCGTCCGGCGGGCCCTCGCGGCCGATCTCGACGCCCCGGCCGCGCTGGCGGCGGTCGACGCGTGGGTCGACCGCGCGCTCGACGGCGACGGTGACGGCGACGCGGCCTCTGACGGCGACGCGTCCGCCCCGGCCGGTGCCGATGGCCCGGACCTTGCGCGCCGCGCTGTCGACGCCCTGCTCGGCGTCGCCGTCTGACGTCACGACGACGCCCGGCCCACCCCGAGGGGTGGACCGGGCGCCGTCGTCGTGGTCTTCGCGACGTCGTCGTCGGTCTAGGCCTTCTGAACGGTGATGGTCCAGCTCGCGTCGCCCCGGCGGTCGAAGTTCGTCACCGGGTAGCCGTTGTCCGCGGCCCACTGCGGGATGGCCTCGGTGGCCTGCGTGCAGTCGAAGTCGATGACCAGCTCGTCGCCGATCGGGATGGCGGCGATGGCGGCCTTGGCCTCGACGAGGGGGAACGGGCAGACCTGGCCGTCGGTCTTCAGGACGTGGGTGCTCATGGTGGTCTCTCTCTCGGTCAGGCGTTGGTGAGGGCCGGGGCCCGGTCGCCGGCGGCGGCGCGGGAGGGGTTGATGATGTAGACCTTCGCGGCGAGGCCGGTGCCCAGCAGCATGAATCCGAAGGCCAGCCACCCCTCCCAGGAGAACTGGGCGGTGGCGACCATGGCGGCACCGATGGTGCAGCCGCCGGCCAGGGCGGCGCCGACGCCCATCCCGATGCCGCCGGCGATCGAGCGCAGCACGGTGGTGGCGTCGGGAACCCGGATCCGGAACTCCCCGGAGGCCTTCGCGGCGATGAAGGAGCCGAGGACGATCCCGACGAGGAGGAAGACCGCCCAGTCGATGAGCTCGGTGTCGGCCGTGACGACGTAGGTGGCGATGTCCGCGGCGGGCGTGGTGATGCCCAGGCCGGCCTCGCGCCCCGTGGCGGTGGACAGCGGCCAGGCGGCGATCGCGATGACGCTGATGACCAGGGCGGTGGCGAACGGGTGCCAGCGCTTCTCCAGGAGCACGTGCGCGACCCCGGTGCGGCGCGGCGGGAGGGTGGCGACCGGCCGGCGCGGCACGGACAGGTGCCGGTGGACGGCGTAGAGGGTCGCGGCGAGCAGCCCGGCCACGAGGAACCACGAGGAGATCCCGAGCGTCTCGTGGATGGTGGTGAGGCCCACGGTCTGGGACCGCGCCCAGGTGGTGAGGTCGGCGAAGACGCCGTACTTCATGGCGCCGGCGGAGGCGCCGTAGAAGATCAGGGCGATCCAGGACCCGACCAGGCCCTCGCCGGAGCGGTAGACGGTGCCGGTGGCGCAGCCGGCGGCCAGGACGATGGAGTAGCCGAAGATGAGCGAGCCCACGACGACCGCGCCCAGCGGGAGGGGGTCGGAGGCGGGGCTGATGACCCCGAGGCCCTCGAGCGCCGCCACCCCGACCGCCTGGACGGCGATGACGAGGACGAAGGCGGTGAGCCAGGTGGTCTTGCGGGCGACGAAGACGTCGCGGAACGCGCCGGTGACGCAGAAGCGCCCGCGCTGGAGGACGAATCCGAGCGCGGCGCCCAGGACGAGGCCGGTGAGGAGCATGGTGATCCTTTTGTGCGGGAGGCAGGGGCCGGACGCGCGGCGGTCCGGACGTCGGAGAACGTAGGGCTGCGCCCGCCGGTGTCAGGGCGCACTCGGGGCACGTCTCACTCCCCGGGTCGGCCGGTCACCGTCGTCTCGGTGCGTGGGACCGAGCCCGCACTCCTTGCGCCCCCAGGTGTGGGGCCTGCTAGGGCGTGTGTATCCGAGGGCTCAGCGCCCGCCCGGTGCGGGCGGCCCGCCCTTGTCGCCCTTGCCCGTGTCGCGGCGGCGCAGGTACCGCTCGAACTCCCGGGCGATGGCCTCACCGCTGGCCTCGGGCAGCTCGGCGGTGTCCTTGACCTGCTCGAGCTGCTGGATGTACTCCGCGACGTCGGGGTCCTGACCCGCCAGCTCGTCCACCCCCGCCTGCCACGCGCGGGCGTCCTCGGCCAGCTCGCCCACCGGCAGCGGCTCGCCGACGAGCTCCTCGAGCTTGACGAGGATCGCCAGGGTCGCCTTCGGCGAGGGCGGCTGCGCGACGTAGTGCGGCACCGCCGCCCACACGCTGAGGGTGTGCAGGTCCCGCTCGGTGGCGTAGTGCCCGAGCACGCCGACGATGCCCGAGGGGCCCTCGTAGTCCGAGCCCTCCACCCCGAGGAGGGCCTGGACCTGGGGGTCGTTGGAGGAGGTCTGGACCGGGATGGGCCGCGAGTGGGGGACGTCGGCGAGCAGCGCACCGACCCCGACGACGGTGCCGACCTCGAGCTCGGTGGCGACGTCGAGGATCTCGTCGCAGTAGTCGCGCCAGTGGAAGGACGGCTCGACGCCCTGGACGAGGACGACCTTGCGACCCGCCAGCGGGGTCGTGACGACCGAGATCGTCGTCTCGGGCCAGGTGAGGAGGCGGTTGCCCTCCTCGTCGGTGCTCACCTGGGGCCGGTTGACCTGGAAGTCGTGGAAGTCCTGCGGGTCGAGCTCGTGGACGACCTCGGCGTCCCACGCCTCGGCGATGACCTCCAGCGCCTGGGTGGCGGCGCCGCCGGCGTCGTTCCAGCCCTCGAACGCGGCCAGGAGGATGGCGGGGGGCAGGTCGTGCCCGCCGGCGGCGTCGTCCCGCTCCGCGTCATGGCTGCTGGTCATGGGAACACCCTAGACACCGCACGGGCCCCGGGCCGTACGCGGTGGACCGGTGCGGTCCGCGCGTCGCCGGCGTCCTATCGTCGGTCCATGACCTCCAGCCCCTCCCTGCCCGCCGCCGTCCTGCTCGACATGGACGGCACCCTCGTCGACACCGAGCCGTACTGGCTCGCCACCGAGCACGAGGTGGTCGAGCGGCACGGCTCCACCTGGTCGCACGAGCAGGGCCTCAAGCTCGTCGGGCAGGACCTGCGCACGGCCGCCAGGATCATCCTCGACGAGACCGGGCTCGCCGGGGAGCCCGACGACCTGGTGGCCGAGCTGGTCGCCGGCGTGGTCGAGCGCATGCGGCGCGAGGGCACGCCCTGGCGGCCCGGGGCCCAGGCGCTCCTGGCGCGCCTGGCCGAGGCCGGCGTCCCCTGCGCGCTGGTGACGATGTCCTACGCGGAGGTCACGACCGCCGTCGTCGAGGGCTCGCCCGCGGGGACGTTCGCCACCGTCGTCTCCGGCGACCAGGTCACCCACGGCAAGCCGCACCCCGAGCCCTACCTCACGGCCGCGAGCCGCCTCGGGGTGGACGTGCGCCGGTGCGTCGCGATCGAGGACTCCCCGGTGGGGGCGAGCTCTGCCCTGGCCGCCGGTGCGCGGACGATCGCCGTGCCGCTCATGGTCGACGTCGCCGCCCGGCCGGGCCTGAGCCGGCTGCGCTCCCTGGAGCACCTCGACCTGGACCTGCTCGGGCGGATCCTCGACGGCGAGGACGTCGACGAGGTGGTCGCCACCCGGGCCTAGCCGGCCTGGACGGTGAGCAGGTGCGCGAGCCCCTCCTCGGGCAGCGGGGGCTGCTCGCCGCCGAAGAGCGGGCAGCGGGCCTGGTGGCTGCACCAGTCGCACAGGCGTGAGCGCCGCGGCTGGAAGTCGCCGGAGCGGGCGGCCGCCGCGATCGTCGACCACAGCTCGTCGAGCATCCGCTCGACGGCGAGCAGCTCGGCCTCGTGCGGGTCGTGGGTGAGCGTGCGGCCGTCCCCGAGGTAGACGAGCTGGAGCCGGGCGGGGACCGTCCCGTTGAGGCGCCACAGCATGAGGCCGTAGAACCGCATCTGGAACAGCGCCTCCTCGACGAAGCGGGGGTTCGGCGAGCGGCCGGTCTTGTAGTCGACCACCCGCACCGCGCCGTCGGGGGCCACGTCGAGGCGGTCGACGTACCCACGCAGCAGCACCCCGGAGGCGAGCTCGGTCTCGACGAGCAGCTCCCGCTCCGCGGGCTCGAGCCGCCGCGGGTTCTCCATCCGGAAGTACTGCGTGAGGAGGCTGCGGGCCTGGGCCAGCCACGCCGCGAGGTCCTCCGGCCCGGTGAACATCTCGGTGACCTCGGGCCGGCCGGCGCGCAGCGCCGTCCACTGCGGGTCGAGCAGCTCCTGGGCTGCGGCCTCGGTGCGCCCGGCCGCGGGCAGGTCGAAGAGGTGCTCGAGAACCGCGTGGACGAGGGAGCCCTTGACGGCCGCCGGGCTGGGCGGCTCCGGGAGCCGGTCCACCGTGCGGAAGCGGAAGAGGAGCGGGCACTGGTTGAAGTCCTTGGCCCGGGAGGGCGACAGGGCCGCGCGGCGGCGGCCCTCCCCGCCCGCCCCGGGCGGCAGCGGGTCGGCCGCCGTGAGCGGCGCGGTCGCGGTCTCGATCGTCATGGCGGCCACCGTAACCGCGCCCGCCGACATCGCCGTGCACCCCCGTCCGGCGTGGGGACGGCCCGGCACCCCGGGCGGCGGGGGAGGACTCGCCTACCCTGGGGCGGGTGAGTCAACAGCGCGGCGCCCGCCGCACCTCGGGGTGGGTCATCGGCCGGGTCGCCGGCGTGCCCGTGGTCCTGTCCCCGTCCTGGCTGCTCGTCGCCGGCCTCATCCTCCTCATCTACTTCCCCTTCGTGCAGCGGGTCCTCGGCGGCGCGGACGCCGTGACGATCGCGCTGACCACCCTGGGCTTCGTCGTCGTGCTGTTCGTCTCGGTCCTCCTCCACGAGCTCGCCCACGGGATGACGGCCGCGCGGTACGGCTCCCCGGCCCGGGAGTACGTGGTCACCTTCTGGGGCGGGCACACCGCGTTCGACCGCGACCTCTCCTCGCCCGGCGCCTCGGCGGTGGTCTCCGCCGCGGGCCCGGCGGCGAACCTCGTCCTCGCCGCGGCCGCCTGGGCCGCGACCCGGGCGGACCTGCCGACGCCGCTGTGGATCGTCCTGTGGGGCGCGACGATCACCAACGCCCTCGTCGCCGGGTTCAACCTGCTGCCGGGGCTGCCCCTCGACGGCGGCCGTGTCCTCGAGGCGCTGGTGTGGAAGGTCACGGGGCGCCGCTACCCCGGCACGGTCGCCGCGGCGTGGGGCGGGCGCGTCGTCGCCGGCGGGCTGGCGGTGTGGGCGCTGGGCGTCCCGCTTCTCCAGGGTCGCAGCCCCGACCTCACCACCATCATCTGGGTGGCGCTGCTCGCCTCGGTCCTGTGGAGCGGCGCCACCCAGGCCCTGGCGTCGGCCAAGGTGCACCGGGCGGCCGAGGGGCTCGACCTTCGCCCCCTCGCCCGGCCCGTCCTCCTCGTCCCGGCCGGCACCGCCGTCGCCGAGCTCGACGTGCGCGCCCCCGAGACGCGCGAGGCCGGCGGACCGACCGTGGTGCTCATGCGCGGGGAGGTGCCGGTCGCCGTCGTCGACGTCGAGGCCCTCGCGGCGATCCCCCCGCAGCACCGGGCCTCGACGCCGCTCGACGCCGTCGCCCGGACGCTCTACCGCGAGATGGTGGTCGGCCACGTCACCGGGCCGGAGGCGGTCGCCGCGGTCGCGCGCGCCCAGCGGCACACCAGCGAGGTTCTCCTCACCCAGGACCGTCAGGTCCTCGGCATGGTGCGGGTCGCCGACGTCGCGCGCGCGCTCGGCCGGCCCGCCTGAGCCCCGCCGGCCGGCCCACCTGAGTCCCGCCGGCCGGCCTGGCCCGTGCCGCGCGGCTGCGTAGACTCGCCCGTCGTGACCGATGAGCCCCCCACGCCCTCCGCCCTCGACGACGCCACGGGCGTCGCGGACCCGCGGGACGACGCCGACCTGCCGGGCGGTCCCGCCCGGCGCCGGGGCCCGCTCCGGGCCGGCGAGCGGGTCCAGATCACCGACACCAAGGGTCGGCTGTACACGGTCGTCCTCACCCACGACGGCTTCTTCCAGAGCCAGCGCGGCTCCTTCCGGCACAGCGAGCTCATCGGCCGCCCGGACGGCTCGGTCGTCACCACCGCCACCGGTCACCAGGTCCTCGCGCTGCGCCCGCTGCTCAGCGACTACGTCCTGTCCATGCCCCGCGGCGCGGCCGTCGTCTACCCCAAGGATGCCGGCCAGATCGTCCAGATGGGCGACATCTTCCCCGGCGCCCGCGTGGTCGAGGCCGGCGTCGGCTCCGGCGGGCTGAGCATGAGCCTGCTCTCGGCGGTGGGGGAGCGCGGCCACCTCCTCTCGGTCGAGCGGCGCGAGGACTTCGCCGACATCGCCGTCGGCAACGTCGAGTCCTGGTTCGGCGGGCCGCACCCGGCGTGGGAGGTCCGCGTCGGCGACCTCGCCGACGTCCTGCCCGACGCCGTCGAGCCCGGCTCGGTGGACCGGATCGTCCTGGACATGCTCGCCCCGTGGGACAACCTCGCCGTCGCCGCGGATGCCCTGGCGCCGGGCGGGGTGCTCATCGCCTACGTCGCCACCACCACCCAGCTGAGCCGCTTCGTCGAGGACGCCCGGACGAGCGAGCAGTTCACCGAGCCGCGCGCGTGGGAGTCGATGGTGCGGACCTGGCACCTCGAGGGCCTGTCCGTACGGCCGGACCACCGGATGATCGGGCACACCGGCTTCCTCGTCACCACCCGGCGCCTGGCCCCGGGCACCACCCCGCCCCAGCGCACCCGCCGGCCCGCCAAGGGCGCCTACGCCCCCGACGGCGAGTGGGCGCCCGAGGACGTCGGCGAGCGGTCGATCTCGGACAAGAAGGTCCGCCGGGTCCGCCGCGACATCCACCGTCGCAGCGTCATGGAGGAGACCGGCATGGCCTCCCAGCCCGGTCCGGCCACGACCACCGAGCCGGCAGGTCCGGTCACGACCACCGAGTCGGCGGGTCCGGTCACCACCACCGAGCCGGCGGGTCCGGTCACCACCACCGAGCAGGTAGGCCCCGGCGGGACCGCCGCACCGGTCGGGCCCGTCCGGAGCGCCGCCACCCCGGCCACCCCCGAGGAGCCCGAGGACCGCGCCTGAGACGGCCGCCACACCCCCGCGGCGGCGGCGTGTCCGGACCCGGGCATAGGGTGGTCGGGTCGGCCGACGAAGGGACGGACATGGCACAGGCGGACCGGTTCGGGGAGGCCCGGGCCCGGGAGCTCGAGCAGCAGGCGATCTCGCTGGCGTCGAAGAACGAGCGGCTCGCCGAGGCTCTCGACGCCGCCCGCCAGCGGCTCGTCCAGCTCCAGGACCAGCTCGACAACGTCTCGAAGCCGCCCGGCTCGTACGGCACGTTCCTCGCCGGGCACCTCGAGGAGCGCGAGGCCGACGTCTTCGTCGGCGGCCGCAAGATGCGCGTCGCCGTCTCCGCCGCGGTCCCCCTCGGCGCCCTGCACCCGGGGCAGGAGGTCCGCCTCAACGAGCAGCTCCTCCTCATCGCCGCCGGGCCGTACGAGACCACCGGCGAGCTCGTCACGGTCAAGGAGGTCCTCGACGGCGACCGCGTCCTGGTCCTCGCCCGCAGCGACGACGAGCGCGTCATGCGCCTGGCCGGCCCGCTCCTCGGGGTGCACCTGCGCGTCGGGGACGCCCTCACCGCCGACATGCGCACGAACTTCGTCACCGAGCGGGTCGTGCGCTCCGAGGTCGAGGAGCTCCTCCTCGAGGAGACCCCCGACACCCAGTACTCCGACATCGGCGGCCTCGGCCCGCAGATCGAGCAGATCCGCGACACCGTCGAGCTGCCCTTCCTCCACCCCGAGCTCTACCGCGAGCACGGCCTCAAGCCGCCCAAGGGCGTCCTGCTCTACGGCCCGCCCGGGTGCGGCAAGACCCTCATCGCCAAGGCGGTGGCGACCTCGCTCGCCGGCACCGCCGACCGGCGGCGGGAGGAGCGCGGCGAGGAGCGGGGCGGCGCGGCCCGCAGCTACTTCCTCAACATCAAGGGGCCTGAGCTCCTCAACAAGTACGTCGGCGAGACCGAGCGGCAGATCCGGGTCATCTTCGCCCGCGCCCGGGAGAAGGCCGTCCAGGGCATCCCCGTCGTCATCTTCTTCGACGAGATGGAGTCCCTGTTCCGCACCCGCGGGACCGGCGTCTCATCCGACGTCGAGACGACGATCGTGCCCCAGCTGCTCAGCGAGATCGACGGCGTCGAGAAGCTCGAGAACGTCATCGTCATCGGTGCCTCCAACCGCGAGGACATGATCGACCCGGCCATCCTGCGGCCGGGCCGCCTGGACGTGAAGATCAAGATCGAGCGCCCCGACGCCGACGGCGCGACGGAGATCTTCGCCAAGTACCTCACCACCGACCTGCCCCTGCACCCCGCCGAGCTCGACCGTCACGACGGCGACGCGGCCGCCGCCGTCGCCGCGATGATCGACGCCGCCGTGACCGCCCTCTTCGGCACCGGGCCGGAGAACGAGTTCCTCGAGGTCACCTACGCCAGCGGCGAGAAGGAGGTCCTGCACTTCAAGGACTTCGCCTCGGGCGCGATGATCGCCAACATCGTCGACCGCGCCAAGAAGCGGGCCATCAAGGACCTCCTCGCCACCGGCGAGCGCGGCCTGCGCACCGAGCACCTCCTCGGCGCGCTGTCGGCCGAGATGCGCGAGAACGAGGACCTGCCCAACACCACCAACCCCGACGAGTGGGCGCGGGTCAGCGGCAAGAAGGGCGAGCGGATCACGTTCATCCGCACCCTCGGCGCCGGGCGGTCCCTGCCCGCGCCGGACGAGGGGAGGGGCGTCCACGACCTCCCGGTCCACCACGGTGGGTCCGGCACCACCGTGGGCGACGTCCACGGCCCGGCCGCGGACCACCTCGGTGCCCGCGACGTCGACACCATCACGCCCACCGGCGGCTACCTGTAGGGGGACCGATGAGCGTGCACCGCCCCATGGGCATCGAGACCGAGTACGGGCTCCTCGAGCACGGCAACCCCGGCGCCAACCCCATGGTGCTGTCCGCCCACGTCGTGGCGGCTTACGCGGGGTCCGCGCTGCGCGGGCGCACCGTCCGCTGGGACTACGCCGGGGAGGACCCGCTCGCCGACGCGCGCGGGTTCCGCCTGGACCGGGCCAGCGCCCGGCCCTCCCAGCTCACCGACGACCCGGACGCGCCGGCACCGGCGGAGGACGGCGACGGCGAGGACGCCCGCCAGGTCGGTGGCGAGGGCGCCCGCGAGGGCGACGGCGCCGTGCGCACCACCCGCCTGCGCCGTCCGAGCGCGGCCGAGCTCGCCCTGCCCACGGCCAACAACGCCGTGCTCACCAACGGGGCCCGGCTCTACGTCGACCACGCCCACCCCGAGTACTCCAGCCCCGAGGTGACCAACCCCCTCGACGCCGTGCGCTGGGACCGCGCCGGCGAGCTCGTCATGCGCGGGGCGATGGACGCCCTCCACGCCACGGCGCTCGCCCCGGACGTCGTCCTGTACAAGAACAACGTCGACGGCAAGGGCGCCGCGTACGGCACCCACGAGAACTACCTCGTCGAGCGGTCGGTGAACTTCGGCGACATCATCCGCTACCTCACCCCGTTCTTCGTCACCCGGCCGATCTTCTGCGGGGCGGGCCGGGTCGGCCTGGGCCAGCGCAGCGAGCGGCCCGGCTTCCAGATCTCCCAGCGCGCCGACTACGTCGAGAACGACGTGGGCCTGGAGACGACGTTCAACCGCCCGATCATCAACACCCGCGACGAGCCCCACGCCGACGCCGAGCGCTACCGGCGCCTGCACGTCATCGGCGGCGACGCCAACCTCTTCGACGTCTCCACCTACCTCAAGGTCGGCACCACCGCCCTGCTGCTGTGGCTGCTGGAGAACGACGCCGTCCCGCTGCAGCTCGACGCCCTCATGATCGCCAACCCGGTGGGGGAGACGTGGGCGGTCAGCCACGACACGTCCCTGACCCACCGGCTGACCATGAGCGACGGCAGCGAGATGACCGCGCTGGAGATCCAGCGCGTCTACCTCGACGTCGTCGCCGACGCCGTGCGCCGGGCCGCGCCGCCCGCCGGGGTCGACGCCGCCACCGCCGACGTGCTCGAGCGGTGGGCCGGTGTGCTGGACCGTCTGGCGACCGACCCCGCCACGGCCGCCGCGGAGGTGGAGTGGGTGGGCAAGCTCCAGCTCCTCGAGCGCATGCGCGAGCGGGAGAACCTCCCGTGGGACCACCCCAAGATCCAGGCGCTGGACCTGCAGTGGTCGGACCTGCGGCCCGAGCGCTCCATCGTCGCCCGGTTGGCGGCCGCCGGGCGCGTCGAGCGGCTGGTCAGCGACGCCGAGGTCCTCGCCGCCGAGCGCACCCCGCCGACCGACACCCGTGCCTGGTTCCGCGGGCAGGTCGTCGAGCGCTACCCCGGCCAGGTCGCCGGGGCGAGCTGGGAGTCGGTCGTCCTGGACGTCCCCGGCGCCGAGCACCTCGTGCGCGTGCCCATGACCGACCCGCTGCGCGGCACCCGCGCCCACGTCGGCGCCCTCCTCGAGGGCGCGGAGACCGCCGCGGAGCTGCTCGAGGCTCTCACGGGCGCGCGCCCAGCCGCCGGGCGCGGCGCCACGCCGTAACCTGGAACGACGCAACAGCAGGAGGAAGACATGGCACAGCAGGAGCAGCGCCGCACCACCCGGCGGGACGAGCCGGACCCCGTCGACCCGCCTGTCGCGGCCGCGGCGCAGACCCGGGTCCAGGAGGTCGACAGCCTCCTCGACGAGATCGACTCCGTCCTGGAGGCCAACGCCGAGACCTTCGTGCAAGGTTTCGTGCAGAAGGGCGGCCAGTGACCGCCAGGCGCATCTTCGGCGTCGAGACGGAGTACGGCATCACCTGCGCCCAGCCCCCGGCCGCGCCGGGGCACGAGCAGCAGGTCATCACCGCCGACGACGCCGCGCGCTACCTCTTCCGCCGCGTCGTCGCCCTCGGCCGCTCCTCCAACGTCTTCCTGCGCAACGGGGCCCGGCTCTACCTCGACGTGGGCTCGCACCCGGAGTACGCCTCCGCCGAGTGCGACGACGTCCACCAGCTCGTCGTCAACGACCGGGCCGGGGAGCGCATCCTCGACGAGATGACCGAGGAGGCCAACGGCCTCCTCGCCGAGGAGGGGATCGCCGGGACGATCCACCTGTTCAAGAACAACGTCGACTCGGCCGGCAACTCCTTCGGCTGCCACGAGAACTACCTCGTGCGCCGCCGCCGGGACTTCCCGGCCATGGGCGAGGCCCTCGTCCCGTTCTTCATCACCCGGCAGATCCTCACCGGCGCCGGGCACATCCGCCCCCGCGCCGGCGGCGGCGCCAGCTACGCCTTCTCCCAGCGCGCCGACCAGATGTGGGACGCCATGAGCTCGGCGACCACCCGGTCGCGCCCCATCATCAACACCCGCGACGAGCCGCACGGCGACGCCGAGCTCTACCGGCGCATGCACGTCATCGTCGGTGACTCCTCGGTCGCCGAGACCACGACGATGCTCAAGGTCGGCATGACCGAGCTGCTGCTCGCCGTCCTCGAGGACGGCGTCAAGATCCGCGACCTCGTCCTGGCCGAGCCCATGCGGGCGATCCGCGAGATCTCCCACGACACCACCGCCACCGTCCCGGTCGAGCTCGCCACCGGGCGGCGGCTCAGTGCGCTGGACATCCAGGAGGAGTTCTACGCGCGCGTGCGCGGCCACCTCGACGCCGAGGGCCGGTCCGCCGAGCTCACCGCCGTCCAGCGGAAGGTCCTGGAGCTGTGGGAGCGGGGCCTGCGGGCGCTGCGCACCCAGGACCACTCCCTGGTGGAGACCGAGCTCGACTGGGCGATCAAGGGCCGGCTCCTCGAGCGCTACCGCGCCAAGCACACCCTCGGCCTGGACGACCCGCGCGTCGCGCGGCTCTCGCTGGCCTACCACGACATCTCCGCCGTGCGGGGCCTGGCCCCCTCCCTCGTGGCCCGCGGCCTCATGGCCCGGATCACCACCGACGAGGAGATCGCCGACGCCGTCACCCACCCGCCGACCTCGACCCGGGCCAAGCTGCGCGGGGACTTCGTCGCCGCGGCGCAGGAGCGGCGCCGGGACATCACCGTGGACTGGGTGCACCTGAAGATCAACGACGCCGCCCAGCGCACGGTCGTCCTCAAGGACCCGTTCTCGCCCGTCGACGACCGGGTCGACGCGCTCATGGCGGCGCTGCGGGCGTGATCGGGGGCAGTCCTGGCGGCGACGTAGGCTTGCCTGTCGTGGAGCGCAGCACCCGGACCCAGACCACCCTCCGCGCCCGAGCCGCCGCGCTGGTCGCGGCGTTCGTCGCGCTCGTGATGCTCGCCGGCTGCGGGGACCAGGACAGCCCGAACGAGGAGGAGACCGTCGACGCGGTCGCCGTCTCCGGGCAGTTCGGCTCGGTGCCCGTGGTGACCTTCACCCCGCCGCTGCCGCTCGCGGACTCCTCGGTCGACGTGCTCATCGAGGGCGAGGGCCGCGAGCTCGCCGAGGGCGAGCCCATGCTCCTGAGCCTGACGGCCTACGACGGCGAGGACGGCGAGCTCGTCGAGGACCGTGAGGTGGGCGTGGCGCAGACCCTCACGCTCAGCCGCGAGGACGTCGGCGAGGACCTCTTCCCGGTCCTCGTGGGCGCCCAGGAGGGCAGCCGGCTGCTGCTGCGCCAGCCCATCACCGAGGACGACGTCGACCGGATGCTGCTCCTCGTCGTCGACGTGCTCTACACCCGGGCCCGCGGCGAGGCGGTCGAGCCGCGCGAGGGCCTGCCCACCGTGAGCCTGGCCGACGACGGCGCGCCGTCGATCAGCCTGCCCGAGGGTGAACCCCCCACCGCGCTGGTGGTCCAGCCGCTCATCCGCGGCGACGGCGCCCAGGTGCGGCGCGGCCAGAGCGTGACCCTGCAGTACACCGGCGTGGCGTGGGAGTCCGGCACGGACTACGACTCCACGTGGGCGCAGGGCAAGGTCCCCCAGACGATCGCCATCGACGAGGTCTTCCCGGGCCTGCGCGACGGCCTGGTCGACCAGCACGTCGGGTCCCAGGTCCTGCTGGTCATCCCGCCCGGCCTGGCGCAGGGCACCGAGACCCTGGTCCTCGTGGTGGACATCCTCGCCACCTCCGGCGGCGACGAGGACGCCGTGGTCCAGGAGTCCCCGGAGGCCACGGAGGAGCCGTCCGAGGAGACGGAGCCGGCGTCGGAGGACCCGGCCGAGGAGACCGAGCCGGCCGAGGACACGACGGAGCCGGCCGCCGAGGAGACGACCGGCTGATCCGCCGTCACGGGTCCGGCTGATCGGTGTCGACACGGTCCGGCTGTTCCGTGATCGAGACGGTCCGGCAGAGCCGTGCTGTGGCTCTGCCGGTCCGCGCCGCGGCTCAGGACGTGGCGACGCCCGCGCCGACGAGGGCGTCGAACCCGCCGGCGTCGACGACCGAGGTGAACCCGGCGTCCTGCATGGCCTGGTAGGCCGCGGCCGAGCGGTTGCCGCTGCGGCAGTACACGACGTAGGCGCCGTCGGGGTCGAGCTCGGCGATCCGGTCGGCGAAGTCGGGCGACTGCACGTCGATGTTCTCCGCGCCGTCGACGTGGCCCTCCGCGAACTCCGCGGGCGTGCGCACGTCGATGACCGTGTGGTTGCCGGCCTCGATGACCTCGGCGGCGGCGGCGGGGTCGACCTTGCCCTGGAGCTGCTCGACCGAGACGCTGCCGGGGTCGGCCGAGCCGGCGTCGTCCGTGCCGCACGAGGCGAGGAGCAGGGCGGCGACCGTGGCGGCCGCGAGGGAGGGGATGCTGCGGGAGAATCTCTGCATACCCCCAAGGGTATATCGGGCCTGGCGTCCGCGCCATGGTCGGCGGGTCAGAGCCCGGGCGGAGCGGACCGGCGGCGGGGTCAGGGCCCGGGCGGAGCGGACCGGCGGCCGGGGCTCCACCGGTCCGCGTCACGGGTCAGCCGGTCCGCACCACGAGGTCGGCGAGGGCGCGGGCGTCGCGCACGGCCAGGAGGGCGTCCTCCTGCGCCGCCCACGCCGCCCAGCGCTCGGTCCACGTGTGGTCGTCGCGCTCCAGCGCACGCCGCCGGCGCACCTCCTCGGGGGCCTCGAGCCACACCAGGACGTCGAGGTAGGGCGCGCAGGCGGCCGAGCCCGCGCCGCAGCCCTCGACGACGACCACGTCCGGGACCGGCCGGCCCGGCGCCGGCACCCGCAGCACCGGGCCGGGGCGGGCCGCGTCCCAGTCGAACGTCCGCACCGTGCCCGGCTCGCCCCGGGAGAGCGGCGCGAGGACGCCGCGCGCGACGGCGGCCACACCGGCGGCGAGCCCGTCCCAGCCGGGGTAGGCGTCCTCGAGGGCGAGCAGGGCCACGTCCGTGCCGTCGGCCCGCAGGGCTGCGGTCACCGCGCCGGCGAGGTCCGACTTGCCCGATCCCGACCGGCCGTCGACGCCGAGCACCACCGGACCCGGGCCGTCGTGCCGGACCCTGGCGGCGGTGACGAGCCCGAGGACGGCCTCGAGCGGGTCGTGGACGCTCACCGGGGCGAGGCTACCGGGGCGGTTAACCTGTAAGCCGCCGGTGGGGCAGACCCGCCGGGAAGGAGTGGAGATGTCGGTCGCGGTGCGCGTGATCCCCTGCCTGGACGTGGCGGGCGGTCGCGTCGTCAAGGGCGTGAACTTCCAGGGGCTGCGCGATGCCGGGGACCCGGTCGAGCTGGCGCGCCGCTACGACGCCGAGGGCGCCGACGAGATCACCTTCCTCGACGTCTCCGCCTCCGCCGAGGCCCGCCACACCACGATGGAGGTCGTCTCGCGCACCGCCGAGGAGGTCTTCGTGCCCCTCACCGTCGGTGGCGGGGTGCGCTCGGTCGCCGACGTCGACCGCCTCCTCAAGGCCGGCGCCGACAAGGTGGGCATCAACACCGCCGCGATCGCCCGGCCCGAGCTCATCACCGAGGTCGCCGAGCGGTTCGGCAACCAGGTCGTCGTGCTGTCCGTCGACGCGCGCCGGGTCACCGGCGAGACCCGCACGCCGTCGGGGTACGAGGTCACCACCCACGGCGGCCGGGTCGGCACCGGCATCGACGCGGTGGAGTGGGCGCTGCGCGGGGCCGAGCTCGGTGCCGGCGAGATCCTCCTCAACTCCATGGACGCCGACGGCACGAAGGACGGCTACGACCTGACGATGCTCGCCGACGTCCGTCCCGGGCTGCACGTCCCGCTCATCGCCTCCGGCGGGGCGGGCAAGGTCGAGGACTTCACCGGGGCGGCGCTCGCCGGGGCCGACGCCGTGCTGGCGGCATCGGTCTTCCACTTCCGCACCCTCACGATCGGCGAGGTCAAGGACCACATGCGCGCGGCGGGCGTCACCGTCCGCTGACGGTCCCGGCTCCTCCCGCGGTCAGCGGCTCGGGCCAGGCGCGGAGGGTTCGGGCGAGGCGCAGCCGGCTCAGGCCTGGTCCGCCCACTCCTCGAACCGCGCCACGGTCTCAGGGGCACCGAGGATCTCCACGTCGGCGACCTCGCGGCGTCCCAGCGCGAACAGCGCCTGCTCCACCGGGTCGCCGGAGACGACGACGGCGTCGGCGCCGCGGCGCACCACCTTGCGCGGACCGCCGGGAACGACGAGCACGACACCCACCGGGGAGGACCGGTAGGCCGTGCGCGCGAGCGCACCGAGGTGCTGCCACACCGCCCGGACGAGGTCGGGGGGCAGGACGCGCGGCTCGGCCGGCTCCGCGCCCGCCCGGCGCACGTCCTCGTGGTGGACGACGTACTCGATCAGGTGGGCGCGGTCGCCGAGCGCCACGATGCGCGAGCCCCCGCCGGCGAACCGGTCCACCAGCGCGGCGTACCCCGGCGCGGTGACGGCGGAGCCGGCCAGCCGCGACAGGAAGGGTTCCGCACCGGGCTCGCGGCCGAGCCGGGTGGCCGCCATGTCCGCGGCGTAGCGCGCCGGCTCCTGCTCCCGCTCGACGAGGTGGGCGAGCAGGTGCCGCACGGACCAGCCCTCGCACAGTGTGGGCGCGTCGGGGTCCGCCCCGCGCAGGGTCTGCACCAGCGCCTCGCGCTCGGTCTCCATCCAGGTCACCGGTCCGCCTTCCGTCCGTCCGCCGCCTCGCCGCGAGAGCTCGGGCCCCCGCTGACGCTCGACCCACCGTGCCACACGGTGGGGGGCGCCGCCGCCGCGGGCGCCGCTGCCGGCCCTGTGCGAGGATCGACGGGCCGCCCCCAGGAAGAAGGACCTCGCTGTGCCCGTGATCGACCACCCGCGGCCCGGCGACGGCGCCGCCGACGACCCCGGCGGCACCGCCGGCGAGGCGGCGAACGTGGACACCGACGACCTGCGCACCCCGCACCCGTACGCCCTGCCGGGCGGCACCCTGCGCCGCAGCCTCGTCCTCATCGGCCGCGGGCTGGCGGACTCCCGGCGGACCTCGACCGTCGCGGTCGTGGCCGCCGCCGTGTACGGCGTCGGCACGGTCGCGTCCGGGTGGCTGCTCGGCCGGGTCACCGACCAGGTCGTCGCCCCCGCCGTCGCGGAGCGCTCCCTCGACGCCGGCCAGGTCTGGGCCGCCGGGGGCGCGCTGCTCGTCGTCGGCCTGCTCACCGCCGCCGCCGTGGCGCTGCGCCGGATCTACGCCGGGTGGGCGGCGTACGAGATCCAGGCCGCGCACCGGCTGCGCGTGACCCGCCAGTACCTGCGCCTGCCCATGAGCTGGCACCGCCGCCACCCCACCGGGCGGCTCCTCTCCAACGCCAACGCCGACGCCGAGGCCGCCTCCGGCGTGTTCGTGCCGCTGCCCTTCGCCCTCGGCGTGGTCGTGATGATGCTCGTCGCCTCGGTGGCGATGTTCCTCGCCGACCCCTGGCTCGGCGCCATCGGCGTGAGCGTCCTGCCGCTGGTCGTGCTCGCCAACGCCGTCTACCGCCGCCGCATGGCGCCGGCCGTCACCCGCTCCCAGCGGCTGCGGGCCGCCGTCTCCGACGTCGCGCACGAGAGCTTCGAGGCGGCCCTGCTCGTGAAGTCCCTCGGCACCGCCGAGCGGGAGGAGCGCCGCTTCGCCGCCGTCACCGAGGACCTGCGCGAGGCCAACGTGGCGATGGGCCGCGTCCGGGCGGTGTTCGACCCCGTCATCGAGCTCCTGCCCTCCGCCGCCACCCTGGCCGTCATCGCGGCAGGCGCGTGGCGCGTGCAGGAGGGTGCCGCGGCCACCGGCGACGTCGTCACGGTCGCCTACCTCCTCACCGTCATGACGATGCCGATCCGCTCCATCGGCTTCGTCCTGGGGGAGGTCCCGCGCTCGCTCGTGGGTCACGACCGCATCGCCCGCGTCGTCGACGCCACCGGCACCCTCACCGGCGGCCGGGCGGTCCTCGGCGGCCGGGGCGGCCTAGAGGTGCGCGTGGAGGACGTCACCTTCACCGTCCCGGCCCGCCTGGCCAAGGACCCCGACGGCGCCCCGGCCGGCCGGCCGGGCCGCGACCCCGGCACGGTGGACCTGCTCTCCGGGGTCTCGCTCCGGGTGGCACCGCGCGCCACGGTGGCCCTCGTCGGCGCCACCGGGGCAGGCAAGTCGACCCTCGCGGCGCTCGTCGCCCGCCTCATGGACCCCACCGCCGGGCGGGTGCTCCTGGGCGGGCACGACGTGCGCGAGCTCGACCCCGCCGCGCGCACCGCCGCCGTCGCCCTGGTGAGCCAGTCCACGTTCGTCTTCGACGACACCGTCCGCGGCAACGTCACCCTCGACGACGGCGACCGCTTCGACGACGACGACGTCTGGGCCGCGCTGCGCACCGCCCGCGCCGAGGACTTCGTCCGCGCCCTGCCCGCCGGTCTCGACACCGTCGTGGGCGAGCGCGGCGCGACGCTCTCCGGCGGGCAGCGCCAGCGCCTGGCGATCGCCCGGGCACTCGTCCGGCGGCCCCGGCTCCTCGTGCTCGACGACGCCACCTCCGCCGTCGACCCGGTCGTCGAGCAGGAGATCCTCGCCGGCCTCGGCGCCGGGGAGGGCGGCACCTCCGTGCTGCTCGTGGCCTACCGGACCTCGACGATCGCCCTGGCCGACGAGGTCGTCCACCTCGACGCCGGGCGGGTCGTCGACGCCGGCACCCACGCCGAGCTGGCCGAGCGGGACCCGGGCTACCGCGAGCTCGTCACCGCCTACGCGGTGCGCACCGCCGAGCGGGAGGCCGCCCGGGCCGGGCGCGCCGGGGGAGGGGACCGATGAGCGCGATCTCCGCCGCGTCCGACCTCGGGGTCGTCGCCACCGTCCGCCGGGGCCTGCAGCTCTCGCCGGCGATGACCGACGGCATCGCCACCACGCTGCTGCTCGCCGTCGTCGCCACCGCCGGACGCGTCGTCGTCCCGGTGGTCCTCCAGCAGGCCACCGACCACGGGATCCTCGCCGACGGCGGGCCCGACGTCGCCCGGGTGGCGTGGCTCGCCGTAGCCGGCCTCGTGGTGCTGCTCCTGACCGGCCAGGTCAGCGCCGCCGTCAACGTCCGGCTCTACCGCACGAGCGAGCGAGGCCTGGCCCAGCTGCGGGTGGCCACCTTCCGTCACGTCCACGACCTGTCCACGCTCACCCAGTTCGCGGAGAAGCGCGGCTCGCTGGTCTCGCGGGTGACCTCCGACGTCGACACGGTCTCCCTCTTCGTCCAGCGGGGCGGGCTCATGCTCGTCCTCAACGCCGGCCAGCTGCTCCTCGCCGGCGCGGCGATGCTGGTGTACTCCTGGCAGCTCGCGCTGCTGGTGTGGGTGTGCTTCCTGCCGATGGTGCTGCTCGCACCGCGCGCGCAGAAGCGGGTCTCCGCCGCCTACGGCCGGGTCCGGGTGCGGGTGGGGGCCATGCTCTCGGCGATCTCGGAGTCCGTGGTCGGGGCGGAGACGATCCGGGCGTTCGGCGCCGCCGGGCGCACCCAGCGCCGCATCGACGCCGCCGTCCGGGAGCACCGCGAGGAGGCCGTGCGCGCCCAGACCTACGTGGCGATCGCCTTCTCCACCGGCGTCGTCCTCGCGGCCGTGGCGCTCGCGGCGGTGGTGGTGGCCGGCACGTACCTCGGCGCCGCCGGGGACCTCACGATCGGGGAGGTGCTCGCGTTCCTCTTCCTCGTGCAGATGTTCACCGGGCCCGTGCAGAACGCGACCGAGATGCTCAACGAGCTCCAGAACGCCGTGGCCGGCTGGCGACGCGTCATCGCCGTCCTCGAGACGCCCGTCGACGTCACCGACCCGGCCGACCCGCTGCCGCCGCGCAGCCGGCACGCCACCCGCCCGGCGCCGGGCGACGCCCCCACGCCGGGCGTCGTCCACGAATCGGCCGGCGCTCCGGCGGTGCCGGCGCCGGACGGCGCGCACCGGGCGGCCCGGGTGGAGTTCCGGGGCGTGCGCTACGCCTACCCCGGCGGCCCCGAGGTGCTCCACGGCGTCGACCTCGCGATCGAGCCCGGCACCCAGGTCGCCGTCGTCGGGCGGACCGGGTCGGGCAAGACCACCCTCGCCAAGCTCCTCGTCCGGCTCATGGACCCCACCGCCGGCGAGGTCCTCCTCGACGGCGCGGACCTGCGCCGCCTCACCCTGCGGGACCTGCGCTCCCGGGTGGTGCTCGTGCCCCAGGAGGGCTTCCTCCTCGACGCCTCCATCGGGGAGAACATCGCCTACGGCGCGGTGGACCACCCCGCCGAGGAGGTCGAGGCCGCCGTCGCCGCCCTCGGCCTGGACGGGTGGGTGGCGAGCCTGCCCGCCGGGCTCGACACCCCGGTCGGTCAGCGCGGGGAGTCGCTCTCGGCGGGTGAGCGCCAGCTCGTGGCCCTGGCCCGCGCGTCGCTCGCCGACGCCGACCTCCTCGTCCTGGACGAGGCCACCTCCGCCGTCGACCCGGCCACCGAGACCCGGATCGCCCGGGCGCTGGACCGCCTCACCGCGGGCCGGACGTCGGTGACCATCGCCCACCGCCTCTCCACCGCCGAGGCCGCCGACCTCGTCGTCGTCGTCGAGGACGGGCACCTCGCCGGGGTGGGCAGCCACGAGGCGCTCCTCGCCGCGGGCGGGCCGTACGCGCGGATGCACGCCTCCTGGGTGGCGCAGACGCGCTGACCGGCTCGCGCCGCCCCGTGGCAAGATCGTCCGGTGCCCGAGAACCCCACCCTCGACCCGTCCGTCGCCGACCGCCTCAAGCGTGACGAGCACGGCCTGGTCTGCGCCGTCGTCCAGCAGCACGACACCGGCGAGGTGCTCATGGTCGGCTGGATGGACGACGAGGCCCTGCGCCGGACCCTCACCAGCGGCCGGGCGACGTACTGGTCGCGCTCGCGCCAGGAGTACTGGCGCAAGGGGGACACCTCCGGGCACGTCCAGCACGTCGTCTCCGTGGCGCTGGACTGCGACGGCGACGCCCTGCTCGTGCGCGTCGACCAGGTCGGCGTCGCGTGCCACACCGGCACCCGGACCTGCTTCGAGGCCGGCGGCGACCTCGGCGCCGTCGTCGGGGACGTCTCGTGAGCGCCCCCGACGCCGCGGCCCCCTCGGAGGTCGCTGCGGCCCCCACGGAGGTCTCGGTCGACTGGGGCCAGACCTGGCCGGACCTGCCCACGTTCCGGGCCATGGCCGCGGACCGCCGGGTCGTGCCCGTGGTGCGCCGCCTTCTCGCCGACGACGTCACGCCCGTGGGCCTGTACCGCCAGCTCGCGGGCTCGCGCCCGGGCACCTTCATCCTCGAGTCCGCCGAGCACGACGGCGCCTGGTCGCGCTGGTCGTTCGTCGGAGTGGCCTCCCGCGCCGTGCTCACCGCCCGCGGCGGCCACGCCCGGTGGAGCGGCGACGTGCCCGTCGGCATCCCGGCCGAGGGGCCCGTGCTGGAGGTCCTCGCGGCGACCCTCGAGGCGCTGCGCACCCCCGCCCTGCCCGGCCTGCCGCCGCTGACGGGCGGGCTCGTCGGTGCGCTGGGCTGGGACGTGCTGCGGGAGTGGGAGCCGAACCTGCGCGCACTCGCTCCTCGCGAGCACACCACCCCCGACGTCGCGCTGTGCCTGGCCACCGACATGGCCGCCGTCGACCACCACGACGGGTCCGTCTGGCTCATCGCCAACGCGGTGAACTTCGACGACACGGATGAGCGCGTCGACGCCGCGCACGCCGACGCCGTCGCCCGGCTCGACGCGATGACCGACGCGCTCCTGCGCCCGGCGCCCGCCATGGCCGCCGTGCACGTGGGCACCGCGGCGCCCGACCTGCGCTTCCGCACGTCCCGGCCCGACTTCGAGAACGCCGTCCTGGCGGCAAAGGAGGCCATCCGGGACGGCGAGGTCTTCCAGGTGGTGCTCTCCCAGCGCCTCGACATCGACTGCACGGCGGCCCCCCTGGACGTCTACCGCGTCCTGCGCACCATCAACCCCAGCCCGTACATGTACTACCTCCAGCTGCCCGCGGACGAGGGCGGCGGCAGCGACGGCGATGGCGGCGATGGCGGTGCCCCGGGCGGGGCGGGCACGTTCGCCGTCGTCGGCTCCAGCCCCGAGACGCTCGTCCACGTCCAGGACGGCGACGTCACGACGTTCCCCATCGCCGGGTCCCGCCCGCGCGGGGCGACACCGGGGGAGGACCGGGCCCTGGCCGAGGAGCTCCTCGCCGACCCCAAGGAGCTCTCCGAGCACGTCATGCTCGTCGACCTCGCGCGCAACGACCTGGCCAAGGTGTGCCGGCCCGAGACGGTCGAGGTGGTCGAGCTCATGGAGGTCAAGCGCTTCAGCCACATCATGCACATCTCCTCCACGGTGGTCGGGCGTCAGCGCGACGGCGTCAGCGCCCTGGACTGCCTCGTCGCGACGTTCCCCGCGGGCACCCTGTCGGGGGCGCCCAAGCCACGGGCGATCGAGCTCATCGACACCCTCGAGCCGGCCCGCCGCGGCATCTACGGAGGGGTGGTGGGCTACTTCGACCTCGCCGGCAACGCCGACCTGGCCATCGCGATCCGCACCGCCGTCATCGCCGGCGGCCAGGCCTCGGTCCAGGCCGGGGCGGGCATCGTGGCCGACTCCGTGCCGGCCACCGAGTACGAGGAGACGAGGAACAAGGCCGCGGCCGCCGTCCGGGCGGTCCAGCTCGCCGCCGGCCTGCGGCCCGCGGCGGGCCGGCCGTGACCGCCCGGCCGGCGAGGCGCCGCGTCGTCCTGGCCACGCTCGTCGTCGTCGTGCTCCTCCTGGCCGTCACCTCGGCCACGTGGGTGAGCGGGACGGCCCCCACGGTGATCGGGACCGAGACGGTCTCGGTGGCCGGGACGTCCGCGGCCCCGGCGGTGACCGCGGCCGCGCTCGTCATGGGCGCGGCCGCGCTGGCCGTCGCCATCGGCCGGCGCGTCGCCGTCATGCTCGGCGGGCTGGCGCTCCTGGGGGCTGCCGTCATGGTCGTCGTCGCCGTCGCCGGGCTCCTCGCGGACCCCGCCGGGCCGCTCCTCGGGGCCGCGGCGCAGGTCAGCGGGGTCCGGGTCCTCGAGGGCGAGCCCGCCCTGGCGCCGTGGCCGTACGTGGCCGCACTCCTGGGCGCCGGCGCCGGCGTCGCGGGAGTGGTGGCGGTCCTCTCCGCCGGGCGGTGGCAGCACGCCGGGCGTCGTTTCGAGCGGGCCGGTGCGGCCGCGCCCGGGGCCACCACGGGTGCGCCGATGGCGTCGTCACCGGACCCGGCCACGACGGCGCCGGGGGAGTCGACCACCCGGCCGGCCGGGGCGACGGGTCTCGCTGTCGGCACGGTCGCCACGCCGGAGAGCGATGCCCGCACCCGCGCCATGGACGACTGGGACGCCCTCGGCCGCGGCGAGGACCCCTCGCGCGACCAGGCACCGTGACCGGCCGCGCGCGACGCACTGCCTGACCGGTACCTGGCCGATATGCTGCGGCCAGACCGACCCTGCCCCGGAGGACACCATGCCGCAGATTCCCGCGACCGAGCCCTACACGCTGCCGTCCGCGGCGCCCTACTCCAACCACGGGCGCACCCCCGCCGCATGGGTCATGACCTGGGGGGTCAGCCTCGCGTTCCTGGTGGGCGGGCTGAGCCTCATGATCGAGGCCGACTGGCTCACGATCGTCGCCCTGGTGATCGGGGTGGGGGCGGTCGTGGTCTCGGTGGTCATGCGCGGCATGGGGCTGGGCCAGCCCGCGCCGCCGCCCGCCCGCGAGCGTGAGCGGGACTGGTACAGCGACTGACGGCGGCGGGCGCGGAAACTGCCGCCTGGCGGACGCCGTTCGAGGCACCCACGACTGACACCTACGATGAGGGAGTCGTCAGTCGAGGGGAGTACGAGCTGTGACCGTGCTGGATGAGATCATCGCCGGGGTCCGGGAGGACCTCGCCGAGCGTGAGGCGAAGCGGCCCCTCGAGGTCCTCAAGGACATGGCCCAGCGCCGGGACGGGGCCAAGGACGCCGTCGCCGCGCTGCGCGGTGAGCACCAGGCCGTCACGATCATCTCCGAGGTCAAGCGGTCCAGCCCCTCCAAGGGTGCGCTCGCCGACATCGCCGACCCGGCCGGCCTCGCCGCCGAGTACGAGGCCGGTGGCGCCGCCGTCATCTCCGTCCTCACCGAGGGCCGCCGCTTCGGCGGCTCCCTCGAGGACCTCGCCGCGGTGCGCGCGGCCGTGAACGTGCCCGTGCTCCGCAAGGACTTCGTCGTCACGCCCTACCAGGTGTGGGAGGCCCGGGCCTACGGTGCCGACCTCGTCCTGCTGATCGTCTCCGCCCTCGAGCAGACCGTGCTCACCTCCCTCGTCGAGCGGGTGCACTCCCTGGGCATGACCGCACTCGTCGAGGTGCACGACCGTGAGGAGGCCGTGCGCGCCGTGGACGCCGGCGCCCGGGTGGTCGGCGTCAACGCCCGCGACCTGCGCACCCTCCAGGTGGACCGCGGCGTCTTCGCCCAGGTGGTCGACGTCCTGCCGAAGGGCGTCCTGCGGGTCGCGGAGTCAGGGGTCCGCGGTCCCCACGACGTCCTCGACTACGCCCGTGCCGGCGCCGACGCCGTCCTGGTAGGGGAGGCGCTGGTCACCCAGGGCAACCCGCGCCAGGCCGTCGCGGACATGGTCGCCGCCGGGTCGCACCCCTCCCTGCGGGCGGTGCGCCGATGACCGCGACCGAGGGCGGGCAGGCAGGCCCCGGCCGCCTCGCCGACGCCGCCGGCCCTTACTTCGGCGACTTCGGCGGCCGGTTCGTCCCCGAGGCGCTCATCGCGGCGCTGGACGACCTCGCCGCCGCGTGGGAGGAGCTGCGGGTCGACCCGGGGTACCTCGCCGAGATGGACCACCTCAACCGCACCTACGTCGGCCGGCCGAGCATCGTCACCGAGGTGCCCCGCTTCGCCGAGCACTGCGGCGGAGCCCGGGTCATCCTCAAGCGTGAGGACCTCAACCACACCGGCTCCCACAAGATCAACAACGTCCTGGGCCAGGCGCTGCTCACCCGCAAGGTCGGCAAGAAGCGGGTCATCGCCGAGACGGGCGCCGGCCAGCACGGTGTCGCCACCGCGACGGCCGCCGCCCTCCTCGGCCTGGAGTGCACCGTGTACATGGGCGAGGAGGACGTGCGCCGGCAGGCGCTCAACGTCGCCCGCATGAAGCTCCTCGGCGCCGAGGTCGTGCCGGTGACCACCGGTTCGCGCACCCTCAAGGACGCCATCAACGAGGCCTTCCGGGACTGGGTCACCAACGTCGGGACCACCAACTACCTCTTCGGCACCGCCGCCGGTCCGCACCCGTTCCCCGCGATGGTGCGCGACCTGCAGAAGGTCATCGGGGACGAGGCGCGCGAGCAGGTGCTCGAGCTCACCGGCGCGCTGCCCGACGTCGTCTGCGCCTGCGTGGGCGGCGGCTCCAACGCCATCGGCATCTTCAACGCCTTCCTCGACGACGACGGCGTGCGGCTCGTCGGTCTGGAGGCCGCCGGCGACGGTGTCGAGACCGGCCGGCACGCCTCCTCCATCACCGGCGGCACGCCCGGGGTGCTCCACGGCGCGCGGACGTACGTCCTCCAGGACGAGGACGGCCAGACCGTGGAGTCGCACTCGATCTCCGCCGGGCTGGACTACCCCGGCGTGGGCCCCGAGCACTCCTGGCTGGCAAGCATCCACCGCGCCGAGTACCAGCCGGTCACCGACGCCGAGGCCATGGAGGCCTTCCGGCTGCTGTGCCGGACCGAGGGGATCATCCCCGCGATCGAGTCGGCGCACGCCCTGGCCGGCGCGATGCGGATCGGGACCGAGGCGAAGGCGGCCGGGCTGCCCGCGCCGACGATCCTCGTCAACCTCTCCGGCCGCGGGGACAAGGACGTCGAGACCGCCGCCCGGTGGTTCGACCTCGTCGACGAGGAGGCGCTGGCCCACCCGGGCCCCGCCGAGCACGCCACCGGGAGCATCGAGAAGTGAGCGTCATGACCCCCTCGAAGTCCGCCGCCGCCGTGGACGCCGCCCGCGCCCGGGGTGGCGCCGCCCTCGTCGGCTACCTGCCGGTGGGCTTCCCTGACGTCGCCACCTCGGTCGAGGCGGCGAAGGCGCTCGTCGCGGCCGGCGCCGACGTCATCGAGCTCGGCCTGCCCTACTCCGACCCCGGCATGGACGGAGAGGTCATCCAGCGCGCCGCCCAGGCGGCCCTCGACGGCGGCACCCGCACCCGCGACGTCCTCTCCGCCGTCGAGCAGGTGGCCGCCACCGGCGCGGCGGTGCTGGTGATGACCTACTTCAACCCGGTGCTGCGCTACGGCGTCGACCGGTTCGCCCGCGACCTCGCGGCCGCGGGCGGGGCGGGCCTCATCACCCCCGACCTCATCCCGGACGAGGCGGCGGAGTGGGTCGCGGCGTCCGATGCGCACGGTCTGGACCGCGTCTTCCTCGTCGCACCCAGCTCGACCGACGCGCGCCTGGCCATGACCGCCCGTGCGTGCCGTGGCTTCGTCTACGCCGCCTCCACGATGGGTGTCACCGGCGCCCGGGCCAGCGTCGACACCCACGCCCGTGAGCTCGTCGCCCGCACCCGTGCGGCCGGGGCGGAGCGGGTGTGCGTGGGGCTGGGCGTCTCCACCGGTGAGCAGGCGGCCGAGATCGCCGAGTTCGCCGACGGCGTCATCGTCGGGTCGGCCTTCGTGCGCACCCTCATGCGTGCCGACGGCGACCGCACCGCGGGCCTGCGCGACCTCGGCGTGCTGGCCGAGGAGATCGCCGCGGGCGCACACGGCGCCTGAGGAGGCCCCGTGTGGACCGACAGTGCCCGGCGGCTGACCCACGGGTCGGCCGGCGGAGCCGTCGGACGCACCGGTCGGCCGGCGGAGCCGTCGGACGCACCGGTGCGGCTACCCGCTCAGCAGCCCCACGTGGAAGCCGGCCTCGCCCCACGTCGCTCGTAGCGTCCCCCGCTCGGGCAGGGTCACCTCGTCGCAGCCGCGGGTGATGGCGCCCTCGGTGCCGTCCACGAGACGGCACACGATCGCCGCGCCGGTCACGGGCGGCTCGCCGGACTCGTCCCGGCCGATCGTGAAGCGACCCCGGGCGTCGACGGCCGCGACCTCCCCGCCCCAGGACCCGACCGTCGCCTCGTCGAGGTGGAGCCGGACGTAGGGCAGGTGCGTCACCGGGGGCCGCCAGTCGTCCCGGGCGGCGCGGTCGAGGAGCGCGTCGAGGTGCTCGGCCGGGATGGCGGCGACCCAGCCGCCGCCGTCGGCGTGGTCGGGCAGCCCGGTGTCGTCGACGCCGACCATCACCCCGTTGACCCCCCGCTCGCCGGGCGGCAGGGGCGACGGCGTCGGCACGCCGGTGCACCCCGCAAGGAGGGCCGCCAGGAGGAGCGACGGCAGGACGCGGGAGCGCAGGGCACGGCTCCTCGGCGCCGTCCCGCGCGGCCAGGGCGTGCCGTCGGGCCGGGGCCGCGCGGCCCCGGGCCGGGGCCGCGTGCCCGTGGTCCGCGCTGATCCCGGCCCGACCCCGTCCACGACGACCCCCTCGCTGTGCCGGGCACGAGCGTGCCGACGTCGCCCGGCACGGGGTGCCCGCGCCGACCGGCACCGATGTGCCGGCGCCACCGGCCGGCGGAGGCGAGGCCACGCCCACCGGGACGTGACGCCGACCCTGCCAGACCCGTGCCGCCGAGGTGGCCGGATCCGTGCGGGGTCCTCCGCTCGCGGGGTGGCTCCGCATCCCCCTCTCGCCGGGTGGGCTCGTCCCAGCGGTTAGGCTGCGGGGGTGCTCCCGCCCCTCGCCTCGATCCCCAGCCCGTCCCAGGCGGAGTGGGCGATCGGCCCCTTCCCCGTCCGCGCGTACGCCCTCGCGATCCTCCTCGGGATCGTCGCGGCGTGGTGGATCCTGGACCGCCGGTACACCGCCAAGGGCGGGCCGAAGGACACGGCCATGGACGTCGCGTTCTGGATGGTCCCGTTCGGCATCGTCGGCGCGCGGATCTACCACGTCTTCTCCTCGCCGGACGCGTACTTCGGCCCCGACGGCGACCCCGTGCGTGCCTTCTACATCTGGGAGGGCGGGCTGGGCATCTGGGGTGCGGTGGCGCTCGGTGCCGTCGGCGCCTGGCTGGCGCTGCGCCGCCGCGGCCTGCGGCTCGCGCCGTTCGCCGACGCGCTCGCCCCCGGCCTCCTCGTGGCCCAGGCCGTCGGCCGGCTCGGCAACTACTTCAACCAGGAGCTCTACGGCGGGCCGACGACGCTGCCCTGGGGCCTGGAGATCGACGAGGCACACCTCGTGCCCGGGTACGAGGTGGGCACCCTGTTCCACCCGACCTTCCTGTACGAGATGGTGTGGAACCTCGCGATGGTCGCCGTCCTGCTGTGGGCCGAGCGCCGCTTCCGGCTCGGGCACGGCCGGGTCTTCTGGCTCTACGTCATGCTCTACACCGCGGGCCGCGTGTGGATCGAGATGCTCCGGATCGACGACGCGGAGATCGTCCTCGGGCTCCGCCTCAACGTCTGGACCTCCATCCTCATCTTCCTCGTCGCCCTGGTGATCTTCGTCGTCGTCGGGCGCCGGAACCGCGACCGGCCGGACACGCTGTGGCTGCCCGGCCAGGAGCCGGTCGGCGTCGAGCCTGACGAGGCCCGCGCCGACGCCGACGTCGCCGTCGGTGAAGGCGCGGCAGGCGTGGACGCGGCCGGCTCCCGCAGCTCCGACGTTCACGCCGCAACTGCGCAGACCGACCCCGCCGGTCCGCGCACGGACGATTCCGCGTCCACCGACGCGGCCGGCTCGCGCACGGACGAGGCCGCGGCCACTGACGCGGCCGGCTCCGAGCCGACGGACGGCGCGTCTGCGTCCGACCAGAAGGTCTGAGAGCTCGCACCGGTGCGAATGCCGGGGCCCCTTCGGCTTCACTCAGTAGCCAACGGTTCGAGTCGGTAGGCGCGGCGGTACGTACTCGGCGTGTGGCTACGTGCTCGGCGCGTGGCTACGTGCTCGGCGCGTGGCTACGTGCTCGGCGCGTGGCGACGTACTCGGCTTGAGTCAGGAGCCAGCGGTTCGAGTCCGTAGGCGCGGCGGTACGTGCTCGGCGCGTGCCTACGTACTGGGCGCGTGGCCACGGACGCGCCGGCTTACGCCGTTCGCGTAGAGTCCCGCCCGGTGCGCCGCCCGAAGCGCCCGCTGTCCCTCTCCGGACGTCCCCGGGTGCTTGACAACCCACCCCGGCGCCCGTTTCCTGGGAGGTCCGGAGGGGTGGCGCCCCGCGGGAGAAGTGTCAAGAATGTGGACACCTCGTGTCACCTGTACGTCATCTGCGAGTAACATCTCGCCACCAACGGGCCGACGCCGACCCGACCACATCACCAGCACGACGATGCGGGTCGTTCCGTCCGGGGCGACCCAGTGAGGACGCACGCGGATGGACCACCAGGTCACGGCCAGCCCGTTCCCCGCCGCACAGCGCCGGGGGCTGTACGACCCCACGCAGGAGCACGACGCCTGCGGCGTCGCCTTCGTGGCGACCCTGCGCGGCACGCCCGGTCGTGACATCGTCGACGCCGGCCTGACCGCGCTGCACAACCTCGACCACCGCGGCGCCGTCGGCGCCGAGGAGAACACCGGCGACGGCGCCGGTCTCCTCACGCAGGTGCCAGACGCGTTCCTGCGCGCCGTGGCCGGCTTCGACCTGCCGCCTGCCGGCCGGTACGCCGCCGGTCTGGTGTTCCTGCCCGGGGAGAGCGCCGGCGAGGCCGCCGTCGCCGAGGCCGTCGCGGGCATCGAGGCGATCGCCGCCGACGAGGGCCTCACGGTCCTCGGCTGGCGTGACGTGCCGGTGGACGCCTCGATGATCGGCCCGAGCGCGCTCGCGTCCATGCCGACCTTCCGCCAGCTCTTCGTGGCCGACCCCGACGGCGCCGCCGGCCTGGAGCTGGACCGCCTCACCTACCGCCTGCGCAAGCGGTCCGAGCGGGAGACGGGCATCTACTTCGCCTCGCTCTCCGCGCGCACCCTGGTCTACAAGGGGATGCTCACGACGACGCAGCTCGCGCCGTTCTTCCCCGACCTGTCCGACCCGCGGTTCGCCTCCGAGATCGCCCTCGTGCACTCGCGCTTCTCGACGAACACGTTCCCGTCGTGGCCCCTCGCCCAGCCCTTCCGGCTCGTCGCCCACAACGGCGAGATCAACACCGTGCGCGGCAACCGGAACTGGATGGCCGCCCGCGAGGGGATGCTCGCCTCGAACGTGCTGGGCGACCTCGAGCAGCTCATGCCGGTGTGCACCCCCGGCGCCTCGGACTCGGCGACCTTCGACGAGGTCCTCGAGCTCCTGCACCTCGCCGGCCGCTCCCTGCCGCACGCGGTGCTCATGATGATCCCCGAGGCCTGGCAGAACCACACCTCGATGGACCCGGGCCTCAAGGCGTTCTACGAGTTCGCCTCCACCATCATCGAGCCCTGGGACGGCCCCGCCGCGATGACCTTCACCGACGGCACCCTCGTCGGTGCCGTCATGGACCGCAACGGCCTGCGCCCGGGCCGGTACTGGGTCACCGACGACGGTCTCGTCGTCCTCGCCTCGGAGTCCGGCGTCCTGGACATCGCCGCCGGCAAGGTGGTCAAGAAGGGCCGCCTCGAGCCGGGGAAGATGTTCCTCGTCGACACCGCGGCGGGCCGCATCATCGACGACGAGGTGGTCAAGCGCAGCCTCGCCGACGCCCACCCCTACCAGCAGTGGCTCGACGAGGGCCTGGTCGAGCTCGAGGACCTGCCCGAGCGCGACCACGTCGACCACTCGCGCCTGTCGGTCGTGCGGCGCCAGCAGACCTTCGGCTACACCGAGGAGGAGCTGCGCATCCTCCTCGCGCCGATGGCCGCCACCGGCGCCGAGGCGATCGGATCGATGGGCACCGACACCCCGCTGGCGGTGCTCTCCGCCCGCCCGCGGCTGCTGTTCGACTACTTCACCCAGCTCTTCGCCCAGGTGACGAACCCGCCGCTGGACTCCATCCGCGAGGAGCTCGTCACCTCCCTCGCCGGGGCGATCGGCCCCGAGCCGAACATGCTCGTCGACACCCCCGAGCACGCCCGCAAGCTGCTCGTGCCCTTCCCGACGATCGACAACGACCAGCTCGCGAAGATCAAGCACATCCGCAAGACCCCCCGGCAGGGCCGCGGCTTCTCCTCGGTGACCATCGAGGGGCTCTACCGGGTCTCCGGCGGCGGCGCGGCGCTGCAGGCCCGCCTGGAGGAGATCTTCGACGAGGTCGACAACGCCATCGACGCGGGGATCAGCTTCATCATCCTCTCGGACCGCGAGTCCACCGCCGAGCTCGCGCCGATCCCGTCGCTGCTGCTCACCGCGGCGGTCCACCACCACACGCTGCGCAAGCACACCCGCACGAAGATCTCCATCGTCGTCGAGGCCGGCGACGTGCGCGAGGTCCACCACGTCGCGCTGCTCGTCGGCTACGGCGCGGCCTGCGTCAACCCGTACCTGGCGATGGAGAGCGTCGAGCACCTGGTCAGCTCCGGCGTCCTGGAGGGCATCAGCGCCGAGCAGGCCGTCAAGAACGTCATCAAGGCGCTCGGCAAGGGCGTGCTCAAGGTGATGTCCAAGATGGGCATCTCCACCGTGATGTCCTACCGCGGCGCCCAGGTCTTCGAGGCGATCGGCCTCTCGGAGGACCTCGTCGACGAGTACTTCACCGGCACGCCGACGCCGCTGGGCGGGGTCGGCCTCGACGTCATCGCCGCCGAGGTCGCCGCCCGGCACGCCACCGCCTACCCGCCGTCGGGCATCTCGCCCAAGCACCGCACGCTGCGGATGGGCGGGGAGTACCAGTGGCGCCGCGAGGGCGAGCCGCACCTGTTCGACCCCGAGACGATCTTCCGGCTCCAGCACTCCACCCGGACCCGCCGGTACGACATCTTCCGCAAGTACACCGAGGGCGTGGACGAGCAGTCCCGGCGGCTGATGACCCTGCGCGGGCTGTTCCGGCTGCGGGAGGGCGAGCGGGCGCCGATCAGCATCGACGAGGTCGAGCCGGTCAGCGAGATCGTCAAGCGGTTCTCCACCGGTGCGATGAGCTACGGCTCCATCTCCGCCGAGGCCCACGAGACCCTCGCGATCGCGATGAACCAGCTCGGCGCGAAGTCCAACACCGGCGAGGGCGGGGAGGACTCCGACCGCCTCCACGACCCGCGCCGCCGCTCGGCCATCAAGCAGGTGGCCTCGGGCCGGTTCGGCGTCACCGCGGAGTACCTCACCCACGCCGACGACATCCAGATCAAGATGGCGCAGGGTGCCAAGCCCGGCGAGGGCGGCCAGCTCCCCGCCCACAAGGTCTACCCCTGGGTGGCCAAGACCCGGCACTCCACCCCCGGCGTCGGCCTGATCTCCCCGCCGCCGCACCACGACATCTACTCCATCGAGGACCTCGCCCAGCTCATCCACGACCTCAAGAACGCCAACCCGGCGGCGCGCATCCACGTCAAGCTCGTCTCCGAGATCGGCGTGGGCACCGTCGCGGCCGGGGTGTCCAAGGCGCACGCCGACGTCGTGCTCATCTCGGGCCACGACGGCGGCACGGGCGCCTCGCCCCTGACCTCCCTCAAGCACGCGGGCGGCCCCTGGGAGATCGGCCTGGCCGAGACCCAGCAGACCCTCGTCCTCAACGACCTGCGCGACCGCATCGTCGTCCAGGCCGACGGGCAGATGAAGACCGGGCGCGACGTGCTCGTCGCCGCGCTCCTGGGCGCGGAGGAGTTCGGCTTCGCCACCGCCCCGCTCGTCGTCGAGGGCTGCGTCATGATGCGCGTGTGCCACCTGGACACCTGCCCGGTGGGCATCGCCACGCAGAACCCCGTCCTGCGTGAGCGCTACACCGGCCGGGCCGAGCACGTGGTGACCTTCTTCGAGTTCGTCGCCCAGGAGGTGCGCGAGTACCTCGCCGGCCTCGGGCTGCGCTCGGTGGAGGAGGCCATCGGCCAGGTCGACCTCCTCGACATCACCGACGCCGTCGACCACTGGAAGGCCTCGGGCCTGGACCTCGAGCCGCTCCTGACCAAGGTCGACCCCAAGGAGGGCTCCGCGCTGCGGCACGTGCGCGCCCAGGACCACGGCCTCGAGCGGGCGCTGGACAACCGCCTCATCGAGCTGGCGGAGCCCGCGCTCGAGCGCGGCGAGCCGGTCCGCATCGAGCTGCCCGTGCGCAACGTCAACCGCACCGTCGGCACGATGCTCGGGCACGAGCTGACCAAGCGGTACGGCGCCGAGGGCCTGCCCGACGGGACGGTCGACATCACCCTCACCGGCTCGGCCGGGCAGTCCTTCGGGGCGGTCCTGCCGCGCGGGGTCACCCTGCGCCTGCTCGGCGACGCGAACGACTACGTGGGCAAGTCGCTCTCCGGCGGGCGGATCGTCGTCCGGCCGGCGCCCGGCTCGCACCTCATCGCCGAGCAGAACGTCGTCGCCGGCAACGTCATCGCCTACGGCGCGACCTCGGGGGAGATCTTCCTGCGGGGCCGGGCGGGGGAGCGGTTCGCCGTGCGCAACTCCGGTGCGACGCTCGTCGTCGAGGGTGTGGGCGACCACGCCGCGGAGTACATGACCGGTGGCACCCTGCTCGTCCTGGGCCCGACAGGGCGCAACCTCGGCGCCGGCATGTCCGGCGGCACCGCGTTCGTCCTGGACCTCGACACCGCCAAGATCAACGTGCCCGCGCTGGCGGGGGGCGACCTGCTCGTCACCGAGCTCGACCCCGAGGACGAGACGATCGTCGCCGAGCTCCTGCGCCGGCACGTCGAGCTGACCGGCTCCACCGTCGCCTCGGACCTGCTCGCCGAGCCCGGCGCCCTCACCGCGCGGATCACCAAGGTGCTCCCGCGCCAGTACGCCGCCGTCTCCGCCGCCCTCGTCAAGGCGGCCGAGGACGGCCTGGACCCCAGCTCGCCCGACGTGTGGGCGACGATCATGGAGGCGACCCGTGGCTGACCCGCGCGGATTCCTGACCTACACCGAGCGCGAGCTGCCGCGCCGACGCCCGGTGCCGGTGCGCATCCTCGACTCCCGCGAGGTGTACGAGCGCCGCTCCGAGGACGGCCCGGCGCTGGTGCGCCAGGCCACCCGCTGCATGGACTGCGGCGTGCCCTTCTGCCACAACGGGTGCCCGCTGGGCAACCTCATCCCCGAGTGGAACGAGCTCACCCGGCGCGAGGACTGGGAGGCCGCCATCGAGCGCCTCCACGCCACGAACAACTTCCCCGAGTGGACCGGCCGGCTGTGCCCGGCCCCCTGCGAGACCGCCTGCGTCCTGGGGATCAACCAGCCGGCCGTGACGATCAAGAACATCGAGCAGTCGATCGCGGACAACGCCTTCGACCGCGGGCTCGTCCAGCCGCAGGTCCCGGAGCGGCTCACCGGCGCCACCGTCGCCGTCGTCGGCTCGGGCCCCGCCGGGCTCGCCGCCGCCCAGCAGCTCACGCGGGCCGGGCACACGGTCGCCGTCTACGAGCGCGACGACCGCATCGGCGGGCTCCTCACCTACGGCATCCCCGACTTCAAGATGGAGAAGGACCAGGTCGACCGCCGGGTCGCCCAGATGGAGG
Source organism: Georgenia sp. M64 (assembly GCF_038049925.1). Taxonomy (NCBI): domain Bacteria; kingdom Bacillati; phylum Actinomycetota; class Actinomycetes; order Allobogoriellales; family Allobogoriellaceae; genus Georgenia; species Georgenia sp. M64. Next base: position 1,491,178 of record NZ_CP145809.1, read on the forward strand.
CCGAGGGCACCCGGTTCCGCCCGGGCGTCGACGTCGGCGGCGCGGACCTCACCGGCCAGGACCTCCTCGAGCGGTACGACGCCGTCGTGCTGGCCATGGGCTCGACCATCGGCCGCGAGCTGCCCGTCCCCGGGCGCGAGCTCGGCGGGATCCACCTGGCCATGGACTACCTCGTCCAGGCCAACCGGGCCGTCGACGGCCAGGAGGTGCCCGACCAGATCCTCGCCACGGACAAGGACGTCGTCGTCATCGGCGGCGGCGACACCGGCTCGGACTGCCTCGGCACCGCCACCCGGCAGCACGCCCGGTCGGTCACGCAGATCGACATCCACGCGCTGCCGCCCGAGGAGCGCGCCGAGGACCAGCCGTGGCCGACCTACCCCAAGGTCTACCGGACGTCGACCTCCCACGAGGAGAACGGCGAGCGGGTCTACGCCAGCTCCACGGTGGAGCTGCTCTCCGAGGGCGACACCGGCGAGGTCACCCACCTGCGCCTGGTCACCGTGGAGAAGGCCGACGACGGCACCTACGTCCCCGTCGACGGCACGGAGCGGGTCATCCCGGCCCAGCTCGTCCTCCTCGCGCTGGGCTTCACGGGTGTGCCGCGGGCCGGGCTCGTCGAGCAGCTCGGCGTCGAGCTCGACGCGCGCGGACGCCTCGTCCGCGATGAGAGTTTCGCCACCTCCGTCCCCGGTGTGTTCGTCGCCGGCGACGCCGGCCGGGGGCAGTCGCTCATCGTGTGGGCCATCGCCGAGGGCCGCGCCGCGGCGTCCGCCGTCGACGCGTTCCTGCGCGGCGAGAGCGAGCTTCCCGCCCCGATCCTGCCCTCGACGGTCTCCGTCTCGGCCTGATCGAGGCGCTGCGGGGCCGTTCCGGACGCGGTCCGGGACGGCCCCGCGCGCTCGCCCGGGCGGCCCCGGCGGGCGCGGCGCCCGCGTGACGTGACGCGGGCCACTGGCGACAACATCCGGCACCGGGACCTTCACCCGGGACCGCGCAGAGCACCTGCTCTAGGCTGGGGCGCATGCGTAGAGCGAAGATCGTGTGCACCCTCGGACCGGCCACCGCGTCGGCCGAGAAGGTCCAGGAGCTGGTGGATGCCGGCATGGACGTCGCCCGGATCAACCGCAGCCACGGGGCGGTGGAGGAGCACGAGGCGGTCTACCGCAACGTGCGTGCCGCCGCGCAGGCCTCCGGCCGCGCGGTTGCGGTCCTCGTCGACCTCCAGGGGCCGAAGATCCGGCTGGGCAAGTTCGCCCCCGAGGAGAAGGTCGAGCTCAAGGAGGGCGACACCTTCACCATCACCACCGAGGACGTCCTCGGCACCGCCGAGCTCGCCTCGACCACGTTCAAGGGTCTGCCCGGTGACTGCAAGCCCGGCGACCGCATCCTCATCGACGACGGCAAGGTCGCGGTGCGGGTCCTCGAGGTCGACGGACCGCGCGTCGTCACCCGCGTCGAGGTCGCCGGCCCCGTCTCCAACCACAAGGGCCTCAACCTCCCCGGCGTGGCCGTCTCCGTCCCGGCCCTGTCCGAGAAGGACAAGGACGACCTGCGCTGGGCCCTCAAGGTCGGCGCCGACGTCATCGCCCTGTCGTTCGTGCGCAACGCCTCGGACATCGACGGCGTGCGCGCGATCATGGACGAGGTCGGCCGTCGCGTGCCCGTCATCGCCAAGGTCGAGAAGCCCCAGGCCGTGGAGAACCTCGTCGAGATCGTCGACGCCTTCGACGGCATCATGGTCGCCCGCGGCGACCTCGGCGTCGAGCTGCCCCTCGAGCAGGTCCCGCTGGTGCAGAAGCGCGCCATCGAGCTCGCCCGCCGCAACGCCAAGCCCGTCATCGTCGCGACGCAGATGCTCGAGTCGATGATCACCAGCCCGCGCCCCACCCGCGCCGAGGCATCCGACGTCGCCAACGCCATCCTCGACGGCGCCGACGCGGTCATGCTCTCCGGCGAGACGTCCGTGGGTGACTTCCCGATCGAGACCGTGCGCACCATGGCCCGCATCGTGGAGAACACCGAGGAGAACGGCGGCGAGCGGATCGCGCCGCTCGGGTCCTCCCCGCACACGCGCGGTGGCGTCATCACCCGCGCCGCGGCCGAGATCGGCGAGATGCTCGAGGTCAAGTACCTCGTGACCTTCACCGAGTCCGGCGACTCCGCCCGCCGCATGTCGCGGCTGCGCTCGCCCATCCCGCTGCTCGCCTTCACCCCGAGCACCGACACCCGCAACCGGCTCGCGCTGAGCTGGGGCGTGCAGACCTACACCGTGCCCTCCGTCACCCACACCGACGACATGGTCAACCAGGTCGACCAGCTCCTCCAGACCACGGGCCTGGCCGACGAGGGCGACCGCGTCGTCATCGTCGCGGGCATGCCGCCCGGCACCGTGGGGTCGACCAACTCGATCCGCGTGCACAAGATCGGCGAGACCTACACCAAGGCCTGACCGGTCCGTCCGACCGCCCGGCCCCGCCACCTCGGTGGCGGGGCCGCGTCGTCGGCGGACGGCGGCGGGGCGATACCCTGACCGCCGAGACGCTCCTGTGGTGGAACTGGCAGACACACCGCACTCAAAATGCGGCGCCGAGAGGCGTGCGGGTTCGAGTCCCGCCGGGAGCACCGTGCCGTCGGCGACGGGCCCGTTCCGCCCCGACCGGCGTTCCGGGCCCGGATGTGACGGACCCCACTCGTGGACATGTCGGCGGATGGGTAGAAGGGGTGCCCGGCACCCCGATGATGTCCCGGTGTCGATGACGCCCGAGCGGGCCGGCGAGTGGCGCACCGCGATCCCGTCGCGCCGGTGGGCGGTCGTGCTCGTCGTGGCGTGGTCCGCGGCTTTCGCGCTCTCCGTGGTGACGGACACCGTGCCCTGCTCACCGGCGGACCCGAGCGTGTGTGGGCCCGACACGGGTTTCGCCGTCTTCGTCGTCCCGCTCCTCGCGACGCCGCTGCTGCTCCTGCTGCGGCCGGCCCTCGGGGCCGCGGCCGGCGTGGTGTTCGCCGTCGGCGACGTCGCCCTGGACGACCACCTCCCGGCCAACGTCGCGTTCGGGCTGGTCGGCGCCGGCTGCGCAATGTACCTCTGGCGGATCCTGCGCGGTCGGCGCCGCCAGCGGCTGCTGACCGGCGGCACCCGGGTGCCGGGACCTGTGTCGGAGCAGCCCGAGCCCGACTCGTGGGACCTGGTCCGCGTGGGCGCGGCGGTGCTCCTGCTCCTCGGCGCGCTGGGCCTGGCGGGCTGGTACGCGCGGAGCGTGGCCGTCGAGGAGGACCGGCTGGCCCGCTCGGTGGTGGTCGACGGCGAGGTCGTGGCCGTCGACGACGTCGACTACCTGCTCGACGTCGCGCTCGGTGACGGCGGCGCCCGGCGGACGGTGACCGTGCCCGTCCTGGAACCGACGGACCACACCGTCGGTGCGAGCGTCCCGGTGCTGCTCGACCCTGCCGCGCCCGACCGGTCCACCCTCGTGGCCGAGCCGCCCGACCACACCGGCTGGCTGAGCGCCGCCCTCGGCGCCGCGACGGCCGCGGCGCTGCTGCTGGTGGCCGAGGTGAGGAGACGGCGAGCCGTGCGGGAGCTGTGGGTGGGCGCCGCCCACCGGACCGAGGTCGTCCTCCTTCCCGACGGGTCCGGGTCGGTGCTGCTCCTGCCGGTCGGCGGGGCCGGCGGCTCGGGCGGGCGCCACGCGCTCCGGCCCCTCGGCCGGGTCCCCGTCGCCTTCGCCGTGCCGCGGGCGTCGGACGACTCCGCCGTCGACGCCGGTGGCGAGCCCGACGCCGACGGCGAGCCCGACACCGACGGCGCCACGTACGCCGATGGCCCAGGTCCTGACGACGAGCTCGATCTCGAGACCACGCGCCGGCTCGAGGCCGAGGCCGTCGCGCTGTTCGGGCAGGTCTGGCGCGACGAGGTGCACTGGACCGCGATGCTCGACGACGACGACCTCGCCGGGCTCGAGGTGCCGGTCGAGCAGTCCGCAACGGTCGTCGGCAGCCTCCACGAGGGCGGCTACGTCCTCGTGGTCACCGAGGACGAGGTGCTCGTGCCCGACGGTCCGGTCCGTCCTACGACCGACGGCGGGTGGCAGGAGCGTGGTGCGGCCGCCGGCCGTGGGGCGCTCGACGCCCTGCGGCGCACCTTCACCGGCGCGGACGCGGACGGCGACGCCGTCGTCCCCGCCGATCCCGCGCCGATTCCGGAGGAGGGGCCACCCGGCCACGCGGTGGCGCCTGGCCCGGTGACCGGCACGGTCGTCGTCGGCACGACGCAGGCGCGGCGCGCCGTCGGCGTCGCCCTCGTGGTGGCGGGCCTGCTCGGCGGGCCCGCCTGGGTGCGCTGGATGACCGAGGGCGACTGGTTCCAGGCCCTCTCCGCCGCGTTCGCCGCCGTGACCGTCCTGCTGGCCGGGACGCGACGGGCCCTGACCGAGGTGCGGGGCGAGACGTCCGGCCTCACCGTCGTCACCGGGATGTGGCGCTACCAGGTGCCCTGGTCGTCCTTCCACGGCGTCCGTCGCGACGGGACCGGTCTCTGGCTCGCCTGGGAGCCGTTCACCGAGGTCGAGCTGCCCGCCGTCACCGGCGGCACGGACGACGGACGACGCGCCGAGGACCTCGCACGCGCTCTCGCCGGGCTGGCCGCCCACTCCCGGCGCGCCGTCGAGGCGGACGCGGCCGTCCGACCCGCGCCCGGGCCGGCGGTCCGGCGCGAGCCGGGCCCCGCACTCGCGCTGCTCGTCCTGCTCGTGGTCGGGGTCGCCGCTGCGTGGTGGGCCTGAGCCGGCCGCGATGGCCGTGAGTACGCAGGTCAGCGGAACCACAGGAGCCGCGAGACCTACGTCACGAGCGTGCGCCGGTCAGGCGTCGGCGGCGGGATATACCCTGATCCTGTGACCGAGAACGAGAAGGACGCCCCCACCAGCACGGACGAGCTCGAGCTGCCCGGCCCGGAGGCGGGAGCGGCGGAGGAGCGTACGCGCGCCCACCGCGTCGTCGTGGCGGAGGACGAGACCCTCATCCGCCTCGACATCGTCGAGTCGCTCACCGAGGCCGGTTTCGACGTCGTCGGGGAGGCTGCCGACGGTGAGGCCGCGGTGCGCCTGGCCACCGAGCTCGAGCCCGACGTCGTCGTCATGGATGTCAAGATGCCCGTCATGGACGGCATCACCGCCGCCGAGCGCATCATCGCCAACCGCACCTGCGCCGTCGTCATGCTCACCGCGTTCTCCCAGAAGGAGCTCGTGGAGCGGGCGCGCGACGCCGGGGCCATGGCGTACGTGGTCAAGCCCTTCACCCCGGCCGACCTCCTGCCCGCGGTCGAGATCGCCATCTCCCGGCACCAGGAGATCACCTCCCTCGAGGCCGAGGTGGCCTCCCTGTCGGAGCAGTTCGAGACCCGCAAGCGCGTCGACCGCGCCAAGGGTCTGCTCATGACGAAGATGGGCCTGAGCGAGCCCGAGGCGTTCCGCTGGATCCAGAAGACCTCCATGGACCGCCGCCTCACCATGCGCGAGGTGGCCGACGCCGTCATCGAGCAGGTCGGCGCCCGCTAGGACCCCCGGCTCACTCCGTCCGACGGCCCGGACCCCGCCACGGGGTGCCGGGCCGTCGGCGTCCGCGGGGGTCCCGCGACCGGACCGAGACCTCGAGTTCACGGGCCGGACACACCGAGAAGCCGATCTTCACGGGCCGGACACACAGGGACACAGGGCGGATACACGGGCTTCCTACGGTGGCGGTACGGGCGGGCCCCGCCCACGTCCACCAGGAGGAACGCATGATCCGCAGGAGCTCTGCCGTCCGCACGTCGGCCCTGGCCGTGGCCGTCGCCCTCACCCTCGCCGCGTGCGGGGCTGCCGAGGGCGACGACGTCGGCGCCGCCACCGACGAGGCTGCCTCGTCCGAGGGGCTGGTCCTGGGCACCCTGCTGCCCCAGACCGGTTCGCTGTCGCAGCTCGGTCCGCCGGAGATCGCCGGCGTGGACCTGGCCGTGGAGGAGATCAACGAGGCCGGCGGCGTCCTGGGCGCCGACGTCTCGGTCTCCCACAAGGACTCCTCCGACGCCGACAACGCCCAGGTGGCCACGCAGTCCGTGACCGAGCTCGTCAGCGAGGACGTCGCCGTCATCATCGGCGCCGCCTCCTCGCAGGTGACGCTCAACGTCATCGACGACGTCGTCGGCGCCGAGATCGTCATGGTCTCCCCGGCGAACACCTCCGCAACGCTGTCCGGGTACAGCGAGTACTTCTTCCGCACCGCCCCGCCGGACACGGTCCAGGGCGACGTCCTGGGGAACCTCATCCTCGGCGACGGCCACGCCAACCTCGGCATCCTGGTCTTCAACGAGGACTACGGCACCGGTCTGCGCGACGTCGTCCAGGGCGTCGTCGAGGGCGCCGGCGGCACGGTCACCTACGGCGGGCCCGGCGAGGAGTTCGACCCGACCGAGCAGAACTTCTCCACGATCGTCGGCAACGCGCTGGGGACCGCACCCGACGCCGTCGCGATCATCGCGTTCACCACCCAGACCCCGCTCATCATCGCCGAGCTCGTCAACCAGGGCTTCGACATGTCGAAGGTCTACTTCGTCGACGGCAACCTTCAGAACTTCGGCGACGACTTCGACCCCGGCACCCTCGAGGGCGCCCAGGGCACCCAGCCCGGAGTGTTCCCCTCCGACGAGTTCCGTGAGCGTCTCATGGGGGTGGACCCCGAGCTCGCGGACTTCAACTACGCGGCGGAGTCCTACGACGCCACCATGCTCGCCGCCCTCGCCGCGGTGCGCGGCGACGGCACGGACGGCCCGGCGATCCAGGCCAACATGGCGGCCGTCTCCGGCGCCGAGGGCGGCACGGAGTGCGCCGGGTTCGAGGAGTGCGCGGCGCTGCTCGAGGACGGCGAGGAGATCGTCTACCAGGCTGTCTCCGGCGTCGGGCCCTTCAACGCGGAGAACGACCCCTCCGCTGCGAACATCGGTGTCTACCTCTTCGACGGCGAGAACAACAACTCCTTCCAGCGCGTGGAGTTCGGCGAGATCGGCTGACCAAGGCGCGCGGCGCGAGCGGTTCTCGCCGTGCTCTCCCCGCGCTCGCGACGGCGCCCGGTGGTTCACCGGGCGCCGTCGTGTGTGCGCCGGCTCGCCGTCGGGGTGAGTTTCCGGGGCTGGCCTCGAGGCGCGTCTGCCGGTGCGGCTGCGTTGCTGGCCGGTGCGGCTGCGTTGCTGGCCGGGGCGGCTTCTTGCTGACGGGGGCGCTGCCTCGCCGCCGGTGCCTGATTCCGTCCGTCGCTGTCCGGCGGGCGCCACGAGTAAGCAGCCAACGGGTCGGGTCAGCTGGAGGTTCCCTGCCGACTGGCCCCGCCTGCTGCTGGTTCGGCGCGGAGGTACTGACTGGCTGCGGCCGGGGGGTCGCCGCGGGCCGGCGGGCGCGGCCCGATCGGCCGCGCCGGTCGGGCGGTGCCGCAGGAGCTAGCTCAGGCCGCGCCGGTCGGGCGGTGCCGCAGGAGCCAGCTCAGGCCGCGCCGGTCGGGCCGTGCCGCAGGAGGTTGCTCAGGCCTCGCCGGCCCGCACGGCGGCATCCTCGACGTCGGCGGCGAGGGTGCCCAGGTACAGCTCGACGACCTTGGGGTCGTCCATGAGCTCACGTCCGGGCCCGGAGTAGGCGTTCGTGCCCTGGTCGAGGACGTAGGCGCGGTCGCAGATCTGCAGCGCCCGGCGGGCGTTCTGCTCGACGATGACCACCGAGACACCGGCCTTGTTGATCTTCCGGGTGCGCAGGAACGTCTCGTCCTGGCGCACGGGGGACAGGCCCGCGGAGGGCTCGTCGAGCAGCAGGACCGAGGGGTCCATCATCAACGCGCGGGCCATCGCGACCATCTGCCGTTCGCCGCCGGACAGCGACCCGGCCCGCTGACGGCGGCGCTCGCCGAGGTCGGGGAAGATCTCCACGACGGCGGCGAAGCGCTGGGCGAACCTCTTGGGCGCCTGGTAGACGCCCATCTGGAGGTTCTCCTCGATGGTCAGGCCGGGGAAGACGTTGTTGTTCTGGGGGACGAAGCCCACCCCCCGGCGCACGAGGCTGTCCGCCCGCTCGTTGGTGACGTCCTCGCCGTCGAGCGTGACCCGTCCGGATCGGACGGTCACCAGCCCGAACAGCGCCTTGAGGAGCGTGGACTTCCCGGCCCCGTTGGGTCCGATGATGCCCACCAGCTCACCGCGGTGCACCCGCAGGCTGCACCGTTCGAGGATGTTGACGCCCGGCAGGTAGCCCGCGACGAGCTCCTCGGCGGCCAGGAGCGGGGAGCCGTCGGGCTCGCCGAGGTGGACGGGGCGGGTCGGCGTCGTGGTCATCGGTCCTCAGTCCTGGAGCAGGGCGTCGTCGCCGAGGTCGGTGTCGTGGTGGGCGCCGAGGTAGGCGTCGACGACGGCCGGCTCACGCATGACCGAGTCGGCGGGGCCCTCGGCGACGATGCGCCCCTCGGCCATGACGACCACCCAGTCGGAGATGTGGCGCACCATGTGCATGTCGTGCTCGACGAAGAGGACGGTCATCCCCTCGTCGCGCAGGTCGGTGATGTGCGCGAGGAGGGACTGGGTCAGGGCCGGGTTCACCCCGGCCATCGGTTCGTCCAGCATGATCATCCGGGGCTCGGACATCAGGGCCCGCGCCATCTCGAGGAGCTTGCGCTGGCCGCCGGAGAGGCTGCCGGCGAAGTCGTCCTTCTTGGTGTCGAGCCGGAACCGCTCGAGCAGGGTCATGGCCCTGTCGGTGATGTCCCGCTCCCGTGCGCGCCACAGCCGGGGGACGAGCGCGACGGCGGGGTGCTCGCCGGGCTGGCGCGTGGCACCCAGGCGCATGTTCTCCAGCACCGTCATCCGGTTGAGCGCCTTGGTGAGCTGGAACGTCCGGACCATGCCCGAACGGGCGACCCGCGCCGCACCCAGGCGCTCGACCTGCCGGCCGTCGAACCACCACCGCCCCGAGCTCGGCCGGTCGAAGCCGGTGAGCAGGTTGAACAGGGTGGTCTTGCCCGCGCCGTTGGGCCCGATGAGTGCGGTGATCGCGTGTCGGGGGACCTCGAGGTGCTCGACGTCGACCGCGGTCATGCCCCCGAAGGAGCGCTTGACGTCGTCGACGACGAGGATCGGGTCCGGCTTGGCCGAGCCCGGGGCCCGCTCGGTGTGCGTGAGGTCCGCGCGGGGGCGGGTGGTGTCAACGGACATGGATCGCCAGCTCCTTCTTGTCGCCGAGGATGCCCTGTGGTCGGAAGATGATGAGCGCCATGAGGGTCACGCCCACGAGGATCCAGCCGAAGGCCTCGATCTGGGCCACGCTCATGACGTCGGACGGCACGACGGCGCGCATGAAGCCCTTGATGAGCATGAGGGAGGCCCAGAAGAGCATCGAGCCGATGATGGGTCCGAACACCGTCGCCGCCCCGCCGAGCAGGAGGATCGTCCACACGTAGAAGGTCGTCGGCCGGCCCAGGGAGTCCGGCTGCACCGCTCGCGGCAGGACGTAGAGGATCCCGGCGAGGGCGCCGAGCACGCCACCGAGCACGAGAGCTTGCATCTTGTACCCGAAGACGTTCTTGCCGAGCGATCGCACCGCGTCCTCGTCCTCCCGGATGCCCTTGAGCACCCGTCCCCAGGGGCTGCGCATGAGGCGCCAGACGAGCAGGGCGGCGAGCACGACGACCGCCCAGCCCACGAGGCGCAGCCACCAGCTGTTCGAGGCGTTGATCGCATAGCTGAACGGGCCGAGGGCGAAGCTGCCGTCGGGGAAGGGGGAGGCGTCCTGGAAGGTCTGCTTGAAGGAGTTGCCCAGCAGGCCGTTGGAGGCGCCGGTGACGTCCGTCAGGGCGGTCGACCGGCCCACGAGCCGGACGATCTCGGCCGCCGCGATCGTGACGATCGCCAGGTAGTCACCGCGGAGCGTGAGCGTCGGGATGCCGAGGAGGACGGCGAAGGCCACGGCCGCGGCCACGGCGGCACCGACGGCCGCCCACAGCGGCCAACCGGCGATGGTGGCGATGGCGAAGCCGTACGCGCCGAGCAGCATGAAGCCGGCCTGGCCCATGTTGAGCAGCCCCGTGAGCCCGAAGTGGACGTTGAGCCCGATGGCAGCCAGGGCGAACGCGGCCGTGGTGGGGGCGAAGAGCTCGCCCGCCACGTTGGTGAGGAGGTTGGACCAGTCCATGGCGCTGCCCTTCAGCCGACGCGTTCGGCGCGGCCGAGGATGCCCTGGGGCCTCAGCAGCAGAACGAGGATGAGGATGACCAGCGCCGCGGCGTAGCGCATGTCGCTGGGGATGACGAGGGTGGACAGCTCCACGACCAGGCCGATGACGAGCGAGCCGACGAGTGCGCCGTACGCCGTGCCGAGGCCGCCGAGGGTGACGGCGGCGAACATGAGCATGAGCAGCGCCGTGCCCATGTTCCACCGGGTGGCGGACAGGTAGAGCCCGAGCAGCACCCCGCCGAGGGCCGCCAGGCCCGTGCCCATCGTCCACACGAGACGCACGATCCGGTCGACACCGATCCCTGAGGCGGCAGCCAGGGCGGGGTTGTCCGAGACCGCGCGCGTCGCGCGGCCGAGCCGGGTGGTCCCCAGGAAGAGCGCGACGGCGACCAGCACCACGACGGCGATCACCACCGAGACCGCGGACTGCTGGGTGAGGCTGACCGGCCCGACGTCGATGATCGGCGGGTTCGACGTGACGATCCGCAGGCTCCCGCCGCCGGCGAAGAGGTTGAAGGCGTACTGCAGAGCCATCGCCAGGCCGATGGTGACGATCATCTGCTGGGTCAGACCCACCCCCCGGCGGCGCAGCGGTGCCCAGATGCCCAGGTCCTGGACGTAGCCGACGACCAGCCCCGCGGTGACGGCGAGGAGCCCGGCGACCGGCAGGGGCAGGCCCACCACCTGCGTGAAGAAGTACGCGAGCAGGGCGCCGAGGGTGACCTGCTCGCCGTGGGCGAAGTTGCTCAGCCCCGTGGTGCCGTAGATGAGGGACAGGCCCACCGACGCCAGGGCGATGAGCAGGCCGAAGATCAGGCCGCTGACCACGAGCTGGCCGACCCGGCCCGCGCTCGCCCCGGTCGCGGTGGCCGACTCGGGGGCGAGCTCGACCTCGTCGGACGTCCCGTCCGAGCCGCCGGTGGCGGCCTCGCTCGCATCGTCGCCGGCCGGTGCAGGCGCCGCCGCGGGCGGACCCAGGGGGAAGAGGGCGCCGGCGGAGCTGCCGAGGGTGACGGTGACGGTGCGGGGGTTGGCCGCGGGGTCCCGGAGCGTCTCGCCGTCGGGCAGCGTGGCCTCGTCGAGGGTGACCGTGTGCTCGCCCGGCTCGGTGACGGCCGCGACCCACCGGCCCGTCCCGTCCGTGACGGCCGCGACCGTCCCGCCGGGCCCCTCGACGCTCAGCTCGACCCCGACGGCCGGCTCACCGTCGGCCGTGCGGATGGTGCCGGCCAGGCAGGCGGTGGTGGCGTCGGGGGTGCAGGTCGCGGTGGCGGCGACGGCGGTCGCGGGCTGGAGCAGCCACAGGGCCGCCAGCAGGAGGCCCAGGAGGGCGCTGGCGCCGGCCCACGCTCTGGCTGCCGGTCTCATGAGGGCTCCGTCCTGTGGCCGAGCGGGCCGGACGGTGGAGGCCGTCCGGTGCCGCGAGACTAGGGACGGAGTGTTTCCGTGGCGTTGCGCCCACCGGACGACGGTGTTTCGTCGGCGGCAGCGGCCGAACCGCGCGTGGGCGAACCGCGCGTGGGCGAACCGCGCGCGATCGAACCGCGCGCGGCCGACGTGCGCGCGGCCGAGCTGCGCGTGAGCGCCGCGGAGGGCGTAGGACGTACCTGAGTGGTCAGGACCGGTCGAGGACCAGACAGCTCAGCCGGGCGGTGCAGACCCGCCGGCCGGCGTCGTCGACGATGGTGATCCCGTAGCTCGCTGTGGTGCGACCCTCGTGCAGCGCCTCGGCGGTCGCGGTCACCCAGCCGTCGCGGACGCCTCGATGGTGCGTGGCGCTCAGCTCGGTGCCCACCGCGACCCGGCCGGCGCCGGCGTGGATCGCCGCGGCGTAGGAGCCGACGGACTCGGCCAGGACCGCGGACGCGCCGCCGTGCAGCAGGCCGTAGGGCTGGGTGTTCCCCGCGACGGGCATGCGCGCCACGACCCGTCCGGCGGACGCCTCGAGGACCTCGATGCCCAGCTTTGCGCCCAGTGCGTCCGCGCCGGAGCCACGGAGGTCGTCGATGATCTCGTGCACGGTCATGGGGACAGCGTGGCACGGCCGGGCAGGCACCGCCGTGAGCGCGCCCGCGCCGCCGTGAGCGCGCCCGCGCCGCGGTGGCACGTCCGGGGTATCGGCGTGTCGACGCGCCGGCGGCGGCGTCGGTGGCGGCGGTTAGGGTGGCACCCGTGACCGAGTCCCCCCGCCTGCTCCTCGTCGACGGCCACTCGATGGCGTTCCGCGCGTTCTACGCCCTGCCGGCGGAGAACTTCTCCACCACCACCGGTCAGCACACGAACGCCGTCTACGGGTTCGTCTCGATGCTCATCAACCTCATGGCGGAGGAGCGGCCCACGCACGTCGCCGTCGCGTTCGACGTCGCCGGCGGGACCTTCCGCACCGAGGACTACGCCGAGTACAAGGGCAACCGCGACGCCGCGCCGGCGCCGTTCCAGGGGCAGGTCCCGCTCATCCAGGAGGTCATGGGTGCGATGAACGTCCCGGTCCTGGAGAAGGCCGGGTTCGAGGCCGACGACATCCTCGCCACCCTCGCGACCCAGGCGGCGGCCGCCGGGCTCGAGGTGCTCATCTGCTCGGGCGACCGCGACACCTTCCAGCTCGTCGACGAGGCAGTGACCGTCCTGTACCCCGTCAAGGGCGTCTCGACGATGAACCGGATGACCCCCACGGCCGTCGCCGACAAGTACGGCCTGCCGCCGGAGCGCTACCCCGACCTCGCCGCCCTCGTGGGGGAGACGAGCGACAACCTTCCCGGCGTGCCGGGGGTGGGCCCGAAGACGGCCGCGAAGTGGATCGTGCAGTACGACGGGCTCGACAACGTCATCGCCCACGCCGACCTCATCGGGGGCAAGGCCGGCCAGAGCCTGCGCGACAACCTCGACCAGGTCATCCGCAACCGCCGCCTCAACCACCTCCTCACCGACGTCGAGCTGCCGCTGGGCGTGGACGACCTCGCCCGTCGACCGCTCGACCGCGAGAAGGTCCACCAGGTCTTCGACGCCCTGGAGTTCGACGTGCTGCGCAAGCGGCTGTTCGACTCCCTCCCCGAGGCGCAGGGGCCGGCCGAGCCGGCGCCCGCCCTGGACGTCGACGTCGTCGCGCACACCGCGCTCGACGGCGGCCTGGCGCCCTGGTTCGCGGCGCGGGCCGGGCGCCTGCTCGGCCTGGACGTCACAGGCAGCGCCGCCCAGGGGACCGGTGACGCGTGGGCGCTCGCCGTCGCTGACGACGCCGGGCACGCGGTGACCGTGGACCTCGCCGAGGTCGACCAGGATCAGGAGCAGGCCCTCGCGGCCTGGCTCGCCGACGGCGACGCCCCCAAGGCGCTGCACGAGGCCAAGTCGGCCTGGCACGCCCTGGGCGGGCGCGGTCTCGAGCTCACCGGCGTCGTCATGGACACCGCCCTGGCGGCGTACCTGTGCCACCCCGACCAGCGCAGCTACAGCCTGCCGGACCTCACCCTGCGCTACCTCAAGCGCGAGCTGCGCGAGGACGAGGGCGAGGGCGGTCAGGCCATGCTCTCCCTCGACGGTGAGGCGAGCGACCGGGTCGCGGGGCTGCGCGCCTCCGCCGTCGTCGAGCTCGCCGGGGCGCTCGGCGCCGACCTGGCCGACCGTGAGGCCACCGCGCTGCTCACCGACCTCGAGCTGCCCGTCCAGCGCGTCCTCGAGGGCATGGAGCGGGCCGGGATCGCCGCGGACGTGGCCAACCTCGACGCCCAGCGCGGCGACTTCGACCACGCCGTCGAGCGGGCCGCCGCGCAGGCGTACGAGGCGATCGGCCACGAGGTCAACCTCTCCAGCCCCAAGCAGCTCCAGGAGGTGCTGTTCACCGAGCTGGACATGCCCCGGACGAAGAAGACCAAGACCGGCTACACCACCGACGCCGACGCCCTGGCCGACCTCTACGCCAAGACCGGCCACCCGTTCCTTGAGCACCTGCTGGCGCACCGCGACCAGATCCGGCTCCGCCAGACGGTCGAGGGCCTGCTCCGATCCGTGGCCGCGGACGGGCGCATCCACACGACCTTCCACCAGACGATCGCCGCGACCGGACGCCTGAGTTCCACCGATCCGAACCTGCAGAACATCCCGGTGCGCACCGAGGACGGGCTGCGCATCCGCGAGGGCTTCGTCGTGGGGGAGGGGTACGAGAGCCTGCTCACCGCCGACTACTCCCAGATCGAGATGCGCATCATGGCGCACCTGTCCGGTGACGCCGGGCTCATCGAGGCGTTCCGCTCGGGCGAGGACCTGCACTCCTACGTGGGCTCGCGGGTCTTCGAGGTGCCGACCGACGCCGTCACCGCGGCGCAGCGCAGCAAGATCAAGGCGATGAGCTACGGCCTCGCGTACGGGCTCAGCGCGTTCGGTCTCTCCCGTCAGCTCAAGATCGAGGTGGGTGAGGCGCGCACGCTCATGGACGAGTACTTCGAGCGGTTCGGCGGCGTCCGCGACTACCTCACCGGCGTCGTCGACGAGGCCCGCCGCACCGGGTACACCCAGACCATCATGGGCCGGCGCCGCTACCTGCCCGACCTCACCAGCGACAACCGGCAGCGCCGGGACATGGCCGAGCGGATGGCGCTCAACGCCCCGATCCAGGGCTCCGCCGCGGACATCATCAAGGTCGCCATGGTCCGCACCGCGCAGGGCCTGGCCGAGGCCGGCCTGCGCTCGCGCATCCTCCTGCAGGTCCACGACGAGCTCGTCCTCGAGGTCGCGGCCGGCGAGGCCGATGAGGTCGAGCGGATCGTCCGCACCCAGATGGGTGCCGCGGCAGACCTGTCCGTGCCCCTCGACGTCTCCGTCGGCACCGGCCGGTCCTGGCGCGACGCCGCGCACTGAGGCACACCGACGACGCCCGGTCGGCCGGTCGGCGCTACGGCCGGTGGGTCCGGAAGATCGCCGTGCCGGGCAGCAGGGCGCCGCGCACCGGTCCCCACCCGCCCCACACGGACGAGTTGTCCGTGGGCCACTCCGGCTCGACCAGGTCGTCGATCACGAGGCCCGCGGCGACGACGTCACGCACGTGGTCGCCCAGGGTGCGGTGGTACTCGGCGTAGACCGGTGCCCCCGAGGCGTCGCGCTCGACGTACGGGGTGCGGTCGAAGTAGGAGCGGTCCGCGGTCAGGCCCCGTTCGCCCGGGTCGTCCGGAAAGGCCCAACGGATCGGGTGGGTGACGGCGAAGACCCACCGACCCCCCGGCCGGAGCACCCGGGCCAGCTCGGCGTGGATCGCGGCCGCGTCGGGCACGAACGCGATGGCGCCGTACGCGGTGAAGGCCACGTCGAACGAGCCGTCCGCGAAGGGCAGGGACCGCGCGTCGGCGAGGACCTTCTCGACCGGGACCCCCGTGACGGCGTCGAGCTCGGCCGCCCGGGCGAGCATCCCCTCCGCGACGTCGGACGCGACGACGTCGACACCCTGCGCGGTGAGCCACCGCGAGCACTGTGCGGCGCCCGCGCCCACCTCGAGCACCCGCAGGCGGCGCAGCGCCGTCACCGGACCGAGCAGGTGCGCCTCGGCCTCGCGCAGTCCCTCGGGGCACCAGCGGAAGTCGGCCTCCCCGAGGAACGTGCCGTGCTCGGCCAGGTAGTCGCCGGCCCCGGCGCTCCACCACTCGGCGTTCGCCCGGGCGGCCGCCGCACCGTCGACGCTCTCGTAGCCCGCGCTCGTGATGTCCACCCGCCCAGTGTGGCCGAGGCGGGGGAGACCGACGTCACTGCCGTGCCGGGCCCGGGGCCGGGAGGGCCGGTTGCCCCGCCGTCTCCGGCGTCGGTAGGATCGACGGGCGCATGTATGTCTTCATGCTGCCTGCAGTTCAGCACCACCCATCCTGTCCGCACTACTTCCTGTCCGCATCGGAGTCCACAGCTCAATGACCACCACTACGCCCACGCAGCCGACGTCCCCCCAGGTTGCCGTCAACGACATCGGCTCGGCCGAGGACTTCCTCGCCGCCATTGACGAGACCATCAAGTACTTCAACGACGGGGACATCGTCGAGGGCACCATCGTCAAGGTCGACCGGGACGAGGTCCTCCTCGACATCGGCTACAAGACCGAGGGCGTCATCCTCTCTCGCGAGCTCTCCATCAAGCACGACGTGGACCCCGACGAGGTCGTCTCCGTCGGCGACAAGATCGAGGCCCTGGTCCTGCAGAAGGAGGACAAGGAGGGCCGGCTCCTCCTGTCCAAGAAGCGCGCCCAGTACGAGCGCGCCTGGAGCACGATCGAGAAGATCAAGGACGAGGACGGCGTCGTCACCGGCACCGTCATCGAGGTCGTCAAGGGCGGCCTCATCCTCGACATCGGCCTGCGTGGCTTCCTCCCCGCCTCCCTCGTGGAGATGCGCCGCGTCCGCGACCTCCAGCCCTACGTGGGCAAGGAGCTCGAGGCGAAGATCATCGAGCTGGACAAGAACCGCAACAACGTCGTCCTCTCGCGTCGCGCCTGGCTCGAGCAGACCCAGTCCGAGGTGCGCTCGCACTTCCTGCAGACCCTGCAGAAGGGCCAGGTCCGTCCCGGCGTCGTCTCGTCGATCGTCAACTTCGGCGCGTTCGTGGACCTGGGCGGCGTGGACGGCCTCGTGCACGTCTCCGAGCTGTCCTGGAAGCACATCGACCACCCGAACGAGGTCGTCGAGGTCGGCCAGGAGGTCACCGTCGAGGTCCTCGACGTCGACATGGACCGCGAGCGTGTCTCCCTCTCGCTCAAGGCGACGCAGGAAGACCCGTGGCAGGCCTTCGCGCGCACCCACGCCATCGGCCAGGTCGTGCCGGGCAAGGTCACCAAGCTCGTCCCGTTCGGCGCGTTCGTTCGCGTCGAGGACGGCATCGAGGGCCTGGTCCACATCTCCGAGCTCGCCCAGCGTCACGTCGAGCTGCCCGAGCAGGTCGCGAAGGTCGGCGACGACGTGTTCGTCAAGGTCATCGACATCGACCTGGACCGCCGTCGGATCTCGCTGTCCCTCAAGCAGGCCAACGAGGGCGTCGACCCCAGCAGCGAGGACTTCGACCCGTCGCTGTACGGCATGGCCGCGGAGTACGACGAGGCGGGGAACTACAAGTACCCCGAGGGCTTCGACCCCGAGACCAACGAGTGGCTCGAGGGCTACGAGACCCAGCGCGAGGCCTGGGAGGCCGAGTACGCCAAGGCGCACGCCCGCTGGGAGGCGCACAAGAAGCAGGTCGCGTCCGCCCAGGACGCCGACGCCGAGGCTGCCGACGCCGGGGTCTCCGGTGCGGGTCAGGCCGGCCCGGCGACCTACAGCTCGGCCCCGGCCGAGGCCGCCGGCACGCTGGCGTCCGACGAGGCCCTCGCCGCGCTGCGCGAGAAGCTCACCGGCAACTGAGCCACCCGGCTCTGAGCTGACGAGGCCCGCCGTCCCCCGAGGGGGACGGCGGGCCTCGCCGCGTCTGGGCCGACGGTCCTGCCGTACGGGCCCGACGCCTACCCGCGCGCTACCGGTGTCCCGCGTGCCCGCCGCCGACGAACCGCCTGCCGCGGGGTCCGGTCGCCTGCTTGCGCGCTACGGGTGGTCCGGGTGCCGTGGGGTTCGGGCGCCTGTGGTGCGCCGCCGGCGCTCCCGCCTGCCGTGGGTCCGGCGCGCGTCTCGTCGAGGTAGCAAGAAACGGGACGAGTCAGCAGGAATGTCGGTGCTGACTCGTCCCGTTGGGTGCTGATTAAGCTCGAACCTGCTGACTGAGCGCAGGTCCCTCGTCCGGTGCCCGGTGCCCGGTACCCGGATCCCGGTGTGGTCCAGCGCCTCCCTCGTCGAGGCAGTAGGCAACGGGACGAGTCAGCAGGAATGTCGGTGCTGACTCGTCCCGTTGGGTGCTGATTGGGCTCGAACCTGCTGACTGAGCGCGGGTCCCTCGTCCGGTGCCCGGTTCGCGGTGCCCGGATCACGGTGCCCGGTGCCCGGTGCCCGGTGCCCGGTGCCCGGTGCCCGGTACCCGGATCCCGGTGCCCGGTGCCCGGTGCCCGGTGCCTGGAGCGCGACTGGGTGTGAGCCTTCGCGCCACCGACGGTCCGGCTCGCGTGCCGCGTCGAGGTCCGCTCTCGCCGGGCCGTGCTCAGACCAGGGTGGCCGTGAGGGTGATCGTGGTGCCGGTCAATGCCTGGCTCACCGGGCAGCCCACCTTGGCGGCCTCGGCGATGCGCTGGAAGTCCTCCTCGGAGATGCCCTCGATCTGGGCGTTCACCGTGAGGTGGATGCCGGTGATGCCCTCGCCGGCGACGAACGTGGCCTCGGCGGACGTGTCCAGCTGGGCGGGCGGGGTGCCGTTCTGGTCGAGCTCGTTCGAGAACGCCATGGAGTAGCAGGTGGCGTGCGCGGCGGCGATGAGCTCCTCGGGGGAGGTGGTCCCCCCGGCCTCCTCCGCACGGGCCTTCCAGTTGACGTCGAACGTCCCGAGTCCGGAGGTGTCGAGCCGGGCGGTCCCGGAGCCCTGGAACAGGTTGCCCCGCCAGGTGGCGCTGCCCTTGCTCACGACTGGGTTCGGCATGGTGGTGTCCTCCTTCCCGGGCCCGGTCCCTCCGGGCTCGGTGTCATGCCCATCCTGCCGGTCCTCCTGCCGGGGCGCAGAGGGAGGCGGCGACGACGCCGGTAGCCTGGGCAGGTGCGCTCGTCTCCCGCCCCGGCCCGGCCGTGCTGAGCGTCGGCCTCACGGGCGGCATCGGCTCGGGCAAGTCGACCGTGGCCGCGGAGCTGGCGCGGCTGGGTGCCGTCGTCGTCGACGCCGACCGGATCGCGCGCGAGGTCGTGGAGCCCGGGACCCCCGGGCTCGCGGCGGTCGCCGCGGAGTTCGGGCCAGAGGTGCTCCGCCCGGACGGCTCGCTCGACCGTCAGGCTCTCGCCGCGCGGGTCTTCGCCGATCCGGCCGCGCTGCGCCGGCTCGGGGAGATCACCCACCCCCTCGTCGCCGCCGAGAGCCGGCGCCGGCAGGAGGCTGCGGCGCCGGATGCGGTGGTGGTCCACGACGTGCCCCTCATCGTCGAGAACGGCCTCGCCGACCACTACGACCTCGTCGTGGTCGTCGGCGCGGACGAGGACACCCGTACGGCCCGGCTGGTCTCCTCCCGCAGCATGACCGAGGACGACGCGCGTGCCCGGATCCGGGCCCAGGCCGACGACGACGCCCGCCGCGCCGTCGCCGACGTCTGGCTCGACAACTCCGGCACGACGGACGAGCTGCTCTCCGCCGTCGGCCGGCTCTGGCGCGAGCGGCTGCTGCCGGCGGCGCACGGGTCCGGCCTCACCGCAGGCTGACGACCCCCGGGAGGTAGCCCGCTGTCCGTCCGGCCGGCTGACCGCCTCCGGATGACCAGCGGGGCGCACTGCGGACATCGTCGGTGCGGGGATCTCCTCCTGGCCGGCCTGCTCCCGGAGGACCCCGGACCGTCCGCCCTGGGCCGAACGGCAGGCCCTCGCCCGCCCGATGTCAGTGCCCCGACGTACCGTTGACCCCATGCGCCCAGTGACCGACCTGCAGCGTGCGGTGGCACCCTTCGAGGTCGTCTCCGACTACGTCCCCTCGGGCGACCAGCCCACGGCGATCAAGGAGCTCACCGAGCGGCTGCGCGCGGGGGAGAAGGACATCGTCCTGCTCGGCGCCACCGGTACGGGCAAGTCCGCGACCACGGCCTGGCTCGTCGAGCAGGTGCAGCGGCCCACGCTGGTCATGGCGCCCAACAAGACGCTCGCGGCCCAGCTGGCCACCGAGTTCCGCGAGCTCCTGCCCAACAACGCCGTCGAGTACTTCGTCTCCTACTACGACTACTACCAGCCCGAGGCGTACGTCCCGCAGACGGACACCTACATCGAGAAGGACTCCTCGATCAACGACGAGGTCGAGCGGCTGCGGCACAGCGCCACGAACTCGCTGCTCACCCGCCGCGACGTCATCGTCGTCGCCTCGGTCTCGTGCATCTACGGCCTGGGCACGCCCCAGGAGTACGTCGACCGGATGGTCCAGCTGCGGATCGGCGACCGGGTCGACCGCGACGACCTCCTGCGCCACTTCGTGTCCATGCAGTACACCCGCAACGACATGGCGTTCACCCGGGGGACGTTCCGGGTGCGCGGGGACACGATCGAGATCATCCCCGTCTACGAGGAGCTCGCCATCCGGATCGAGCTGTTCGGCGACGAGATCGAGACCCTGAGCACGCTGCACCCCCTCACCGGGGACGTGGTGCGGCGCGAGGAGGCCGTCCACCTGTTCCCGGCCACGCACTACGTCGCCGGGCCGGAACGGATGGAGCGGGCGATCGGGACCATCGAGGCCGAGCTGGCCGAGCGGCTCGACGAGCTCGAGCGTCAGAACAAGCTCCTCGAGGCACAGCGGCTGCGCATGCGCACCACCTACGACATCGAGATGATGCGTCAGATCGGCACCTGCTCGGGCATCGAGAACTACTCGCGGCACATCGACGGCCGCGGGCCCGGCACCGCCCCCCACACCCTGCTGGACTACTTCCCCGAGGACTTCCTCCTCGTCATCGACGAGTCGCACGTCACCGTCCCGCAGATCGGGGCGATGTACGAGGGGGACATGTCCCGCAAGCGCACGCTCGTCGACCACGGGTTCCGCCTGCCCTCGGCGATGGACAACCGGCCGCTGCGGTGGGAGGAGTTCCTCGAGCGCATCGGCCAGACGGTCTACCTCTCCGCGACTCCCGGGCCGTACGAGCTGAGCCAGTCCGACGGCGTCGTCGAGCAGATCATCCGGCCCACCGGGCTCGTGGACCCCGAGGTCGTCGTCAAGCCGACCAAGGGCCAGATCGACGACCTCCTCGGCGAGATCCGCGACCGGGTCGACCGTGACGAGCGCGTGCTCGTCACGACGCTGACGAAGAAGATGGCCGAGGACCTCACCGACTACCTCCTCGAGCGCGACGTCCGCGTGCGCTACCTCCACTCCGACGTCGACACGCTGCGCCGGGTCGAGCTGCTGCGTGAGCTGCGGCTGGGGCAGTACGACGTGCTCGTCGGCATCAACCTCCTCCGGGAGGGGCTCGACCTGCCGGAGGTGTCCCTCGTCGCCATCCTCGACGCCGACAAGGAGGGCTTCCTGCGGTCCTCGACCTCGCTCATCCAGACCATCGGGCGCGCCGCGCGAAACGTCTCGGGCCAGGTGCACATGTACGCCGACAGGATCACGGCGTCGATGGCGCACGCGATCGAGGAGACCACCCGCCGCCGCGAGAAGCAGGTGGCCTACAACACCGAGCACGGCATCGAGCCGACGGCGTTGCGCAAGAAGATCGCGGACGTCACCGACATGCTCGTCCGGGAAGACATCGACACCGCCGAGCTGCTCGAGGGCGGCTACCGCGGGGCCGGCGGGAAGGACCGGAAGCGGGGCGGCACGACCGCCCGCGAGAAGCTCGCCGGTGCGGCTGCCAGCGAGCTGGCGCAGCTCATCCACGACCTCTCGGACCAGATGCACGCCGCCGCCGAGGAGCTCCAGTTCGAGCTCGCCGCCCGTCTGCGGGACGAGATCTCGGACCTCAAGAAGGAGCTCCGGCAGATGACGGCCGCGAACGCCTGACGCCGCATCCCTGGCCCGCGACGGCGTCGCCGGTGTTGCGAGCGCCACGGTGGACCCGCGTGGCCGGGCCCAGGGGGGTGCCGTATCCTGGCCGGGCGGAGGGGAGTATTCCCCACAACAGTGGTGCCGTCATCACGGCCGGTCGTGGACCGGCTCGGTGCCATCGGCCCGGCGATCCGTCGCCCGGGCGGGAAGAGACCTCCGGTACCCGCCCCTACGTACCGGAGGAAATGTGGACGTCCACGCTCTCGGTTGGATCCTGCTCATCGGCATCATCGTCGTGATGATCGCCGTCGACATCATCGGCCATGTCCGCACCCCGCACGCCCCCTCCATGAAGGAGGCCGCCTGGTGGTCGGTCGCCTACGTGGCCATGGCGATCGTCTTCGGCTTCATCGTGTGGATCGGCTACGGCGGTGTCTACGCCGGTGAGTACTTCGCCGGGTACGTGACCGAGAAGAGCCTCTCGGTGGACAACCTCTTCGTCTTCGTCATCGTCATCGCCGCGTTCCGGATCCCCCGGAAGTACCAGCAGGAGGTCCTGCTCGCCGGGATCGTCATCGCCATGGTGCTCCGGGCCATCTTCATCGCCGCCGGCGCCGCCGTCATCGAGAACTTCTCCTGGGTGTTCTACCTCTTCGGCGCGTTCCTCATCTACACGGCCGTCGCCCAGGCCCGCGAGGGCGTCGAGAAGCCGGACGAGCACGACGAGTACCACGAGAACGGTTTCGTCCGGCTCGTGCGCCGCTTCGTCCCGGTCACCGACGGGTTCGTCGGCGGCAAGCTCGTCCACCGCCACGCCGGCAAGACGATGATCACCCCGATGTTCCTGGCGATCCTCGCGATCGGCAGCGCCGACATCCTCTTCGCCGTCGACTCCATCCCGGCCATCTTCGGCCTCACCCGGGAGCCCTACCTGGTCTTCGCCGCCAACGCATTCTCCCTGCTCGGCCTGCGCCAGCTGTACTTCCTCATCGACGGCCTCCTCGACCGGCTCGTCTACCTGCACTACGGTCTCGCCGCCATCCTCGGCTTCATCGGCGTCAAGCTCCTCATCCACGCCCTCCACGAGAACGAGCTGCCCTTCATCAACGGCGGCGAGCACTGGGACGTCCTGCCCGAGCCGTCCATCGTCGTCTCGCTCCTGTGGATCGTCGGCGTCCTGGCCGTCACCATCGTGGCGAGCCTGCGCCGGAACAAGAAGGACGAGCGTCTGGCCGCCGCCGAGGAGGTCCTCAAGTCCGGTGGCGAGACCACCGAGGGGGAGCGGCACCTTCCCCGGGAGGAGGGTGCGGCCCCGCTGCCGTCGGACGCCCACGCGGGCGACGACCTCCGCGACGAGGACCGGCGCGCCGCGGCCCGCGGCGCCGGTGAGGGCCGGCGTCCGAACCACGACGACTGAGCGGCCGGTGACGGCGCGGTCGCCGGAGTCCATCCGCTCCCTCGAGCGCGGGCTCGGCGTCATCACGGTCTTCGACGCGGACCACCCCCGGCTCGGGCTGTCCGAGGTGGCGGCCCGCTCGGGCCTGCCCCGCGCCGTGGCCCGCCGCGCGCTGACCACCCTCGTCGAGCTCGGGTACGCCGAGCAGTCCGGGCGCGACTACACCCTCCGGCCGCGGCTGCTCGACCTCGGCTTCCTCCGCCTGGCCGACCTCAGCCTCGCCGACGTCGCTCGCCCGCACCTGTCGACCCTCTCGGACCGGCTCGGTGCGTCGGCGTCGGCGTCGGTGCTCGAGGCCGGCCAGATCGTCTACATCGCCCGCGCCGCGACCCGGGACCTCATGCGCGTGCGGATCCGGACGGGCACCCGGTTCCCCGCCGAGTCGACCTCGATGGGCCGGGTCCTCCTCGCCGCCCGCTCGCCCGAATGGATCGAGGGCTTCGTCGCGACCGTGCGGGTCGAGCGCCGCTCGCCGTACACGACGACGGACACCGACCGGCTGCGCTCGATCCTGGCGCTGACCCGCCGTCAGGGGTACGCCCTGGTCGACCAGGAGCTCGAGGAGGGGCTCCGGTCGCTGGCGGTGCCCGTACGGGACCGGACCGGCACCGTGGTCGCCGCCGTCAACGTCGCGACCATGGCCGAGCCGGGTGGCGCGGAGGCGTTCCTGCGCCGGGCCCTGCCCGAGCTCCGTGCGACCGCGGCAGCCGTCGAGGCCGACCTCGTGCCGGTCAGCCACGTCCTGTCCTGACGCCGCTGCCGGTCGGGCGCGTCCTGTGCTCACGCCGCGCCGGTATCCTCCCTGAACACCTGCACGGCTGGCGAACGAGGAGACGGTCCATGGACCCGGTGGCACCCCCGTCGGAGGGCCTGCAGTCCCTCGCCCGCGGCCTCGCCGTCATCGAGGCGCTCGCGGCCGCCGACGAGCCGATGACCCTGGCGAGGGTCGCCCAGTCCGCCGGGCTCAACCGCGCGGTGACCCGCCGCGTCCTCCTCACCCTGGTCGACGTCGGCTACGTCCTCGCCCACGGCCGGGACTTCACGCTGCGGCCCCGCGTCCTCGAGCTCGGCGAGGCCTACCGCGCGAGCCTGCGCCTGCCCGCCCTCGCGGTCGGCCCCATGCAGGACCTCACCCGGTCCACCGGGCGCTCCAGCGCGCTCGGGGTCCTCGACGGGGCCGACGTGGTCCACGTGGAGCGGGTCGCCGCGGGCCGGATCGTCGACGCCGTCCCGGACATCGGCACCCGGTTGCCTGCCCGCACGAGCGCCCTGGGCAGGGTCCTGCTCGCCGCGCTCCCCGAGGACGCCCTCCGCGACGTGCTGCGCGGCGGCGTCTCCGCCCCGTCGGCGGAGGATGACGACGACGGCAAGCTGGTCGCGACGCTCGCCGGCGTGCGGGCGCAGGGCCACTGCGTCGTGGCCGAGGAGCTGCAGCGTGGCCTCACCTCGGTGGCCGCACCGGTGCGGGACGCGACCGGCCGGGTCGTGGCGGCCGTCGAGCTCGCCCTGACGACCGTCACCCTCCCCGACGGGTGCGTGCCCGAGGAGGACGTCGCCGCGGTACGTGCCGCCGCCGAGGCGATCTCGGCGGCCGCCGCCGGGCTCTGACGGCGGCCGCCGCCGGGCTCTGACGGCGGGTCTACTCCTTGCAGGCCCCGAAGTGGTCCGCGTCCCGCCGCTCGACGTTGCCGCCCATCGCGATCGGGATGATGCCCACACCGGTGAGCGGCCCGCCCTGCCCGGCGGGGGTCTGCTCGGTCTGCCGGGCGCCGGCGTTGTCCGCGGCCGGTGTGCAGCGCAGCGGGTTGATGCCGTGGACGTGGGCCGAGGCCCCTACGGCGGGGGCGACCACGAGGCCGGCCGCACAGATGGCTGTGGCGAGGATCCTGCGCACGCTCATGCTGACTCCTTCGTCGGCGGGGCGCCCCACGTCGTCGTGGGACGTCGTCACCGGTGGTACGGCCGTCGACCCCGCACGGATTGCGACCGCGGCGGTCGGAGATCGAGGGTCAGTCGGCCCGGACCGCCAGCCGCCGCGCCAGCACCGCCGCCACGACGAGCTGGAGCTGGTGGAAGATGATGACGGGCACCGCGATCGTGGCCGCCGTCGCGACCGGGAAGAGGACGGCCGCCATCGGCAGGCCGGTCGCGAGGGACTTCTTCGAGCCCGCCATGAGCAGGGCGACCCGGTCGGCCCGGTCCAGCCCCAGCGCCTGCCCACCCGTCCACGTGGCGGAGAGCATCACCGCCAGGAGCGCGGCGGAGAGGAGCAGCAGCGCGGCGACCATGCCCCACGTGACCCCCTCCCACACGCCGGCCGCCGTGGCCGCGGTCACGGCGCCGAGGACCACGAGCAGGATCGTCCCGCGGTCCACCGTGAGCGTCAGCCACCGCCGAGCCCGGACCCATCCGCCGACGAACGGCTGGAGGAGCTGGCCCACGACGAACGGGAGGAGCAGCTGGAGCAGGACGTCGCGCAGGCCGCCCAGACCGACCGAGCCCGAGCGGCCCATGAGCGCGAGGACCAGCAGCGGCGTGACCACCATGCCCAGGACGTTGGAGAGCGTGGCCGCCGTGATCGCCCCGGCGACGTTCCCGCGTGCGATGGAGGTGAAGGAGACCGACGACTGGACCGTCGACGGCAGCAGGGTGAGGTAGAGCATGCCGGTCGCGAGCGCCGCCCCGAGCAGCGGCACCGCGGCGGCGTGCAGCAGCAGGCCGAGCAGCGGGAAGAGCAGGTAGGTGGCGGCCAGGATGCCGCCCTGGAGGCGCACGTTGCGCATGCCCGCGAGCACCTCCCGGGTGGACAGCCGCATGCCGTACACGAGGAAGAGCACCGTGACGGCGACGTCGCCGGCCGTGGCGACGACGTCGCGCACGGCCGCGGGGACGGGGACGAGCAGACCGAGGAGGAGGACGAGGACGAGCGCGACGACGAACGGGTCCACCCAGGTGCGCAGCGCGCGTCCGATCACCTGATGTCGCCGATGACCGGCTTCCACGCGCGGGCGGTGCGGCGGGTGATGAGGTGGGCCCGGTGGAACGGGTCGGGGTCGAGCGCCTTGACGGCCTCGTCGTGGTTCTCCGCCCGGACCAGCAGCAGCGCGCCGGGGGTGGCGTTGTCGAGCCACGGCCCGGAGGCGATGACGACACCCTTGCCGTTGAGGTCGGAGAGGAAGGCCCGGTGCTGGGGGCGGAGCGTCTCGATGTCCTTGGTGCGGTTGAGGTCGTAGACGTACTCGACGGCGAAGATCGTCATGGTCGTCAGGGTAGCGGCGCGCGGCCCGCCAGGGGTCGCGGTCACCACCCGCGGGCGCGCCACTGCTGCAGGTGCGGGCGCTCTGCGCCGACCGTGGTCCCGTCCCCGTGGCCCGGGTGGACGACCGTGTCGTCGCCGAAGCGGGCGAACACCCGCTCGGCCAGGTCGTCCATGAGCGAGGTGAAGTCCGCCGGCGACCACGTCCGGCCCGGCCCGCCCGGGAACAGCGAGTCCCCGGTGAGCAGGTGCACGCGGCCCGGATTCGGTGCGCTCGCCGGCTCGGTCAGGGCCAGCGCCACCGAGCCGGGGGTGTGCCCGCGCAGCGCGACGACGTCGAGCGTGAGGTCCCCGACGGCGACGGTGGCGCCGTGCACGAGCAGCCGGTCCGCCGGCACGGGCAGCTCCGACGCGTCCTGCGCGCCCGCGAGGACCTGCGCCCCCGTCGCCGCCACCACGGCGGCGAGCGCGCGGTGGTGGTCCCAGTGCCGGTGCGTGGTGACGACGGCGGTCAGCGGGTCGCCGCTCGCGGCGACGAGCTCGAGCAGGCGGGGGGCGTCGTCGGCGGCGTCGACCAGGATCTGCGCGCCGGGCACCGAGACGAGGTAGGCGTTGTTGTCCTCGGCGGAGACGGAGAGCTTGGTCAGGGTCACCGGCCCCAGGCGGTGGACGACGGGCGGGCCGCCGGGATGGACGTGGGAGGCGGCGTTCTC
The DNA here is from genome assembly GCF_038049925.1 of Georgenia sp. M64. Classification (NCBI taxonomy): domain Bacteria; kingdom Bacillati; phylum Actinomycetota; class Actinomycetes; order Allobogoriellales; family Allobogoriellaceae; genus Georgenia; species Georgenia sp. M64. The sequence continues at coordinate 1,518,396 of NZ_CP145809.1, forward strand.
CGGGTCGGGCACGGCGGCGGGGGAGCGGGCGTCGTCCGGGTCGGGCATGGCGGGGGAGCCGGCGCCGTCGTGCGGCTCGGGACGGGGCATCGGTTCCTCCGGACGCGGACGTGACATCGAACACTCGTGCGATGTGGGTCAGTTCTGCCTATCATCTTGGGGTGAGTGACCAGCTTCTCGTGCGCGGCGCGCGCGAGCACAACCTCCGCAACGTCTCCATCGACCTCCCGCGCGACAGCCTCGTGGTGTTCACGGGCCTGTCCGGGTCGGGGAAGTCGTCCCTCGCGTTCGACACCATCTTCGCCGAGGGCCAGCGCCGCTACGTCGAGTCGCTCTCGTCCTACGCCCGGCAGTTCCTGGGGCAGATGGACAAGCCCGACGTCGACTTTATCGAGGGCCTGTCGCCGGCGGTGTCGATCGACCAGAAGTCGACCAACCGCAACCCGCGGTCGACCGTCGGCACGATCACCGAGGTGCACGACTACCTCCGGCTGCTCTTCTCGCGCGCCGGCACCCAGTACTGCCCGGTGTGCGGCGAACGGGTCACCGCCCAGACCCCCCAGCAGATCGTCGACCGGCTGCGCGAGATGCCCGAGGGCACGCGGTTCCAGGTCCTCGCCCCGGTGGTGCGCGGTCGCAAGGGGGAGTACTCCGAGCTCTTCCGGGACCTGCAGTCCCAGGGCTTCGCCCGCGCCCGGGTCGACGGCGAGGTCGTCCCGCTCAGTGAGCCGCCGACGCTGGAGAAGAAGCTCAAGCACGACATCGAGGTGGTCGTCGACCGCCTCGTCGTCCGGGAGAACGTCCGCCAGCGCCTCACCGACTCCGTCGAGACGGCGCTGCGGCTCGCCGACGGCCTCGTGCTCGTCGAGCTCGTCGACCTCGACGCCGACGACCCCGCCCGCGAGCGGCGCTACTCCGAGAAGCGCGCCTGCCCCAACGACCACCCGCTCGCGCTCGAGGAGATCGAGCCGCGGACCTTCTCCTTCAACGCCCCCTACGGCGCGTGCCCGGAGTGCTCGGGCATCGGCTCGCGCCTCGAGGTCGACCCCGAGCTCATCGTCCCCGACGAGGAGCTGAGCCTCGCCGAGGGTGCGGTGGCCCCGTGGGCCGCCCAGTCGGAGTACTTCCTGCGCCAGCTGCGGGCCCTGGCCGAGCAGCTCGACTTCTCCGTCGACGCGCCCTGGCGTGCGCTGCCCAAGCGGGCCAAGGACGCCGTCCTGCACGGCAACGACTACGAGGTCCGGGTGCGCTACCGCAACCGGTGGGGCCGGGAGCGGGCCTACACCTCCGGCTTCGAGGGCGCCGTCTCGTTCGTCCGGCGCAAGCACGCCGAGACCGAGTCGGAGTGGTCGCGGGAGCGGTACGAGGGCTACATGCGCGAGGTGGCGTGCCCGGTCTGCAAGGGTGCGCGGCTCAAGCCGGAGGTCCTGTCCGTGCGGATCGGCGACCTGTCGATCGCCCAGCTGTCGGACCTGTCGATCGCCGACGCCAAGGCGTTCCTCGACTCCCTGGTGCTCGGGCAGCGCGAGAGCGCCATCGCCGGTCAGGTCCTCAAGGAGATCCACGCCCGCCTCGGGTTCCTCCTCGACGTCGGGCTGAGCTACCTCACCCTCTCGCGCGGTGCGGCGACCCTCTCGGGCGGCGAGGCGCAGCGCATCCGGCTCGCGACGCAGATCGGCTCGGGTCTCGTCGGCGTGCTCTACGTCCTGGACGAGCCCAGCATCGGGCTGCACCAGCGGGACAACCGTCGTCTCATCGACACCCTCACCCGGCTGCGGGACCTGGGCAACACCCTCATCGTCGTCGAGCACGACGAGGACACCATCCGCGCCGCGGACTGGGTGGTGGACATCGGTCCGGGGGCGGGCGAGCACGGCGGCAAGGTGGTGCACTCCGGGCACCTCGAGGGCCTCCTCGCGGCGGAGGAGTCCGTCACGGGCGCCTACCTGTCCGGGCGGCGGCAGATCGTCACACCGACCAAGCGGCGCAAGGTCGACAAGAGCCGGCAGATCACGGTGGTGGGCGCCAAGGAGAACAACCTCCGCAACGTCACCGTCTCTTTCCCGCTGGGCACCCTCGTCGCCGTCACGGGCGTCTCCGGCTCGGGCAAGTCGACGCTCGTCAACTCCATCCTGTACCAGGTGCTCGCGAACCAGCTCAACCGCGCCCGCTCCGTGCCGGGCCGGCACACGAGGGTCACAGGCATCGACGACCTCGACAAGGTCGTCCACGTCGACCAGTCGCCGATCGGGCGCACCCCGCGGTCCAACCCGGCCACGTACACCGGCGTGTGGGACCACGTCCGCAAGCTCTTCGCCGAGACGACCGAGTCCAAGGTCCGCGGGTACGGGCCGGGCCGGTTCTCGTTCAACGTCAAGGGCGGGCGGTGCGAGGCGTGCAAGGGCGACGGCACGCTGAAGATCGAGATGAACTTCCTCCCCGACGTCTACGTCCCCTGCGAGGTCTGCGAGGGCGCGCGGTACAACCGGGAGACCCTCGAGGTCCACTTCAAGGGCAAGACGGTCGCCGAGGTGCTGCAGATGCCGATCGAGGAGGCGGCCGAGTTCTTCGGCGCCGTCCCCGGGATCACCCGGCACCTGCGCACGCTCGCCGACGTCGGGCTCGGCTACGTCCGGCTCGGGCAGCCCGCCCCCACCCTCTCCGGCGGGGAGGCCCAGCGGGTCAAGCTCGCCTCGGAGCTGCAGAAGCGCTCCTCCGGCCGGACGGTGTACGTCCTCGACGAGCCCACCACGGGGTTGCACTTCGAGGACATCCGCAAGCTGCTCGCCGTCCTCCAGGGGCTGGTGGACAAGGGCAACACGGTCGTCGTCATCGAGCACAACCTCGACGTCATCAAGAGCGCCGACTGGGTGGTGGACATGGGCCCGGAGGGCGGCTCCGGCGGCGGCACGGTCGTGGCCACCGGGACGCCCGAGCAGGTCGCCCGCGTCGCCGGGTCCTACACGGGGCAGTTCCTCGCCGAGGCGCTGCAGGACCGGCGGGTGCCGGCCGGGGTCTGAGGGACGCCCAGCCGCCCGGCGGCCGGGCACCCGCAGCCCGCCGGCCGGGCACCCGCAGCCCGCCGGCCGGGCAACCCGCCGGGAGCGCGCCCGGGCGTGGGATCGGCACGGCGCGGGCAGAGGTCCTCGCCCGGGCCGCGTGTGACGGCTAGCGTGTCGGCATGGGAGCACTCCAGACGTACAACGTCACGGTCGACTGGACGGGCGCGGACGAACGCGGCACGGCCAGCTACACGAGCTACTCGCGCGACCACGAGGTGCGGGTGGAGGGCAAGCCCACGCTCCTGGCCACCTCCGACCTCAAGGTGCGTACCGACGTCAGCCGCTACCGCGCGGAGGAGCTGTTCGTCGGCTCGATCTCGCAGGCGCAGATGCTGTGGTTCCTGCGCACGGCCGCCAAGCACGGCGTCGTCGTCCTCGCCTACACCGACCGGGCCATCGCCACGCAGCGGGTCGAGGGCGCCGGCTCCGGGCCGTTCGTCGAGGTGGTGCTGCGCCCGCGCGTCACGTACGCCGATCCGGTGGGGGAGGAGACCGCGGCGCGGCTGCACCACGAGGCCCGTGAGCACAACCACGTCGCCCGGTCCGTGAGCTTCCCCGTGCGGGTGGAGCCCGTGCACGCCCACTGAGACCCGCCCCGTAGCACCTGCGGCGCCGGGACGGCAGGGTCGCCGTCCTGACGTAGGCTCGAACACATGGCCGACCCGTCCACCTACCGACCCGCGCCAGGGGAGGTGCCCGACGCACCGGGGGTCTACCGCTTCCGCGACCCGCACGGCCGGGTCGTCTACGTCGGCAAGGCCAAGTCGTTGCGCTCGCGCCTCGCCAGCTACTTCCAGGATCCCTCCGCGCTGCACCAGCGCACGCGGCAGATGGTCACCACGGCGTCCTCGGTGGAGTGGACGGTGGTGGGCACCGAGGTCGAGTCCCTCGCGCTGGAGTACGCCTGGATCAAGGAGTTCGACCCGCGGTTCAACGTCAAGTACCGCGACGACAAGTCCTACCCGTTCCTCGCCGTGACCATGGGGGAGGAGATCCCCCGCGTCCAGGTCATGCGCGGCGCCAAGCGCAAGGGCACCCGCTACTTCGGCCCGTACACCCACGCGTGGGCGATCCGCGAGACGGTCGACCTGCTCCTGCGGGTCTTCCCGGTGCGGACCTGCTCGCCCGGGGTCTACCGCCGGGCGGCGTCCTCGGGCCGCCCCTGCCTGCTCGGCTACATCGACAAGTGCTCCGCGCCGTGCGTGGGACGGATCTCCCCCGAGGACCACCGCGAGCTCGCCGAGGAGTTCTGCCGGTTCATGGAGGGCGAGACGGGCCCGCACCTGCGCCGCCTCGAGAAGGAGATGCGCGCGGCCGCGGCCGCGCAGGACTACGAGCGTGCCGCCCGGCTGCGCGACGACGTCGCGGCCCTGCGCCGGGTGGTGGAGAAGAACGCCGTCGTCCTGCCCGACGGCACCGACGCCGACGTCTTCGCCCTCGTCGCCGACGACCTCGAGGCCTCCGTGCAGGTCTTCCACGTCCGGGGCGGGCGCATCCGCGGCCAGCGCGGCTGGGTGGTCGAACGGGTCGAGGACCTCGACGACGCCGGGCTCGTCGAGCACCTCCTCCAGCAGGTCTACGGCGACGCCGAGGCGTTCGCCGCCCCTGTCGCCCCGACCGACGAGCGCTCCGTGGGCAAGTCGCGGCGCCGCGTGCGCGACGGCGAGGCGACCAGCGTCGACGACGTCGTGCACACCCCGACGACGGCGGTGCCGCGCGAGATCCTCGTGCCCGTCCTGCCGGAGGACCTCGCGGGACTCACGGAGTGGCTCTCGGGCCTGCGCGGGTCGCGGGTGTCCATCCGGGTGCCGCAGCGCGGGGACAAGAAGACCCTCGCCGAGACCGTGCGGACCAACGCCGAGCAGGCGCTCCGGCTCCACAAGAGCCGGCGGGCCGGCGACCTCACGAGCCGCTCGCAGGCGCTGCGCGAGCTCGAGGAGGCCCTGGGGCTGTCCGAGTCGCCCCTGCGCATCGAGTGCTACGACATCTCCCACACCCAGGGCAGCCACCAGGTCGGCTCCATGGTCGTGTTCGAGGACGGGTTGCCCAAGAAGTCCGAGTACCGGCACTTCATCGTCCGCGGCGAGGACGGCGAGGGGGCCCGCGACGACACCGCCGCGATGGACGAGGTGCTCCGCCGGCGGTTCCGGCGCTACCTCGCCGAGCGCGAGGCGATGGCCGAGGCCCGGGAGAACGGCGACCCCGGTGCGCACGACACCGCCGAGCGCGCCGTGGGCGCCGCCCTGGCGGATCAGGACCCCGACCAGCTCGACGACGACGGCGTGCCGCTGCGCTCCGGGCCGGTCGACCCCACCACGGGCCGGGCGCGCCGTTTCGCGTACCCGCCCAACCTCGTCGTCGTCGACGGCGGCCAGCCCCAGGTGGCGGCGGCCGCCCGGGCCCTGGCCGACCTCGGCGTCGAGGACGTCGCCCTCGTCGGGCTCGCCAAGCGCCTGGAGGAGGTGTGGCTCCCGGGGGACGACTTCCCGGTCGTCCTGCCGCGCACCTCGCCGGCGCTGTACCTCCTGCAGCACCTGCGCGACGAGTCCCACCGCTTCGCCATCAGCCACCACCGCTCCCGCAGGGCCAAGGCGATGACCCGCTCCGTCCTCGACGGCGTCCCCGGGCTGGGGCCCACCCGGCAGGCCGCGCTGCTCAAGGCCTTCGGGTCGGTGAAGAACATCCGTGCCGCCTCCGTCGAGGAGGTCGCCGCCGTCAAGGGCGTGGGGCCGCGCACCGCCGTCGCGGTGCTGGAGGCCCTGGGGTCGCCGCCCTCCGCCGGGTCGCCCGGGTAGGACCGCCGGCGCGCGGCGCGCGGTGCGTTGCGCGCGGTGCGTGGCGCGAGGCGGACGTCGCCTCGGCGCGGCGTCCGGCCGGCACCGGGCCTGACGACCGCCGCACCACCGGGCCTGACGACCGCCGCACCACCGGGCCTGACGACCGCCGCACCACCGGGCACGCCCGGGCCGCTGACCTGGCATCCTGGCCCCATGAGCGAGAACGGATCCGACGCACGGCCGCCCACCGTCCCCGAGGGCATCCCCGTGCTCGACGAGACCACCCCGCTCGCGCCCGCCGAGGTCCCCGAGCTGCTCATCATCTCCGGCATGTCCGGCGCCGGCCGTTCCCGCGCCGCCGCCGCGCTGGAGGACCTCGACTGGTACGTCGTGGACAACCTGCCCCCGCGGATGCTCGGGGCGCTGGCCCGGATGATGACCCCCGCCGAGGGGGGCGTGCACCGGCTCGCGGCGGTCGTCGACGTGCGCAGCGGGGAGTTCTTCACCGAGCTCGTCGACGTCCTCGACCAGCTGCGCGCCCAGGGTACGGAGTACCGGATCGTCTTCCTCGACGCCTCGGACGACGAGCTGGTCCGCCGCTACGAGTCCGTGCGCCGTCCCCACCCGCTCCAGGGCGACCGGCGCCTGCTCGACGGGATCGGTGAGGAGCGCAAGCTCCTGGGCACGCTGCGCCGCCGCGCGGACGTCGTCATCGACACCACCGAGATGTCGGTGCACGACCTCGCCCGGAAGGTCCGCGAGACCGTCGCGGGGGAGGCCGACCGCCCGCTGCGGGTCACCGTGGTCTCCTTCGGCTTCAAGTACGGCCTGCCGCTCGACGCCGACCACGTCGTCGACGTCCGGTTCCTCACCAACCCGTACTGGGTCAGCGAGCTGCGCCACCTCACCGGCAAGGACAAGCCGGTCGCCGACTACGTGCTTGGCCAGGAGGGCGCCACGCTCTTCGCCGACCGGTACGTCGACGCCATCGCCCCCGTGCTGGACGGCTACCTCAACGAGCTCAAGCCCTTCGTCACCATCGCCGTGGGCTGCACCGGCGGCAAGCACCGCTCGGTCGCCATGACCGAGGCGATCGCGCAGCGACTGCGGGAGCACGGCCAGTCCGTCCGCACCCTCCACCGGGACCTGGGGCGGGAATGACCGAACCCCTCCGGGACGGCGTGGAGCCCAACCTCCGCCCGTCCGGCCCGGGGCCCGGTGCCCGCGGGCCGGGCCTCGAGCCCGGTGCCCGCCCCATCGGCCTCGAGCCCGGTGCCCGCGGCCCGGCCGTCGTCGCCCTCGGCGGCGGGCACGGCCTCGCCGCCACCCTCGGCGCCCTACGGCACATCACGCAGAACGTCACGGCCGTCGTCACGGTCGCCGACGACGGCGGCTCCTCCGGCCGCCTGCGCGGCGAGCTCGGCGTCCTCCCGCCCGGCGACCTGCGGATGGCCCTGTCGGCCCTGTGCGACGACGGCGAGTGGGGCCTCACCTGGCGCGACGTGCTCCAGCACCGGTTCCGCACCGCGGGCCCGCTGGACAACCACGCCGTCGGGAACCTGCTCATCGTGGCGCTCTGGGAGCTCCTCGGCGACCCCGTGGCCGGCCTGGACTGGGTGGGGCGCCTGCTCGGGGTGCGCGGGCGGGTGCTGCCGATGGCGTCGGTGCCGCTGGAGATCGAGGCGACCGTGCGCGGCGAGCACGGCACCGAGACGATCCGCGGCCAGTCCGCCGTCGCGGTGTGCACCGGCGTCGTCGAGCAGGTGCGGATCATCCCCGAGAACCCGCCCGCCAGCCCCGAGGCGGTGGCCGCCGTCCGCGCCGCCGACTGGGTCGTCCTCGGGCCCGGCTCCTGGTACACCTCGGTCATCCCGCACCTGCTCGTCCCCGAGCTCGCCGCCGCGCTGCACGAGACGCGCGCCCGCCGCGCGCTCACCCTCAACCTCTCCGCCCAGCACGGCGAGACGGAGGGGATGACCGCCGCGGACCACATGCGCTCGCTGCACAGCCACGCCCCCGATCTCCGCCTGGACGTCGTCGTGGCCGACCCGGCGGCGGTGGAGGACCTCGACGACCTCGCCGACGCCGCCGCGGCGGCCGGTGCCACGCTGCTGCTGCGCCAGGTGGGGGTGGGCGACGGGTCCCCGCGCCACGACCCGCTGCGGCTGGCGGCGGCGTTCCGGGACGCGTTCGAGGGGGTGCTCGGCGACGTCGAGCCCGAGCCGGGCCCACGAGGGCCGGGAGGAACCACCCGAGGATGAGTGCGAAGATGACCGGCATGTCGTTGACCTCCGCCGTGAAGGACGAGCTCGCCCGGCTGCGGGTGGACAAGGTGTCGGCCCGCAAGGCCGAGGTGGCCGCGACCCTCCGGTTCGCCGGCGGGCTGCACATCATCTCCGGGCGCATCGTCGTCGAGGCCGAGCTCGACACCGCGATCGCCGCCCGCCGCCTGCGCCAGACGATGCAGGAGGTGTACGGCCACTCCAGCGACATCATCGTCGTCTCCGGCGGCGGCCTGCGCCGCGGCAACCGCTACGTCGTCCGCGTCGTCAAGGACGGCGAGTCGCTGGCCCGCCAGACCGGCCTGCTCGACACCCGCGGGCGTCCCGTGCGGGGCCTGCCGCCCCAGGTGGTCTCCGCCGGCGTCGCCGAGGCGACGGCGGCCTGGCGCGGCGCCTTCCTCGCCCACGGCTCGCTCACCGAGCCGGGGCGGTCGAGCTCGCTCGAGGTCACCTGCCCCGGCCCCGAGGCCGCGCTGGCCCTCGTCGGTGCCGCCCGCCGGATGAACGTCGTCGCCAAGGCCCGGGAGGTGCGCGGCATCGACCGCGTCGTCATCCGCGACGGCGACGCGATCTCGGCGATGCTCACCCGGATGGGGGCGCACGACGCCGTCCTCGTCTGGGAGGAGCGGCGGATGCGCCGGGAGGTCCGCGGCACCGCGAACCGGCTGGCGAACTTCGACGACGCCAACCTGCGCCGCTCGGCCCGCGCCGCGGTCGCCGCCGGCGCCCGGGTGGAGCGCGCGTTCGAGATCCTCGGCGAGGAGGTCCCCGAGCACCTCGTCGAGGCCGGCCGGCTGCGCCTGGAGCACAAGCAGGCCTCCCTGGAGGAGCTGGGCCAGCTCTCGAACCCGCCGCTGACCAAGGACGCGGTCGCGGGCCGGATCCGGCGCCTGCTGGCCATGGCGGACAAGCGCGCCAGGGAAAAGGGCATCCCGGACACCGAGGCGATCCTCACCCCGGACATGCTCGACCTGTAACCCGCCCCGCGGCCCGTGCGGCGAACGTCCCTTGTGGGCGTTCTCACAGGGTGTCCGTGGACGATGGTCCCCCGCGACGAATCGCCACAACTGGGTAGTCTTGGACCTGCTGGACCGGCCCGCCCACGCGCCCCGGCGCGAGGCGGTCCAGGGTCCAGGAGCACCCAGAGCGGTGCTGACGAGATCCGGACAATGCGTGCGCCGAGCGGCGCACTCCAGGAGGACATAGTGACCATCCGCGTCGGCATCAACGGCTTCGGCCGCATCGGCCGCAACTTCACCCGCGCTGTGCTGGCCTCCGGCGCCGACATCCAGATCGTGGGTGTCAACGACCTCACCGACAACAAGACGCTGGCCCACCTGCTCAAGTACGACTCCGTCTTCGGCGTCCTCAAGGAGGACGTGTCGTTCACCGAGGACTCCATCACCGTGGGCGGCCAGACCTTCAAGGCCCTCGAGGAGAAGGACCCCGCCGCGCTGCCGTGGGGCGAGCTCGGCGCCGACATCGTCATCGAGTCCACCGGCCGCTTCGTGGACGCCGAGTCCGCCGGCAAGCACATCGCCGCCGGGGCCAAGAAGGTCATCATCTCCGCGCCCGCGAAGAACGAGGACGCCACCTTCGTCGTCGGCGTGAACCACACCGAGTACGACCCGGCGAACCACCACATCATCTCCAACGCCTCGTGCACCACGAACTGCCTGGCCCCCATGGCCAAGGTGCTCGACGCCGAGTTCGGCATCGTGCGCGGTCTCATGACCACCATCCACGCGTACACCGCCGACCAGAACCTCCAGGACGGCCCGCACCGCGACCTGCGTCGCGCCCGCGCCGCCGCCCTGTCGATGATCCCGACGTCCACCGGCGCGGCCAAGGCCGTCTCGCTGGTCCTGCCCCAGCTCAAGGGCAAGCTCGACGGCTACGCCATGCGCGTGCCGACCCCGACCGGCTCCGCCACCGACCTCACCTTCACCGCGGGCCGCGACGTCACCGTCGAGGAGGTCAACGCCGCCATCAAGAAGGCCTCGGAGAGCGAGGAGCTCAAGGACGTCCTCGAGTACACCGAGGACCCGATCGTCTCCGCCGACATCGTCGGCAACCCGCACCCCTCGATCTTCGACGCCGGCCTGACCAAGGTCATCGGCAACCAGGTCAAGGTCGTCGCCTGGTACGACAACGAGTACGGCTACGCCAGCTCGCTGGTGAAGCTCTCGGAGTACGTGGGCGCGCGTCTCTGACCCACCACCCGCCGGAAGTACGGACGTCCGCGTGCGCAGCTGAAGGCTCGCGCACGCGGACGTCCGCCTGTCAGGACCCAAGGAGAAGCATGAAGACCATCGAGGACCTCGGCGACCTGCGCGGCAAGCGCGTGCTCGTCCGCTCCGACTTCAACGTCCCGCTCGACGGCACCACCATCACCGACGACGGCCGCATCCGCGCCGCCCTGCCCACGCTCGCCGCGCTGACGAAGGCCGGCGCCCGCGTCGTCGTCACCGCGCACCTCGGCCGCCCCAAGGGTGCGCCGGAGGCCAAGTACTCCCTCGCGCCGGTCGCGGCGCGCCTGGGCGAGCTCCTCGGCCAGGACGTCGTCCTGGCCAAGGACACGGTGGGCGAGGACGCCCGCGCCGTCGTCGAGGGCCTGGCCGACGGCGACGTCGCCCTGCTCGAGAACATCCGCTTCGACGCCCGCGAGACCTCCAAGGACGAGGCCGAGCGCGGCGCCCTGGCCGACGAGCTCGCGGCGCTGGCCGACGTCTACGTCTCCGACGGGTTCGGCGTCGTCCACCGCAAGCAGGCGTCGGTCTTCGACGTCGCCCAGCGGCTCCCGCACGCGGCGGGCACCCTGGTCTTCAAGGAGATCGACTCCCTGCGCCGGGCCACCGAGAACCCCGAGCGTCCCTACGTCGTCGTGCTCGGCGGCTCGAAGGTCTCCGACAAGCTCGGCGTCATCGCCAACCTCCTGGGCAAGGCCGACCGCCTCCTCATCGGTGGCGGGATGGTCTTCACCTTCCTCGCGGCCCAGGGCCACGGCGTCGGGAAGTCCCTGCTCGAGGAGGACCAGGTCGAGACCGTCAAGGGCTACCTCGCCCAGGCGCAGGAGAAGGGCGTCGAGATCGTCCTGCCCACCGACATCGTCGTGGCGCCGGAGTTCAAGGCCGACGCGCCGGCCACCGTCGTCGCCGCGGACGCGATCCCGGACGACCAGATGGGCCTGGACATCGGTCCGGAGTCCGCCAAGGCCTTCGCGGCCAAGATCGCCGACGCGCGGACCATCGTCTGGAACGGCCCCATGGGCGTGTTCGAGTTCGACGCCTTCGCCGCCGGCACCCGCGCCGTCGCCCAGGCGATGTCCGACGCCGACGGCTTCACCATCGTCGGTGGCGGCGACTCCGCCGCGGCGGTGCGCACCCTCGGGTTCGACGAGTCGACCTTCTCGCACATCTCCACGGGCGGCGGCGCCTCCCTGGAGTTCCTGGAGGGCAAGACCCTCCCCGGCATCGCCGTCCTGGAGGACTGACCCATGGCCACCACCCGCACGCCCCTCATGGCGGGCAACTGGAAGATGAACCTCGACCACCACGAGGCCATCGCGCTCGTCCAGAAGCTCGCCTGGACCCTCAAGGACGCCAAGCACGACGCCGCGGCCGTCGAGGTCGTCGTCGTGCCGCCGTTCACGGACCTGCGCTCGGTGCAGACCCTCGTCGACGGCGACAAGCTCGACATCCGCTACGGCGCCCAGGACGTCTCGGCGCAGGCCTCCGGCGCGTACACCGGCGAGATCTCGGCGACGATGCTCGCCAAGCTCGGCGTCAGCTACGCGGTCGTCGGGCACTCCGAGCGCCGGCAGTACCACGGCGAGGACGACGCCCTCGTCGGCGCCAAGGCCAAGGCCGCGCTCGGCGCGGGCATCACGCCGATCATCTGCGTCGGTGAGGGCCTGGACGTGCGCAAGGCGGGCGACCAGGTCTCCTACACCCTCGCCCAGCTGGACGGCGCCTACGCCGGGCTCAGCGCGGACGAGGCCGCGCGGACCGTCGTGGCCTACGAGCCGGTCTGGGCCATCGGCACCGGTGAGGTGGCGACGCCGGAGGACGCCCAGGAGGTCTGCGGCGCGATCCGCGGGCGGCTGGCCGAGCTGTACGACGACTCCGTCGCCCAGACGGTGCGCGTGCTCTACGGCGGCTCGGTGAAGTCGTCCAACGTCGCCTCGATCATGGCGAAGGAGGACGTCGACGGCGCCCTCGTGGGCGGCGCGAGCCTCCAGGCCGAGGAGTTCGCGGCCATCGTGCGCTTCCAGGACCACCAGGTCGGTCTGTAGCAGCACGCGTCGCGGGGGAGGCCGGCGCCCGTCGGCCTCCCCCGCGGTGCGTCGTGCTCGGTGCCCCCGGAGGTACGGGCGCGTCCGCGGCGCGGTCGTGCGCCGAGCCCGCGCGGCGATCACCTATCCTGTACCGGGCGAGCGGACGCCGCCCCAACGAACGGAACGGAGAGCCCGTGGACGTCCTTCGGATCATCATCGAGGTCGTGCTGGTGATCACCAGCATCTTCCTCGTCATGACCGTCCTCATGCACAAGGGCAAGGGCGGCGGGCTGTCGGACATGTTCGGCGGCGGGCTGTCGAGCTCCATCGGCTCCTCCGGCGTGGCCGAGCGTAACCTCAACCGGATCACCATCGGCGTCGCGCTCGTGTGGACGACCGCCGTGGTGCTGCTCGGTCTGATCCAGAAGTTCGAGATCTAGGAGTAGCGACGTGGCTGGTGGAAGTGCGATCCGTGGTTCGCGTGTCGGTGCGGGCCCCATGGGTGAGGCCGAGCGCGGCGAGGCGGCCCCCCGGGTGTGGGTGTCCTACTGGTGCAACCAGGGCCACGAGGTGCGCCCGAGCTTCGCCAAGGAGCCCGACATCGTCATCCCCGAGACGTGGGACTGCCCGCGGTGCGGCGGGCCGGCCGGCCAGGACAAGGAGAACCCGCCCTCGCCGACCAAGAACGAGCCCTACAAGACCCACCTCGCGTACGTGAAGGAGCGCCGCTCCGACGAGGACGGCGCCGCGCTCCTCGACGAGGCCCTCGCCGCCCTGCGGGAGCGCCGAGGGGGCTGACCGAGCCCCTCGCCCGACACGAGCCCGGCCCCGCGGCAGACGCCGCGGGGCCGGGCTCGTTCGTGCTCAGGCCTGCCGGCTCAGGCTTCCGGCGGGCTCAGGCCTGCAGCGCGGGCGCCCCCAGCAGCGCCAGGCCCTCGGTGAGCACCTGCCCGTAGGTGACGTCCGGGTCGAGACGGCGCAGCTCCTCCATGAGGCCGTTGCGCACGTCGCGGATGGGCAGGTTGACGTACTGGTCGGGCCGTCCCGGCCGGGACAGCGCCGCGACGGCCGAGCCCTGCGGGCGCTGCAGGGAGATGGGGCCCGAGGCCCGCTCGAGGACGACGCCGCTGATGGCGTCGTGGCCCTCGCCGCGGATCTCCACCGGGCAGCCCAGGCGCAGGCCCAGCCACGCCGCGAGCAGGTCCACCGACGGGTGGACCGGGGAGCCCGAGACCGTCACGGCCGTGACGGGGTCCAGCGGCGGCTCGTCGAGGGCGGCGGCGAGGATGCTGCGCCACAGCGTCAGCCCCGCCCAGGCGAGGTCGGAGTCGCCGGGGGAGTAGTTCTGCGCCAGCGCGGTCAGGGCCTTGGCCGGGTCGGGGCACAGCGTGGAGTCGGTGATCCGGCGCTGGGCCATGAGGCCGATGGGGTGCTGCGAGGGCGCGGCGGGCGGGTCGGTCGGCCACCACGCCACGATCGGGGCGTCGGGCAGCAGCAGCGGCATGACGAGGGTGTCGGGTGTCGAGCCGCCCCCGCCGCGGGGCCGCAGCACGATGACCTCGGACGCGCCGGCGTCGCCGCCCACCCGGATCTGGGCGTCCAGGCGCGGCTGGGTGCCCTCGGCCGGCGGCTCGTCGGGCAGGACGACGATCACGCGGGAGGGGTGCTCGCGCGAGACGTCGTTGGAGGTGCGGATGGCCCGCTCCGCCGTCGCGTCGTCGGCGGCGAGGACGACGAGGGTCAGCACCCGGCCCAGGGCGACGGCGCCGCCCTCCTCCCGCAGGGAGACGAGCCGGCTGCCGATCTTGGCCGAGGTGGTCCCCCGGAGGTTGATGATCACTGCTGGTCCTTCCTCGTCGGGCGTTCGCGCCGTGTCGTCCGGGCCGGGCTCACGGCCGGCGCCAGGTGCGGCCGTCGGCGGCGAGCATGGCGTCGGCGCTGGGCGGGCCCCACGACCCGGGCTGGTAGGTCTCCGGGCGGCCGTCGGCGGCCCACTGGTTGATGACCGGGTCGAGGATCTGCCACGACAGCTCGACCTCGCGCTGGTGCGGGAACAGCGGCGGGTCGCCGAGGAGGACGTCGAGGATGAGCCGCTCGTAGGCCTCCGGCGAGTTCTCCGTGAAGGCGTGGCCGTACCCGAAGTCCATGGTGACGTCGCGGACCTCCATCGCCGTCCCGGGCACCTTGGCGCCGAACCGGATGGTCACCCCCTCGTCCGGCTGGACCCGGATGACCAGGGCGTTGTGCCCCAGCTCCTGGGTGGCGGAGAGGTCGAAGGGCAGGTGCGGTGCCCGCTTGAAGACCACCGCGATCTCGGTGACCCGGCGGCCCAGCCGCTTGCCGGCCCGCAGGTAGAACGGCACCCCGGCCCACCGCCGGGTGTCGATGTCCAGGCGCAGCGCGGCGTAGGTCTCGGTGGCGGTGTCCGAGGGGATCCCGTCCTCCTCGAGGTAGCCGCGCACCTCCTCCCCGCCCTGCCAGCCGGCGCCGTACTGGCCGCGGGCGGTGTGCGCGGAGAGGTCCGGAGGCAGCCGGACCGCGGAGAGGATCTTCTCCTTCTCGGCGCGCAGGGACTCCGCGTCGAAGGAGACGGGCTCCTCCATCGCGGTGAGCGCGAGGAGCTGCAGGAGGTGGTTCTGGATGACGTCGCGGGCCGCGCCGATGCCGTCGTAGTAGCCGGCGCGGGTGCCGATGCCGATGTCCTCGGCCATGGTGATCTGGACGTGGTCGACGTGGTTGGCGTTCCAGATCGGCTCGAAGAGCTGGTTGGCGAACCGCATGGCGAGGAGGTTCTGGACCGTCTCCTTGCCGAGGTAGTGGTCGATGCGGAAGACGGAGTCCGGGGGGAAGACCTCGGAGACGACGTCGTCGAGCGCCCGCGCGGAGGCCAGGTCGTGCCCGAAGGGCTTCTCGATGACCACGCGCCGCCAGCTGTCGCCGGTGGAGTCCGACAGGCCCGAGCGGGCGAGCTGGCGCAGCACCACGGGGAAGGCGTCGGGCGGGACGGAGAGGTAGAAGGCGTGGTTGCCGCCGGTGCCGCGCTCGGCGTCGAGGCCCTGGACGGTCTCGGCGAGACGGTCGAAGGCGTCGTCGTCGTCGAACTCGCCCTGGACGAACCGGAAGCCCGAGACGAGCTGGGCCCACGTGCGCTCGTCGAAGGGCGTGCGGGCGTTCTCGCGCACGGCGTCGTGGACCACCTGGGCGAACTGCTCGGTGGACCACTCGCGCCGGCCGAACCCGGTGAGCGCGAACGACGGCGGCAGGAGGCCGCGGTTGGCGAGGTCGTAGATCGCCGGCATGAGCTTCTTGCGCGCCAGGTCGCCGGTGATGCCGAAGATCACCACCCCGGAGGGTCCGGCGATGCGGGGCAGGCGCCGGTCGCGCGGGTCGCGCAGGGGGTTGACGTTCGCGTTCATGGGTTCACCGGTCCGGCCAGGACGCCGGCGAGCCACGCCAGGGCGTCGGGGGTGGTCACGTGCAGCCGCAGCACCGGCCGGCCGAGGCCGGCGAGCACCGCGGCGTCGCCGGCCGCCTGGGCGGCGAGGAGGGCGGCGAGGTCGAAGTCCCGGCCCGGCACGAGCACCTGGTGCTCGGCCTCGCCGGTGATCTGGAGGAAGGCGCCCACGGCCGGGCCGCCCTTGTGGAGCTGGCCGGTCGAGTGCAGGAACCGTGGGCCCCACCCGAAGGTGACGGGCCGGCCGGTGCGCGCGGCGAGGTCCGCGCGCACGTCCCCGAGGAGGTCCGCAGCGCGGCCCTCCCGGTCGAGGTAGGCCATGACGGCGAGGTAGCCCCGCTCGCCCAGGGTGGCGAGGAGGGCCTCGACGGCGCCCGCGACCGTGTCCGCGCCGCCGAGGAGCTCCGCGGACGCGCGCACCTCCACCCCGGAGTCCTCGAAGGCGGGGCGCTCGGGCGGCGGGGTGGACTCCAGCAGGCCGCGAGCGGCGGACTTGGCGGCCTCGACGTCGGGCTGGTCGAAGGGGTTGACGCCGAGGAGCCGCCCCGCGATGGCGACGGCGTTCTCCCACAGGAGCAGCACCGCACCGAGCGAGCCGGCGACGGTCACCTCGGTCCGGGCCGCGTCGTCGTCAGCGCCGCTGGAGTCGTCGGAACCCGGTGCTGCGTCGTCGGTGAGCGGCAGGAGCACGACCGGCAGGACGTCGGGAGCCGCGCCGTCGAGCTCGGGCGCGCGCGAGCCGACGACCACCGGCAGCAGGCCGGTGCCGTCCTTCCCGGTGGACTCGGCCACGAGCTGCTCGACCCAGTCCCCGAGGTGGAACAGCCCGGAGCCGGCGTCGCGCAGGACGATCTTGTCGCGCAGGGGCTCGGTGCCGGCGAGGGCGGCGGCGAGGACGAGCGCGGGGTTGGCCTCGGAGTCCTCGGCGTAGACCTCGGCGACCTCCGCCGCCTCGTCGAGGAGCTGCTCGACGTCGACGCCCGCCAGGGCCGAGGGCACGAGCCCGAAGGCGCTCAGCGCGGAGAAGCGTCCACCCACGTGAGGGCCGGCCTCGAAGACGGCCCGGTAGCCGGCCGCCGTCGCCGCCTCGTGGAGCGGCGAGCCGGGGTCGGTGACGACGACGATCCGGCTCGCGGCGTCGATCCCGGCGTCGGCGAACGCGGCCTCGAAGATCCGGCGGTGGGAGTCGGTCTCGAGCGTGCTGCCCGACTTCGAGGACACGACCACGACCGTGGCGCGCAGGTCCCCGTCGAGGGCGCGGCGGACCTGGTCCGGGTCGGTGGAGTCCAGGACCGTCAGCTGGGCGCCGGCGGTGCCCGCGACGACCTCGGGCGCGAGCGAGGAACCGCCCATGCCGCACAGGACGACCCGGTCGACGCCCTCGGCGGCGAGCTCCTCCCGCAGGGCGCGCAGGGGAGCCAGCAGCGCGCGGGAGGTGGCGTGCAGGTCGGTCCAGGCGAGCCGGACGGCGGCCTCGGCCTCGGCGGCCTCACCCCACAGGGTGGGGTCGTGGGCGGCGAGGCGGGAGGCCACCTTCTCGGCGACGAGCCCGGGCACGTGGTCGCCCACGGCCCGGGCGGCGTCGCCGGTGGCGCTGACCTCCACCACGGCGCCCTCCTCGGGACCCGCCCACACGACGGTGGCGGGACGGGTCATCGCGCCGCCGTCCGTGCCAGCGCGGCGGTGACGGTCTCGAGGAGCTCGTCCCAGCTCTTCTCGAACTTCTCGACGCCCTCGGCCTCGAGGGTGTCGGTGACGTCGGTGTAGGAGATGCCGAGGCGCTCGAGGGCGTCGAGGTGCGCCCGGGCGGCGTCGTACGTGCCGTGCACGGTGTCCCCGCGCAGGTCCGCGTGGTCCGCCGCGGCCTCGAGGGTCTTCTCCGGCATGGTGTTGACGACGCCGTCGACGACGAGCTCGTCGACGTACATCGTGTCGGGGTAGGCGGGGTCCTTGACACCGGTGGACGCCCAGAGCGGGCGCTGCGGGTGGGCGCCGGCGGCGGCGAGCTCCTCCCAGCGCGGGGTGGAGAAGATCTCCTCGTACGCCTCGAAGGCCAGGCGCGCGTTCGCGATGCCGGCCTTGCCCTTGA
The DNA here is from genome assembly GCF_038049925.1 of Georgenia sp. M64. Classification (NCBI taxonomy): domain Bacteria; kingdom Bacillati; phylum Actinomycetota; class Actinomycetes; order Allobogoriellales; family Allobogoriellaceae; genus Georgenia; species Georgenia sp. M64. Next base: position 1,536,336 of record NZ_CP145809.1, read on the forward strand.
GGGCCTTGGCCTCGTCGGTGCCGATCTTGTCCAGGCGCGCGTCGATCTCGCTGTCGACGCGGGAGACGAAGAAGCTCGCCACCCCGCGGATCTTGGCGAGGTCGATCCCGGCCCGCTGGGCGCGCTCGAGCCCGTCGAGGTAGGCGTTGGCGACGGCGCGGTAGCGGTCGAGGGAGAAGATGAGCGTCGTGTTGACGCTGATCCCCTCGCCGATCGCCTGGGTGATGGCGGGCAGGCCCTCGACCGTGGCGGGGATCTTCACCATGAGGTTGGGACGGTCGACCGTCGACCACAGGGTCCGGGCCTGCTCGATCGTGCGCTCGGTGTCCTTCGCCAGGCGCGGGTCCACCTCGATGGACACGCGGCCGTCCTGGCCGCCGGTCGCCTCGTGGACCGGCGCGAAGAGGTCGGCCGCCTCCCGGACGTCGTCGGTGGTGACCGCCATGACGGCCTCGTCCAGGTCGGTGCCGGCAGCGGCGAGGGTCGCCATCTGCTCGTCGTAGGAGCTGCCCTGCGACAGGGCGGCGGCGAAGATCGTGGGGTTGGTCGTCACGCCCACGACGTGGCGCTCGTCGATGAGCTGCCGCAGCCCTCCGCCCGTGAGGCGGGCGCGGGACAGGTCGTCCAGCCAGATGGAGACGCCGTGCGCGCTGAGCTCGGCGAGCCGGTCGGTCGGGGTGGTCTCGCTCATCGTCGTGCTGCTCCTCGTTCGGGATGTGGGCGGTACGGGACGTCGTGCGGGCAGAGCCGCGGGTGGTACGAGGCCCTGCGGGCGGAGCCAGGCGCCGTGCGGGAAGCCGTGCTCGCGGACCCGGGGCCGGCGGCGGGGTGCCGCCGGCCCCGGGGTGCGCTACTTGGGCAGGTCGCCGGTGCCGGACAGCGTCGGCACGCCGGCGCGCACGGGCTGCGCGGCGCCGTCGGCGGCGATCGACTCCTGCGCGGCGGCGACGACGGCCTCGGCGGTGATGCCGAACTTCTCGTAGAGGACCTTGTAGTCGCCGGAGGCGCCGTAGTGCTCGAGCGAGACGGACCGGCCGGCGTCGCCGACCAGCGAGCGCCAGCTCATCGCGAGCCCGGCCTCGACCGAGACCCGGGCACGCACGGCGGCGGGCAGGACCTCCTCGCGGTAGGCGTCGTCCTGCTCGTCGAACCACTCCATGCACGGCACCGAGACGACGCGCGCGGCGACGTCCTGGGCGGCGAGCTGCTCGCGGGCCGCCAGGGCCAGCTGCACTTCGGAGCCCGAGGCCAGGAGGATGACGTCGGGGCTGCCGCCCGGGGCCTCGGCGAGGACGTAGGCGCCGCGGCGGACGCCCTCCGCGGAGGCGAGCGTGTCGCCGTCGGCGGCGCCGTCACCACGCACGGGGTTCGGCACGTCCTGACGGGTCAGGACGATGCCGGCGGGACGGTCGGTCCGCTCGAGGATGCCGCGCCAGCCCTGGGCGGTCTCGGCGCCGTCGGCGGGGCGGACGACGTCCAGGCCCGGGATGGCGCGCAGGGCGGTGAGGTGCTCGACGGGCTGGTGGGTCGGGCCGTCCTCGCCGAGGCCGATCGAGTCGTGGGTCCACACGAAGGTCGACGGCGCCCCCATGAGCGCGGCGAGGCGCACGGCGGGGCGCATGTAGTCGGAGAAGACGAGGAAGGTGCCGCCGTAGGGCCGGGTGAGCCCGTGGACCGCGATGCCGTTGACGATCGAGCCCATGGCGTGCTCGCGGATGCCGAAGTGGAGCGTGCGGCCGTAGATGTTCCCGGGGAACATCTTCGTCGAGCGCTTCTCGGGCAGGAAGGACTCCTCGCCCTTCATGGTGGTGTTGTTCGAGCCGGCGAGGTCGGCCGAGCCGCCCCACAGCTCCGGCAGCGTGCCGGCCAGGGCCGAGAGGACCTCGCCGGAGGCCTTGCGGGTCGAGACCGCCTTGCCGCCCTCGAAGGTCGGCAGCGCGGAGGTCCAGCCCTCGGGCAGGGCCCGCTCGCGGAGCCGGTCGAGCAGGGCGGCGGCGTCGGTGTTCTTCTCGCGCCACGCGGCGTAGGCGGCGTCCCACTCCTCGTGGGCGGCGCGGGCGCGCTCGGCGACGTTGCCGCGGGTGTGGGCGATGACCTCGTCGGTGACCTCGAAGGTCTTCTCCGGGTCGAAGCCGAGGACCTCCTTGACGGCGCGGACCTCGTCCGCACCCAGGGCCGAGCCGTGGATGGCGCCGGTGTCCTGCTTGTTCGGGGAGGGCCAGCCGATGATCGTGCGTAGGGCGATGATCGACGGCTTGCCGGTCTCGGCCTTGGCGGCCTGGACCGCGGCGTGGAGGGCGTCGACGTCCTCGACGTACTGGCCGCCGTCGTTGGTCCAGTCCACCCGCTGGGTGTGCCAGCCGTACGCCGCGTACCGGGCGAGGACGTCCTCGGTGAAGGCGATGTTGGTGTCGTCCTCGATGGAGATGTGGTTGTCGTCGTAGATGACGACGAGGTTGCCCAGCTCCTGGGTGCCGGCGAGGGAGGAGGCCTCGGCGCTGACGCCCTCCTGCAGGTCGCCGTCGGAGGCGATGACGAAGACGTGGTGGTCGAACGGGCTCTGGCCGGCGGGCGCCTCGGGGTCGAGGAGACCGCGCTCCTTGCGGCCGGCGTAGGCCATGCCGACGGCGGAGGCGATGCCCTGGCCGAGCGGGCCGGTGGTCATCTCGATGCCCTTGGTGTGGCGGTACTCGGGGTGACCGGGGGTCTTCGAGCCGTAGGTGCGCAGCGCGACGACGTCGTCGAGCTCGAGGCCCTGACCGGCGAGGTAGAGCTGGATGTACTGGGTGAGGGAGGAGTGGCCCGCCGAGAGGACGAACCGGTCACGACCGAGCCACTGGTCGTCCGCGGGGTCGAGTCGCATGACCTTCTGGAAGAGCAGGTACGCCGCCGGGGCCAGCGACATAGCCGTGCCGGGGTGGCCGTTGCCGACCTTCTGGACGGCGTCGGCGGCCAGCACTCGTGCGGTGTCGACCGCTCGCTGGTCGAGCTCGGACCAGTCCAGCGCGGTCTCGGGCGATGCGTTCACAGATCCTCGTTTCCGTCCTGGCCGTGCCAGAACCTCTCCGGCCGGACGCCGTCTGAAAATCGGCGTCCCCGCGTCGTTTCTTGACTCGCGCTCGACCTTACCGGGGCCCGCCCACGGGTGCGTGTGGGGGCCATATGTTGTCGCGGACGGCGTTCCGGCGCCGTTCGGGCGTCGGTGCGCGGCCCTCGTGCGTGGCCGTGCGGCCACGAAGGACGCCCCTCGACGGTCGTGCCTGGCTGCCTCCACCACGGCGGCGGCCTGCCTCTGCCGGTGCGGCCGGCCTGCCCCGACCGGTGGCGCCGGCCCGGCCCCGTACCATGGAGGCCGAGCGGGGGAGGTCTGCCCTCCGACGGACGGCGAAGCCAGGGAGAGGATCTGCGTGCACAGTGCCCAGTCCGCCGCCGACCGACCCGTGGGGCACGAGGACCGATCTGTGAGCGACGCGACGCAGTCGGCAGACCCCGCGTCGGGCGACGCGCAGGGGCCGCTGCACCCGGCGGCGACCACCGGCGGCCGGCCGCGCCGCTCGAAGCTGCTCGCCTACGTGGCCTTGACGAAGCCGCGCATCATCGAGCTGCTCCTCATCACCACCTTCCCCACGATGATCCTCGCCGCCGAGGGCTGGCCGGGGACGTGGCTGCTCCTCGCGACCCTGCTGGGCGGGGCGCTCGCGGCGGGGTCGGCCAACGCGTTCAACATGTACATCGACCGGGACATCGACCGGTTGATGAACCGCACGAAGCAGCGCCCGCTCGTCACCGGCGAGCTGACCGAGCGCCAGGCGATCGGGTTCGCCACCGCGCTGGGCGTCGTGTCGGTCGCGTGGTTCGCGCTCGTCGTCAACGGTGCGTCCGCGTGGCTCGCCCTGGCGGCGATCCTGCTCTACGTCGTCTTCTACACGATCGTCCTCAAGCGCCGCACCGCGCAGAACATCGTCTGGGGCGGCGTCGCCGGTGCCATGCCGGTCCTCATCGGCTGGGCGGCCGTGACCGGGACGCTCGCGTGGGCGCCGGTCGTCCTCTTCCTCGTCATCTTCTTCTGGACGCCGCCGCACTACTGGCCGCTGTCGATGAAGTTCAAGAAGGACTACGCCCGCGCCGGTGTGCCGATGCTGCCCGTCGTCGCGGCGGACCTCGCCGTCGCCCGGCAGATCATCTACTACGCGGCCGCGACGGTGGCCACCACCCTCGTGCTCGTCCCGGTGGCGGGGATGGGGTGGGTCTACACCGCCGTCGCCGCGGCGGCAGGTGCGTGGTTCCTGTACTCCGCGGCCCAGCTCTACCGCCGGGCCCGTCACCCGGAGCGGGGCAAGCTCGCCGCGATGAGGGTCTTCCACGGCTCGATCACCTACCTGTCGGTGGTCTTCGTGGCGGTGGCCGTCGACCCGTTCCTGCCGTACTGACGCGGGACCGACGTGCGGGGGGCGACGGCGACGACGGCGGAGGTGCTCGGGGAGTACCTCGCCCACCTGGCCGTCGAGCGTGGCATGAGCGAGAACACCCTCGCCGCCTACCGCCGGGACCTCGAGCGGTACGCGGCCTTCCTCGAGGCCCGCGGGCTCGCCTTCGACGAGGTGCGCGAGGGTGACGTCGTCGCCTACGTCGAGGCGCTGCGCACCGGGGCCGACGGTCGTTCGGCGCTCGCCGCCTCCTCGGCGGGCCGCGCGGTGACGGCCCTGCGCGGCTGGCACCGGTTCGCCCTCGAGGAGGGCCTCGTGGCCGGTGACCCGAGCGCCGAGGTGCGCCCGCCGTCGTCGGCCAAGCGCCTGCCCAAGGCGATCTCGGTGGACCGGGTCGAGGCGCTGCTCGAGGCGGCGTCGCTGGGGGAGGGGCCCGTCCCGCTGCGCGACCGGGCGCTGCTCGAGCTGCTCTACGGCACCGGCGCACGGATCAGCGAGGCCGTGGGGCTCGCCGTCGACGACCTCGATCTCACCGCTGCGTCCGTGCGGCTGTTCGGCAAGGGACGCAAGGAACGTGTGGTCCCCGTGGGCCGGTACGCCGTCGAGGCCGTCGAGGCCTACCTCGTGCGGGGGCGCCCCGCGCTCGCCGCCGCCGGGCGGGGCAATGCGGCGGTGTTCCTCAACACCCGCGGCAACCCCCTCAGCCGGCAGAGCGCCTGGGCGGTGCTCCAGCAGGCCGCGGCGCGGGCGGGGCTCACCGAGCACGTCTCGCCGCACTCGCTCCGGCACTCGTTCGCGACCCACCTCCTCGCCGGTGGGGCGGACGTGCGCGTGGTCCAGGAGCTGCTCGGCCACGCCTCGGTCACCACGACGCAGATCTACACGCAGGTGACGGTCCAGACGCTCCGCGAGGTCTACGCCGCCTCGCACCCGCGCGCGCTGGGTTGAGGCCGCGGGCGGGCACGCGCGGTGCCCGCGGGGTCGGTGCACGCGATGCCCACGGGCTCGGTCACCCGGGTTCCCGCCGGGGTGACCGACGTCACCCCAGGAATCGCCGTGCCGTCGCGTCGCGTGCCGTGTTGGGGGCGCGCGAGGCGTCGACTAGCGTGGCGGCGTGAGCAACGAGCAGCCTGGACTGATCCCGGAGAGCGGCGCGCGCGCAGGCACGGGCCTGGCCGAGGCGACCGAGCGGGAGTTCCCCGTCCCCACGCCGCTGGACGGTCACGGGCCGGCGCGGATCATCGCGATGGCCAACCAGAAGGGCGGGGTCGGCAAGACGACGACCACGATCAACCTCGGCGCTGCGTTGGCCGAGTACGGCCGCCGCGTCCTCCTCGTCGACTTCGACCCGCAGGGCGCTGCGTCGGCCGGGCTGGGGATCAACGCCCACGAGCTCGACCGCACGATCTACAACCTCCTCATGGAGCCGCGCAGCGACGTCCGCGAGATCATCGAGCGGACGACCGTGGAGAACCTCGACGTCGTCCCGGCCAACATCGACCTCTCGGCCGCCGAGGTCCAGCTCGTCAACGAGGTGGCCCGCGAGCAGGCGCTCGCGCGCGTGCTCCGGCCTGTCCAGGACGACTACGACGTCATCCTCATCGACTGCCAGCCCTCGCTCGGCCTGCTGACCGTCAACGCGCTCGCGGCGGCGCACGGTGTGCTCATCCCGCTGGAGGCCGAGTTCTTCGCCCTGCGCGGCGTTGCCCTCCTGGTGGAGACCATCGAGAAGGTCCAGGAGCGGATCAACCCGCGCCTGCGGATCGACGGCATCCTCGCGACCATGGTCGATCTGCGCACCCTGCACTCGCGCGAGGTCATCGAGCGGGTGCAGCAAGCCTTCGGTGAGAAGGTCTTCGACACGATGATCTCCCGCACGGTGAAGTTCCCCGACGCCTCGGTCGCGTCGGAGCCGATCACCTCCTACGCCCCGAGCCACCCGGGCGCGGAGGCCTACCGGCGCCTCGCGCGCGAGCTCGTCGCCCGCGGCGATGCCGCCTGACCAAGACTTCCTCGGGGCGCCCGACGTGACGCCTCCCGACGTGACGGTGTCGCTGGGCGGCGTCCCGCAGGCCCCGGACGTGGCGCCCTCGCCGGACGTGGCGCCTTCGCCGGACGCGGCGCTGCCCGACGTGACGGCGTCCCCCGACGAGGAGGGGTCGCCGGACGCCCCGCCGTCGACGAAGCGCCGGTTCGAGCTGACCCTCGCGAACTTCACCGGGCCGTTCGACCTCCTCCTCTCGCTCATCTCCAAGCACCGGCTCGACATCACCGAGGTGGCGCTCGCGCAGGTGACCGACGAGTTCATCGCCTACATCTCCGCGCAGGACGAGTGGGACCTGTCGCAGGCCAGCGAGTTCCTCGTGGTGGCGGCCACCCTGCTCGACCTCAAGGCGGCCCGCCTGCTCCCGCGCGGCGCCGTCGAGGACGAGGACGACCTCGAGCTCCTCGAGGCGCGGGACCTGCTCTTCGCGCGACTGCTGCAGTACCGCGCCTTCAAGGAGGTCGCCGACCACGTCGCGGTCCTGTGGGCGACGAGCGCACGGAGCTTCCCGCGCAGTGTGCCGCTGGAGCCGCACCTCGCGGCGCTGCTGCCTGAGCTGGTGATAAAGGTCGGGCCGGAGGAGCTCGCTCGCCTGGCCGCCGGCGCGCTCGCTCCGAAGCCCGGGGCGCCCGAGGTGGAGATCTCCCACCTGCACAACCCCGTGGTGCCCGTCCGCGAGCAGGCGGCTCTCATCGTCGACCGGCTACGGCGGATGCGCAGCGCCACCTTCCGCACGCTCACCGAGGACGCCGAGATGACCGCGGTCGTCGTCTCGCGCTTCCTGGCTCTGCTCGAGCTCTTCCGGGAGGGCGCGGTCTCGTTCGAGCAGGCCGAGGCACTCGGTGAGCTGACGATCCGGTGGTCCGGGTCGGAGGAGGGCGAGGTCGCCGTCGCGGAGGAGTACGACGGCGAGGCGTCCGACGCCGATGCCGATGCCGATGCCGATGCCGATGCTGATGCCGATGCCGACGGTGACGCCGACGCCGACGCTGACGACGGCCCTGCCGTCGGCCCCACCGAGGAGGAACGATGACCGAGCAGCGTTACGAGCCGGTCCCCGACGACGCACTTCCCGAGGAGCACCTGTCCGCGCTCGAGGCGATCCTCATGGTGGTCGACGAGCCGGTGCCGGCCGCGGATCTCGCGAGCGTCCTCGGTCTGCCCACCGGGCAGGTCTCCGAGCTGCTCGACGACCTCGCCGCGGAGTACCGGGGCGAGCGCGGCGGGAGACGTCGAGGATTCGAGCTCCGCGAACTCGCCGGCGGCTGGCGGATCTACTCCGCGCCGGCCCATGCGGACGTCGTCGGCAAGTTCGTCCTGGAGGGTCAGACCGCTCGCCTCACGCAGGCGTCGCTCGAGACCCTCGCGGTCATCGCCTACCGCCAGCCGGTCGCTCGCGGGCGGATCGCGGCCATCCGCGGTGTGAACGTCGACGGCGTGGTGCGTACCCTGCTCACCAGGGGACTGATCGAGGAGGCCGGCCCGGACACCGAGGGTGGGGCCATGCTCTACCGGACGTCCAGCTACTTCCTCGAGCGGATGGGCCTTGCCTCGCTGGAGGACCTGCCGCCGCTCGCCCCCTACCTGCCCGACCTGGGCACCCTGGACGACGTGGAGAGTGAGCTTCGATGAGCAAGGACGTGCACGAGCCCGAGGGGGTTCGCCTGCAGAAGGTGCTCGCCGGCGCCGGACTGGGATCGCGGCGGGCGTGCGAGGACATCATCGCCTCCGGCCGGGTGACGGTCGACGGCCAGGTCGTCCGTGAGCTCGGCACCCGGGTGAACCCCACGAGCGCGGTCATCCACGTCGACGGGCTCCGCGTTCAGCTCGACGACTCGCTTCTCACCCTCGCCCTCAACAAGCCGGTCGGCGTCGTCTCGACCATGGACGACCCGCAGGGCCGTCCGAGCCTGGCGCAGTACGTCGCCGACCGACCCGAGCGCCTCTTCCACGTCGGGCGCCTCGACGCGGAGACCTCGGGCCTCATCCTGCTCACGAACGACGGCGAGCTCGCCCACCGGCTCACGCACCCGTCCTACGAGGTGCCCAAGACCTACGTGGCGACCGTCGAGGGTCGGGTGCCGCGCGGCATGGAGAAGACGCTGAAGAAGGGCGTCGAGCTCGAGGACGGGATGGTCCAGGTCCACTCGTTCGTGGTGAAGGAGACGACGCCGGACTCCTCGCTCGTGGAGATCGTGCTCCACGAGGGCCGGCATCACATCGTTCGCCGTCTGATGGAGGAGATCGGCCACCCGGTCATCCAGCTCACCCGCACGAGGATCGGGCCGATCTACCTCGGTGGGCTGAAGCCCGGTCGCACTCGGGTCATCGGAGGGACCGAGCTCGGCACGCTCATGAAGGCCGTCGACCTGTAGGCAGCAAGGTCGAGGGCTGTAGGCAGCAGGATCGAGGGGCCTGGAGACAGCAGGATCGAGGGGCCGCGACGATCCCGTCGGTGGGGATCGGACTCGGTCTGTCACCGGGACGCGGACGGCGCCCATCTGGACCTGCCGGTCAGTACGGCGGGTCCGCGCCAGGCGGTTCGGTCCCGGTCGCGTCGACCGCGGTACGGCGCGGCAGGTCCGGCAGCTGCGGGTTGCGGTAGGTGACGCTGCCGTCGGACTCGCGGCGGTAGATCAGACCGGTCAGCGAGGACGTCCACTCGAAGACACCGCTGCGGATCTGGCGGACCTTGAAGTGACCGCAGGTCTTGAGGTCGTGGTCACCGCCGCACGCACACCCGAGGTTCGTCAACGCCGTCGTGCCGCCCTGAGACCAGGCGAGCGAGTGGTCGAGCTCGCATCGTGCCGCGGCGGTGCCGCAGCCCGGTCTCACACAGGTACCGTCGCGGTCCCGGACGAGGTCGGCCAGGTCCTTGGGCGGTCGGTAGGTGGTGCGGCCGTGGTCGAGGACGGTTCCGGTGAGCGGGTCGGTGACGAGGCGTCGCCAGGTGCCGCGAAGCGCGAGCGCGCGAGCCGTGGCGGGGTCGATGGGCCCGTACCCCTCGAGGGTTCCGGGCTCCCCTCCACCGAGGAGCGTCGTCAGCGGCACCGTGACGTGGACCCGGACCGGTGCGGAGCCGAGCGAGATCGCCACCGGGGCGGAGCCACCGGCGGATGCCGCAGGTCCTGCGCTGCTCCGATCGCCCGACGTCGAGCAGTCCGGTGTGGCGCTGGCAGGGGGCGGCGCCGCCGAAGGTCTTGCGCCGGACGTTGCACCCACCGGCGGGGTGCCGACGGCGGGGGTGCCGACGGCGGGAGCGCCGTCGACGGGCGGGATCCCGACCGCGTGCGGAAGGACCTGAACGGGTCCGAGCAAGATCTGGCCGGTCGTGAGTGCGTTGACACCGATGGTGGCGAGTGTGTCGGCCCGCAGCTGGTCCATCGTCCGGGCATCACCGGCACTCTTCGCGTGCCGGGCGGCGTGATCCAGAGTGAGGTCGAGAGCGATGGCGTCCTCCGCCGGTAGGACGGCGTAGAGCGAGGCCATGCCGTCCGGAAGGGCTCTGGGGTGGCAGACGCGACGGGCCGTGCGGGCCTGACGGTGGCGCCGCTCGGCTTCGTGGTGGTCGACGGAGATGAGCGCGCGGGCGAGGTCGCGGCGGAGCTGCTGAGGTGTGCGGCCCTGGGCGCCGGGAAGCACGGCGTCCTCGATGTCCCAGGCGATCTGGTGGGGCACGTGCTCGAGGGCGTCGGCGATGACCTGAGCCTTGGCGGGATCGATGGCGCCGTGCTCGAGGCTCAGCCCGGTCGACGTGAGCGGTCCGTTGAGGAGGGAGCTCGTCCGCACCATCCGGATGGCGGCCTGCTTGGTGGTGGTCAGCCGCATGGCGATCTCGGTGCCTGCCACCGTGACCGGGTCGACGGTGCGACCGGGAAGGTGCCGGCCGTGCTCGGCGGCGGCGTCGGCCAAGGCCGCGGCCGCCTCCCCCCGGCGGGCGGTGGACCACGAGATCATGCGGTTCCAATTGGCGATGAGCTCGATGAGGACGTCCGGGTCCTGACCGTGGACGGGGACGGCGTCGAGGGCGGCCGCAAGAGGGGCGCCGTACAGACCCACGGCCCGTGCCAGCACCGCGGCGGCGGCGGTGATCTCCTCCGCGCTCGGCATCCCCGTGTCATCGGCCTCGGTCTCCGGGTCGGCCTCGGCGCCGGTCCGGCACTCGGTGTGGACAGTGGTGCCGGGCTCGGCGCCGGCCTGGCTCTCGGTGTCGTCGGTGGTGCCGGGCTCGCCGCCGGGGTCGATCCCGGAGTCGGTGTCGCTGTCGGGCTCTCCGAACGCGACGGCCAGCTCGACGGGCTCGGCGTAGACCGCGTCCACGAGCCTGAGCCGCCTCGCGCCAGCGGCCGGGTCGGGCGTCGGCGCCGAGCCCGGGGCCTCCTCGGTGGCGGCCTCCGCGCCATGCGCTGGGGTGAGCGTCAAGGCCAGGCTCCCCGCGGTGGGGGTGGTGTCCGGCGTCGTGCCCGCCGCACGAGCGTGGGCCAGCGCGACGTCGCGGACCTCCGCGAGGTAGGCCTCGACGGTGCTGTCCCAGCCCCGGGCCCTCACCGCCGCGAGGTCGATCCTGCGACCACGTCTCGAACTCATGCCTCGAACGTAGGTGCGGCCACTGACATCGCCCTCAAAGCGGGTGAAGTACCAGGTCAGGGTGTCAATGCCGCGGAGGGGACGGTTGCCGAGCCCCCGTGACGGTCCAGGACGGGCTTCGGGAGGTGACCCGGCACCATCCGGCCCTGCCGAGCGGCGAGGGCGTGGTTGGACCGGAGCCCCTGCCGAGCGGCGAGGGCGTGGACCCGCGCCCCTGCCGAGCGGCGACGTGCGCGGTTGGCCCCGCGCACGTCGTGCGCATCACGCTGGGAGCCCCCGGTGCCTGACCGAGCGGGCGGTACCCTCTCGGGGTGCCCGTGAACCCGACCGCCGCTGTGTCGACGACCGGACCGGTCAAGATCGTCGGCACCGGGCTGCTGGGTGCCTCGATCGGTCTGGCCCTGACGTCGGCGGGCGTCGACGTCCAGCTCGCCGACCTGTCCCCGACGGCGCAGGCGCTGGCCCGTGACCTCGGCGCCGGCCGGCCGTTCGCCGCCGGCGAGCCCGACCCGGTGCTCGTCGTGGTCGCCACCCCGCCGGACGTGACCGCGGCCGCCGTGGTGGCCCAGCTTCGCCAGCACCCCGGCGCGGTCGTCACCGACGTCGCGTCCGTCAAGGCGCTCGTGGCGGCGGAGGTTCAGGCAGAGGCGGGAGCGGACGCGGAGCGGTACGTCGGCTCCCACCCCATGGCCGGTCGTGAACGGTCCGGCGCCGCGGCAGCCGACGCCGACCTCTTCGTCGGGCGCCCCTGGGTCATCGTGCCCGGCGAGCGCTCGACGCCGGAGGCGGTCCGGGTGGTCCGCGCTCTCGCCGTCGACCTCGGTGCGGCGCCGGTGACCCTCGGAGCTCAGGAGCACGACGACGCCGTCGCGCTCGTCTCGCACGTGCCCCAGCTGGCCTCGTCCCTGGTCGCGGCTCGCCTGCACGGTGCGCCCGAGTCGGCGCTGGGTCTGTCCGGACAGGGCCTGCGCGACGTCACCCGGATCGCCGCGTCGGACGCGCAGCTGTGGTCGACCATCCTGGTCGGCAACGCCGGTCCGGTGGGACGCGCGCTGCGGGCCCTGCGTTCCGACGTCGACGACCTCATCTCCGCGCTCGACCGCGCGGCCACCGAAGGCCCGCTGACCGAGGGCGCCGTCGGTCCGCTCGCTCGGGTCATCGCCGCCGGCAACGCCGGCGCCGCGCGTATTCCCGGCAAGCACGGCGGCGCACCGAACCGGTACGGCGAGGTCGCCGTCCTCGTTCCCGACGCCCCGGGTGAGCTGGGCCGGCTCTTCAGCGAGGTCGGCGAGGCCGGTGTCAACATCGAGGACCTCCAGCTCGAGCACTCAGCGGGCCAGAGCGTCGGTCTCGCCGTCCTCTCCGTGGTGCCGGCGGCCGCCGAACCGCTCGAGGCGGAGCTCGACCGGCGCGGCTGGCGGGTGGTGCGTCGGTGAGCGACAACCCGACGACGGCGCGCAACGAGCGGGCGCGGCGATGACCGATCAGGCCACGGAGTCCGACGTCACCGACCGGCCCGCAAGGACCGGCGGCGCGGACCGGCACACGCGGGCGGACTCGGCAGAGAAGGAACGGGCCGTTCCGGCCGACCCCGCAGAGAACGACCGGACGGCGGGGACACCATCCCGCCAGGAGGAGGAAACGGTGGCACAGGCGGACGGGCGCGGGCTCGTGGTGGCGATCGACGGACCTTCGGGGTCGGGGAAGTCAACGATCTCGCGGCGCCTCGCCACCGAGCTGGACCTGGCCTACCTCGACACCGGCGCGATGTACCGGGCGGCCACGTGGTGGTGCCTTCGGCGCGGCGTCGACCTCACGGACGTCGACGGCGTCGCGGCCGTGGTCCGGCAGATGCCGCTGGTCATGGTCACCGACCCGGCCGCCCCGCGCGTGGTGTGCGACGACGTCGACATCACCGAGGCGATCCGCGCCTCCGAGCTCTCCGCCGTCGTCTCCAAGGTCGCGACGAACCTCGACGTCCGCGCCGAGCTCGGCCGGCTGCAGCGGGAGATCATCGCCGCCGAGGCGGGCCGCAACGGCATCGTCGCCGAGGGCCGTGACATCACCACCGTCGTGGCGCCCGACGCCGACGTGCGCCTCCTCCTCATCGCCGACGAGGCCGCCCGGCTCGCGCGACGCGCCAAGGAGCTCCACGGCACCGCCGACGAGACCACGGTGGCACGCACGCGCGACGAGGTCGTGCGCCGCGACGCCGACGACTCCACCGTCTCGACCTTCATGACCGCCGCCGACGGCGTCGTCACGGTCGACTCCTCCGCCTTCGGGGTCGAGGAGACCTTCGAGGCCGTGCTCGCGGTGGTCGAGGCGGCCCGGGCGGGGGAGCGCTGATGGCGCAGAGCCGCGGGCAGGCCGTCCGCCCGGAGGACATCTACCGGTGGGGGCCGGTGTGGTCGCGGCGCGTGGGCTGGGTGCTGGACCACCTGTGGTGGAACACCACGGTGCTCGGCGCCGAGAACATCCCGGCCGAGGGCCCGGTCATCATCGCCTCGAACCACACCGGGATCGTCGACGGCCCCCTGCTCCACGGAGCGCTCCCGCGCGGGTCGCACGTCCTGGTCAAGCAGGAGTTCTTCGACTCCAGGATCGGCTTCCTCATGACGTGGGCGGGCCAGATCCCCGTGGACCGGACCTCGGGGCGTGCGGCGCTGGCGGTCGGCAAGGCGATGCTCGACGAGGGCCGGGTGGTGGGGATCTTCCCCGAGGGCACCCGCGGTCGCGGCGATGCCTCCGAGGTGCGCGCCGGCGTCGCGTGGCTCGCGGTCAACACCGGCGCCCCGATCGTCCCGGCGGCCTGCCTGGGCACCCGGCGCACCGGCGACCCGCGCGGGTACGTCCCGCCGCCGCGCGCCAAGCTCCACGTGGCGTTCGGGGAGCCGATCAGGCTGAATTTCCCCGAGGGCAGCAGCCGGCGGGAGAAGATGGCGCACGCCATGTCGGCGATCGGTGCCGGGCTGCAGGCGCACGTCGACGAGGCGCAGCAGGTCACGGGAGTCCGACTGCCGAAGAGTGCCCTGTAACGGCCCGTCCGCCTGCCGTGACGTGAGTTGTCGCGGCCCATCGCCTGCCGAGGAGCGCGCTGCAGGGGCGTCCGCCTGACGAGCGCGCTGCAGGGGCGTCCGCCTGACGAGGAGCGCCCTGAGCGGCCGCGACGGAGGCGGGGTTCACACCCGCACCGGGCTCGCCACGGCACCGGCGACGGCGGATCGAGACCGATCGCACCACCCGGACCGGCCGGTCTGGTCGTCGGATGGCCGCGGGCACGGGAGAATGGCGCCATGAGCACCGACCCCGCGCGCGAGCGCACCGCCGCGCAGCCCGACGACGACCGCCTCGACCGGGCAGCCGACGAGCGCGTCGAGCCGGCCGCCGACGAGCGCACCCCCGAGGAGATCGCCGCCGACCTCGCCGAGGAGAACCGCCGCGCCGAGGCACTGCGCGCCGGCCTGGCCGACTACGTCCTGGAGGACGAGGACCTCGCCGTCCTCGAGGCGGGCGAGGCGGACGAGCTCCCCGGTGGCGAGCGGCCCGGCCTGCCGGTGCTCGCCGTCGTCGGCCGGCCCAACGTGGGCAAGTCGACCCTGGTCAACCGGATCCTCGGCCGTCGTGAGGCGGTCGTCCAGGACACCCCCGGCGTCACCCGAGACCGGGTGAGCTACCCGGCGGAGTGGGCCGGTCGCCGGTTCTCCCTCGTCGACACGGGGGGCTGGGAGGTCGACGTCGCGGGTATCGACGCGCGTGTGGCCGAGCAGGCCGAGGTCGCCGTCGAGATGTCCGACGCGGTGATGTTCGTCGTCGACGCGACGACCGGTCCGACCGACACCGACGAGCGGGTCGTGCGCATGCTGCGGCGCTCGGGCAAGCCGGTGATCCTCGTCGCGAACAAGGTCGACTCCCCGATGCAGGAGGCCGACGCCGCCACCCTGTGGTCGCTCGGGCTCGGCGAGCCCTACGCCGTCTCGGCGCTGCACGGCCGCGGCTCGGGCGACGTCCTCGACGCGGCGATGAAGGTCCTGCCCGAGGTGTCCGCCGTCGCGGCGCCCATGCCCGAGGGCGGCCCGCGCCGCGTGGCCCTGCTCGGCCGGCCGAACGTCGGGAAGTCCTCGCTGCTGAACTCCCTCGCCAAGGCCGAGCGCGTCGTCGTCCACGAGACGGCCGGTACCACGCGCGACCCGGTCGACGAGATCGTCGAGCTCGGGGGGAAGCCGTGGTGGTTCGTCGACACCGCCGGCATCCGCCGCCGCGTCCACCAGACCTCCGGCGCCGACTTCTACGCCTCGCTGCGCACCCAGGCGGCGCTGGAGAAGGCCGAGGTCGCCGTCGTCCTCGTCGACGCCTCCGTGCCGCTCACCGAGCAGGACACCCGCGTCATCCAGCAGGTGATCGACTCGGGCCGGGCGCTCGTCATCGCCTACAACAAGTGGGACCTCATGGACGAGGACCGCCGCCCGTTCCTCGAGCGGGAGATCGAGCTCGACCTCGTCCAGATCCAGTGGGCCCCGCGGATCAACATCTCCGCCAGGACCGGCTGGCACACCAACCGCCTCGTGCGCGCGCTCGAGACGGCGCTGGACTCGTGGGACACCCGCATCCCGACCGGCCGGCTCAACGCCTTCCTCGGCGAGCTCACCGCGGCGCACCCCCACCCGGTGCGCGGCGGGAAGCAGCCGCGGATCCTCTTCGCGACCCAGGCCTCGAACCGGCCGCCCCGCTTCGTCATCTTCGCGACGGGGTTCATCGAGGCCGGCTACCGGCGGTTCATCGAGAACCGGCTGCGGCAGAACTTCGGCTTCGAGGGCTCGCCGATCGAGATCAGCGTCCGGGTGCGGGAGAAGCGGCGCCGCTGATGGGTGCGGCACCGGGAGACGCGAGGGGCGGACCGTCGGGCGACGCCGGACCGTCGGGCGACGCCGGGCGCCGGCCGGCCGCCGACGTGCCGGTCACGCCCGACCGCCTGCTGCGCTGGGGCCTGCCCCGTGACCCCAGGGCCGTGGACCACGTCCTGGGGTTCGTCGTGACGACCGTGCTGACGATCGTCGTCACGCGCGGCTACCTCCAGCTCACCGGGTTCCCCCAGATCGGCGGCGAGACGCTGCACGTCGCGCACGTCCTGTGGGGCGGGCTCGCGATGGCGATCGCCATGGTGCTCGCGCTGTCGTTCGCCGGTCCCGTGGTGCGACCGCTCGTCGCGTTCATCGGCGGGGTGGGCTTCGGCCTGTTCATCGACGAGGTCGGGAAGTTCCTCACCCAGGACAACGACTACTTCTTCTCCCCGGCGCCGATGATCATGTACCTCACCCTCGTGGGCGTGGTGCTCCTGGCCGACGTCCTGCACGGCCGGAGGCCGCCGCACCCGACCGAGCACGTCGCCGCCGCCGCGGACCACGCCGTCGCCGGGATCGCCGGCGGGCTGAGCGAGCGCCGCCGCGCCGTCGCCGAGGACCTCCTCGCCAAGGGGGCCGGCGCCCGGGGGAGCGCGGAGACGGCGGCCCTGCTCGCCGTCGTCCCCGACGACGACGCCGAGGTCCCCGACCCCCTCGACGCCGCCGGGCGTCGGCTCCAGCGCGTCATGCGCGCGGTGGCCGGGCGCGAGTGGGCGCTGCGCAGCGTCGGCGTCGCCCTCGGCGGGCTCGTCGCGGTCTCGCTCGGCGCCGTCGTGCTCAGCCTCGACGAGGCGGCGGATCCCACGTGGGCCCGGGTCACCACCGTGGCGACGGTCGGGCTCAGCCTCGCCGCCGTCGGGCGAGCCCTGACCTGGTTGCGGCGCGACCGTTACCGCGCGTTCCAGTGGCTACGCCGCGCGGTGCTCGTCAACGTCCTGCTCACCCAGGTCGCGGTCTTCCGCATCGAGCCGTGGCTCGCGACGCTGGGACTGTTCGTGGCCCTGGTGGCCTTGGGGATCATCGCGGCGGAGAAGCACCGGCTGGAGCGGCTCCACCGCGGCGAGGCGTGAAGCGGACGGATCAACGCCCCGCGTGAAGGCCGGCCGGCGCTCCCAGGTCCCGGACAGAGCGCCAGGGCTGGGGCCGTGGGGTCACGGCTGGACCGCTGTGTCCATGAGCGGGACGACGGGGACGGTCGCCGCGACCTCGGCCGCGCTGGAGACGATCGCGACCGCGCGTCCGGTCAGGGGCAGGCACAGCGCCATCCCCGCGTAGCCGGCGTCGACGTTGACCAGACCGAGCACCGGTGTCCCCGCGGCGCCGCCACTGGGGTCGTCGGCCCACGCGGCGAACTCGGAGAGGGCGGCGGTGGAGAGGATGTGACCGCCGCAGAGGAGCTGCATGAACCGGGCGAGAGCCTGCGTCGTCGACGCCATGCCGCTGGCCGGCCAGCCGGCGCTCGCCGCCGCCAGCGAGGGGAGGTAGCCTCCGCCGTCGTCGAACCGGCGGGCGGCGTCGGGGCGGGCGGGGAGGGCGACGGGTCCCTGCGGCCGCTCCTCGGGCTGGACGGCCAGGCCCTCCAGACCGGTCCCGGTGAGGACGTGCGTCCGGAACGCCTGCGCCGCGCTCAGTCCGGTGACGTGCTCGATCGCGAGCCCGAGCAGGACGTCGTCGGTCGACGAGCCGGGTGAGCCGGCCGCACCGCGCTCGTCCGGGACCGCGTCGAGCAGCTCGGCCGGGGTGAACCGGTGACCGGGGTCGGCCTCGATCGTCGCTCGGAGCGCGAGGTGGTGGTCGGGCAGGCCGCTGGTGTGGTGGAGGAGGTCCCGCACGGTGGCGTCGGTGTCGAAGCCGAGGCTCTTGGGCAGGTAGTGCGTGACCTCCCGCTCGAGGTCCAGGAGGCCGTCCTCGACGAGCGACATCACCTCGGCGAAGAGGACGAGCCGGCCGAGCGTGCCGATGGAGAACTGGTGCTCCGGGGTGACCGGGGTCGTCCCGTCCGCCGTGCCGACGACGGACGTCCAGGTGCCCTCCTCCGCGCGGATGACCGTGAGGACGTCGGCGCCGCGGTTCCCGCCCCGCTCCTGGAAGGCGTCGTGCGCGGCCTGGATCGCCGCACGGACCTCCGGGTCGACCTCGCCGTCCGCCACCTCGGCGAGCGCCGCCGTCGGGAAGGGCAGCGGCAGGGCGTCCGGTGGTCCCGCCTCGAGGTTGTCCAGGATGCTTCCCGGCGACGGCGACGGCGCGGGCCACGGCGCCGGCGACGGCGACGGCGCGGGCCACGGCGACGGCGCGGGCGAGGGGACCGGTGAGGGTACGGACGCCGAGGTCGCCGTCGTCGGGCCGGGGTCGGCGGGTGGTGGCTCGATGCAGCCCGCCGCAGCAACGGTAAGGGCGACGACGAGCGCGAGCCGTCGCGCCGACGGTCGGCGGCGAGACCGCGTCGGGGTTCGCGCGGCGGTGAGCGCACCCATGTCTTCATGGTCCTGCGGGCGATCTCACGGGGCGAGGGTCTTCCGGCCTGTCGGCCGGTGGTCACCCGGCCCGCGGGGTCTCGATCACCCGGCCCGCAGGGCCTCGATCATCCGAGGCACGGCGCCGTCGACGGCGGGGGCGTACGGGTCGTTGGTCAGCAGGACCAGGATGGCGCCCTGCTCGGGCAGGCAGAGCGCCGTCGCGAAGTGGTACCAGCTCCGGCCGAAACTGCCGACGGCGGGCGGGCCGACGCTCTTCGTGACGTCGGTGAACCCCAGACCCCACGGCACCGGGCCGTCCGTTGTGGCCATCTCGGTCAGCGAGGTCCGGGAGACGAGGTGCCCCCCGCACAGCAGCTGCATGAAGCGGGCGGTCGACGGCGCATCCCCGGCCATGCCCTCAGCGGCACCGGCGTAGCTCGCGTCGCGCAGGCTCGGCAGGTAGCGCTCGCCCTCCTCGTGGAGCTCCCTCGGGTGCGACCGGCGCACCGACAGCGCCACCGGACCGGCGGGCCGCTCCGCCGGCTGGACGACGAGGCGCTCCAGCCCGGGCGGCTCGAGCACCCCGGCGCGCAGGGCGGCGGCCAGGGGCTGCCCGGTCACCTCCTCGACGAGCAGCCCGAGCAGGAGGTAGTCCGTGGAGGAGTAGGTGGCCGAGCGGATCGGCTCCGGAGGCACCGGTAGGAGATCGAGGATCTCCGTGGTGTCCCAGCGCTCGGCGGGTTCGCGCGAGGCAACATCGACGCCCACGGGGCCGGTGTAGTCGAGGATCGTGCTGCGGTGCCCGAGCAGCTCCCGGACGGTCACCGTGCCGGGGTCGATCGGCAGGGCCGGCAGGTACCCCGCGGCCGGCTGCTCCAGCTCGACGAGGCCGCGCTCCGCCAGTCGCATCACCTGGGCCGCGATGACCGTCTTCGTGATGGCACCGAGCTCCATCTGGATGTCGGTGGTGGCGGGGGTGCCGTCCGCCGTCGTACCCGCGGCGCCCGACCACGCGCCGTCGGCCCGCAGGACGGTCGCCGTCGCGACGGTGCCGGGGGAGGCGGCGACGTCGTCGAGGACCGCCTGGAGGGTCGCGGCGAGGTCCTGCGGGAGCGGGCCTTCGCCCGCCTCGGCGAGCGACGCGACCGGGAAGGGCAGGGGGAACGACGACTGCCCGAAGTCCGTGGGGGACGAGGGATGCGGTACGGGCGACGCGGCGGTCCGGGGCGCCGGTGCGGGCTCGGCCCTGGGGGAGGCCCCTGGTGGCCGTGCGGTCTCGGGAAGCTCCGGAGCCTGCGAGGTCGCCGGGGTGGGGTCGGCTCCGCGGGGGTCAGGTAGATCAGGGGAGGACGCCGGACTGCAGCCCGCCAGCAGGCCGAGGCCGGCGAGCACGGTGAACGTCCGTCGTCCCACCGTCTCAGTGTGCGCCCTGGGACGGCTGCGTGCCGGAGGCCGGCGTCAGGTCGCGGCGCGCCATCGCGCCGTCGAGAGGCGACGCCTACCGGGAGCTCAGGGCCGGATGGCCGGAATCACGAGCTGACCTGCGGTGATCGTGGCCTCGAGCGACGGTGCGGTCATCACCACCGCGAGCACGCGACCGCTCACCGGCACGCACATCGCCATTCCGGCATAGCTCCCGTCGAAGGAGTAGATGCCGAGCGTCGGCTGTCCGGCGTCGCCGGTGAAGTCCTCGGCCCACACGGCGAGCTCCGAGAGCGAGGTGGTCGAGAGGATGTGGCCTCCGCACAGCAGCTGCATGAACCGGGCGAGCGACTCCGTCGTCGACGCCATGCCGCCGGCCGGCCAGTCCGCGCTGGCCGCCGCCAGCGAGGGCAGGTACCCGCCGCCCTCGCTGAACCGTTCGGCGGCACGGCGGTCGAGCGCGGGAAGGGCGACCGGACCCGCCGGCTTCTCCTCGGGCTGGACCACGAGGTCCTCGAGACCGGGTGCGTCCAGGACGTGGGCGCGGAAGGCCTGCGCGACGCTCGTCCCGGTGACGTGCTCGATCGCGAGCCCGAGGAGGACGTCGTCGGTCGCGGATCCGCCCGTGCCGACGGCGTAACGCCGTTCCGGCACGGCCGCCAGGAGCTCCGCCGGCTCGAAGCGGTGGCCGGGGTCCCCGAAGATCGTCGCAGCGATCGCCGGGTGGTAGTCGGGTAGGCCGCTCGTGTGGTGGAGGAGGTCACGGACGGTCGCATCGGTCTCGAACCCGAGGTTCTTCGGCAGGTAGTGCGAGATCTCCCGCTCGAGGTCGAGCGCGCCGTCCTCGACGAGGGTCATCACCTCGGCGAACAGGACCACCCGACCCAGCGCGCCGATGCCCACCTGGTGCTCGGACGTCATGGGGGTCTCGCCGTCCACCGTCCCGACGACGTGCGTCCAGGTGCCCTCCTCGGCCCGGATGACGGTCAGGCTGTCGGCGCCGCGGTTGTGGGCACGCTCGAGGAACTCGACGTGCTCCGCCGCGACCTCTTCCCGGACCGCGGCGTCGACCTCGCCGTCCGCCACCTCGGCGAGCGCCGCCGTCGGGAAGGGCAGGGGCACCCCCCGCAGCGGTGGTGCGGTTCCCCCGTCGGGCGGTGCCCACGGCGGTGGCCAGGTGGGTGACGCCGTGGCGGGTGGCGCCGTCGTCGTCGCGACCGGGTCGGGCCCGGCGGGCGGCGGCTCCGTGCAACCGGCGGTGCCCAGCGCAACGGCGAGCGCCGCCAGGACGGCCGCCGGGCCCGTCGACGGCCACGGCCCACGCCGGTGGGTCGGGACTCGCGCGACAGGCACCGCGCCCATGCACTGATGGTCCCGCCGCTACGGCCGCCCCGCCAGGGACCAACGCTCCCTCACTGACCAACGCTCCGTCACTCGCGGCCGAGCACCTCCGCCAGGATGGCGTCGAAGACCTCGTAGAGCCCGTACTGCGCGTTGTGGTTGGTCATGA
The DNA here is from genome assembly GCF_038049925.1 of Georgenia sp. M64. Lineage (NCBI taxonomy): Bacteria > Bacillati > Actinomycetota > Actinomycetes > Allobogoriellales > Allobogoriellaceae > Georgenia > Georgenia sp. M64. The sequence goes on from NZ_CP145809.1 coordinate 1,557,683, forward strand.
GGACCACGACGACCCCGTCCACCGGCAGGCACGCGGCCACCGCGGCGAAGCCGGCGCCGAAGCTGAACGCGCCCACGCCCGGTGTCCCGCCCGGTGCGTTGAACCGGGTGAGGCCCAGCCCCACGTCCCGCCGCGGCTGGAAGTCCGCCATCTCCGTCAGCGAGGTCCGGGACACGACGTGCCCGCCGCACAGGAGCTGCCACCAACGGGCGACGGCGGGAGCGTCACCGGCGAGGTTCCCAGCGCCGACGGAGGCGGTCACCTCCGACGCCGACGGCAGGAACCCGCCGCCGGCGGCGAGGACGTCGCCGGGCTCGACGCCGCTGCCGAACAGCAGGGCGACGGGCGCCGTCGGTGCCTCGTCAGGCTGGACGACGACGCGTTCGAGCCCGGGGTGGTCGAGGACCCCGGCCCGCAGGGCCCGGGACAGGCTGGTTCCCGTCACGTGCTCGATCAGCAGACCGAGGAGGACGTAGTTCGTCGTTGAGAGCGCCACCTGCTCACCGGTAGGGCCTCGGCGGTCCGGCACGAGCGCGAGGACCTCCGGCCGGGTCCAGCGACGCAGCCGGTCCTCCCGAAGGACGATCGAGATCCCGGGGACAGCGAGGTGGTCGGGGATGCCGCTGCGCATCCCGAGTAGGTGGCGGACGCTGGCACCGTTGAGGTCGAACGGGATGTCCGAGGGCAGGTAGTCGGCGACGGGGGCGTCGAGGTCGACCTGGCCTCGCTCCACGAGCTGCATCACCTGCGCTGCGATGACGGTCTGGGTGATCGCGCCGACGTACATGGCATGGTCGGGGGTCATGGCGTTCGTTCCGTCCGCCGTCCCCGCGGCGCCTGCCCACGACCCGCTGGCGGCGTCGAGCACGACGGCGGTGAACCCGCCACGGCCACCGGTGCGCGTCGCGTCCTCGAGAACCGCATCGAGCGCCGCGGACGTCTCCGGTGGCAGGCCGCCCGCGCGCACCTCCGCGAGCTCCGCGACGGGGAAGGGGGCAGGGAACACGGGGGACGGGTCCGCTGTGACGATCGGAGAGGGGACGGGTGCGGGGTCCGGCTCGACGGGCGCGGTGCACGCGGCGAGTGAGGCGGTCAGGAGCGCGGCCAGGATGCCGGCGAGGGACACACCTCGTGCCCGGCCGGCCGACGGCGCCCTCCGGGACCACCGGCCCACGAGACCAGTGTCGCGCTCCTGCTCTCCGCTGGGAAGGGCGGTGGATCGTTGGTCTGGAGCCGATTCGGTGACGCGGGCGGGTCTGGGGTAATCTTCTCTTCGGCCCGCTGAGCGGGTCGGACGGGCTGTGGCGCAGCTTGGTAGCGCACTTGACTGGGGGTTAAGGGGTTTGCCCCGCTCTGGTCGGCCCGAACAACTGAAAATCTATGCCACGGGCTGTGGCGCAGCTTGGTAGCGCACCTGACTGGGGGTCAGGGGGTCGCAGGTTCAAATCCTGTCAGCCCGACGTAAAAGCCCAGGTGAGAGTAGGTTTCTCGCCTGGGCTTCTTCATGTCCGGGGGTCGTTTTCCGTGGTCCCCCTCTGGTCCCCCGGCGCTCTCGCTGGTGGTCGACTGTGGACGAACGGACCGCCCTGGACCTGCTTCCTGTGGATAAGGGGACCAAAAGGGGACCAGAACGCTTCCGGGAGCACTCCCGCGGGGGTGGGAGCGCATCACAGGCCCCTGGTCGCGGGGCTGCTGCGCCGGGCGTGCTTGCGTTGTCCGGCGGCGGAGAGGAAGGCGTTGGCCTGCTCAGCGGCGGAGGCGAGGTGGCGGTCGTCGGGGTGCAGGTAGCCGCGGGTGGTCTCCATCGAGGCGTGCCCGAGGATGTCTTGGAGGACGTGCAGCGGGATGCCGGCGTCGGCCATCCATGTCGCCCCGGTGTGGCGCAGGCCGTGCCGGGTGAGGTCAGGCAGCCCGAGCTTCGCCACGACGCCGTCCCAGTTCGTGGCGTCGCGGACGGTCGCAGTGGTGAGGTAGCCGCCCTTCGGACCGACCAGCAACGAGTCCGCGGGCTCCTTGCCGTCGGTGAGGCGTTCGAGCACGGGTCGGAGCGGTTCGAGGATCGGCACGCGTCGCTCTTTGCGGCTCTTGGTCGGCTTCGTGACCAGGCCACCCTTGCCGGGGAACGCCTGTCGGCGGATCATCACGAGGTTCTTGTCGAAGTCGACATCCCCGACCTGCAACCCAGACACCTCTGAGGACCGGGCCGCGAGCAGCGCGGCGAGCATCACGAAGTCGCTGTAGGACTGATGCACCTTCCCGCATGCGCGCGCGAGGCGGTTGAGGGTCTTCATGTCCGGGATCGCGTGCGCCCGCGGGGAGGCGTGTTCGGCGGACTGGCCGCGGAAGGCGTTGCGGTTCAGGCTCCGCTTGGCACGGTTCTTCGCGGGGTTGATCTGGATCAGCCCGTCCCGCACGGCTTCATCGAGCACCCGCACGAGCGGGGCGATGGTGTTCTTGATGGTTGAGGAGCCGTGACGCTGTTCCCACTCATCAATGGTGCGGTCGATGATCCCCGCGGTGATCTGGGTGACCGGCAGATGCCCGAGCGCGGGCAGCACCCGCAGCTTCAGCCCGTACCCGTAGGTCTCACCGGTGGAGGTCGGGTCCAGGCCACGCGCCCACCGGTCGCCGATGGAGGTGACGAACTCCAGCAGCGTCATGGACACGTCCATGCCCTTGGTCGAGGAGCTGCGGAGCTGGTCGAAGAACGCGTGCGCGGCCGCCTCATCCCGCACGATCTCCGATCGGATCACCCGGCGCTTGGTGGTCGGGTCCGTCCACCGGGCGCGGGCGCGGATGCCGTAGGAGCGGCGCTCCATGTCCGTGGAGACCTTCACACCGATCGGCGGGACCGGCTTGGGCTCGGCGGTCGGCTGCGGCTCAGCTCTCCGGGGCATGGTCGTGTTCCAGCTCGCTCAGCCAGCGGTCCACGGCGTCGAGCCGGTACCGGGCGATCCCGCCGAGGCGCAGGAACGGCGGCCCCGTGCCCGCCGACCGCCACCGCGACAGGGTGGACTCCGAGACCTTCAAGTACGCCGCGACCTCGCGGCTGTGCATGAGCGGCGACACCACGAGCGTTCCGTCGTCGCTCATGACAGTTCTCCGGTGTCGGGGTCGAGGGTGCGGTAGAACGCTTCCTCGGCGTCGCGGCGAGCCTGGACGTCGGCCATGACGAACTCCACAAACTCGGCGTCGCGGTCGATGATCGGCAGGTCCTCGATCGGGTCGGCGGGTTCCTCACCGGGCCAGACGGTCTGCCGGGTGGGCCGGTCGTGGTCGAGCTTCGTGCCGGACGCAGCGACCCATTCGCGCAGCCGCTGGCGGGCGTCGGCGAAGTCGCGGTGCCAGCCCAGTGGCGCGGAGCCGTTCTGCTCGGGGTCGTAGGCGCACAGCCAGTGCAGGTGCAGCGCGGACAGCTCCCATAGTAGCTCCGGGTGGGCGTACCAGGCGGGCGGGATCACCGCGGCGGGCAGACCGTAGGTGTGCCGCAGCCAGTCCACCCACCGGTTCAGCTCCAGCCACTCGACCTCGGCGTCGTCGGCGTTCAGCAGGTTCCAGTTGATCGGGTGTGGAGGCTCGGCGATCAGTGGGTCCTCGAAGCCCTCGTCGCCGCCGTCCAGCTCCGGGCCGGGCAGGTCGCCCGTGGTGGCGTCATCGTCGCGGGGATCGTCGGCCATGGTGTGCTCCTGTCTGCTCTCGCGGTCCCCGGTCATGCCGGGGCCTTGCTGTGGCAGGCAGGTGGGCGCGGAGACGCCTGGGCGTGTGCTCAGGTGTCAGAGCGGCGCAGCAGGGCCTCTGTCTGCGCACGGTCCGCGGTGAGCTGGGTGGCGTCGGGGCGCTGGGGCCACGGGTGCAGGTCGGTGACGATCGGGGGCGCGGAGCGCAGCAGCACGATCCCGGTGCCGAACGGGAGCCGGCGGATGCGGTCGGGCGGGAAGATTGGCACCCGCCGGACGGAGCGCTGGTTGGAGCGGGTGCCGTGGTCACCCCGCGTCACGGAGTCGGTGTACTCGTCGCGTTCCCCGACCAGCGCGCTCAGGTCTTGCAGATCGCGGCTGTTGGACGCGCCGCCGAGGATGACCTTCACGATCGACGCGTCCCAGATCGCGCCGGCCTGATGCTCGTTCCACTTGTCCCTGGCCTGCGCGAGGGACTGGAGCACTGGCATAGTGGTGATGCCCGAGCCGCCGCCTTCGGCCATGAGCGTCGGCAGCGACGGCAGGGGTGAGAGGTTGGCTATCTCGTCCAGCGCGAGCAGCATCGGCGGATCGAGCCGCGCGCCGGCCGATCGTGCGGCGAGGCGGCGGGCGGTCTCGATGAGGTCTTCCACGAGCGCCGCGACGAGCGCGGCGCTGGCCCCCGCGCCGGACCCGGTGGCCAGGAGGAACAGGGTGCCCTTGTGCTGGATGAAGTGCTCGGGGTCGAATCCTTCACCTGGGCCGGGTGAGACGGCATCGAGCACTCGGGGGTCGGCGAGCGATCCGAGGGCGAGGGACACGCCTTGCCAGATGGAGTCGCGGGTGCGGGGGTCGGAGTCGATCATCGCTTCCAGAGACTCGGCCCATCCGGTCGCCGCCTGGCTCGAGCCGGTCAGGATCGCCACCGCGTCGGCAGCGGCGGTCGGGTCGAGGGTCCAGCGGAACAGCTCGGCCGGTGGGCGGTGGTCGATCGCGGCGGCGTGCAGGAGCGCTTGCAGCGCGGCGCGGGTCTTGCCTTCCCAGAACCCGCCGCCGTCGACGCCGCCGGATGAGAGGCCGGTTCCGGCGGCGAGCCCGGTGGCGCGGATCATCGCGGTCTGCGGGGACTCACAGCCACGGATCGGTGACCACCGCATCCCCGCGGGCAAGCCTTCGGCGAGGTGCTGGGGGTCGAAGATCGCGACCGGCCCGACCCGGCTGCGGGCGCGCAGGGTCGCGGTCAGGTTGTCCGGGCGGGTCGAGGTCACCACGACGGCACCGGGGGCGTCGAGGATCGCGGGGATCACCAGGTGCAGGCCCTTGCCGGAGCGGGGCGGCCCGATGACCATGATCGAGTCCTCCACCGACGCCCACACGCCGGTGCCCTTGGAGGCGCCGAGCCGGTAGCCGACATCTTGCGGGCGTGGATCATCCAAGCCCGGGCGGAGGTTCCCGGCGCGGCGCAGCAGCGCCTTCTCGGACGCGGCGGCAGCGACCTCATGCCGGGTGGCGATGCCCGCCATCCGGCGCGGGTCTTGCTCGACTCGGTGCGTGTGACGGCGCAGCCGCGACCAGACCCACACGCCGCCGGTGATGAGCACGGCGAGCAGGAGGCCCGTGACGAGCCAGTAGACGACCGGGCTCATGCCGGGCGCGTCCAGGGCGCCAGCGGGATCGCTCGGATCGAACAGCACACCGATCCCGGACGCGGGACCACCGGCGGGCTGGCTCGTGCCGGTGAAGAATGCCGCGACGGAGCCGGCGCCGCGGAGCACCAAGGCGACGCCGAACAGGCCGACCAGCCCGATCATCGCCGCGTTGGTCAGCTCATCACCGAACGAGCCGGTCTGCCGGCCCTGACTGTTCATGGCAGCCGCCGGATGATCGTGGTGCCGGAGATGCGGCCGAACAGCAGCACCTCCACGACGCCGCCCGCAGCGTCCGGCCCGAGCCGGTCCGGGTCGACCAGGGCGCGGGCCGTGCCGGTGCCGGACACGTCGGTGTGCCCGGTGACGACGGCGACCGCCACGTCCTCTCCGGGAACGAACCCGTCACCTTCGACGGCGTGGAACGCAGGCCGCGGTGTCGGTTCCTCAGGCTCAGGCGTCGGGTGGGGTGCTCGGCGACGTCGGGTCGCGATGATGTCGGTGAAAGTCGTCCCGTCTGCCTCGCGGACCTCGACCCGCGCCGGAGTCGTCCGGTCATCCGTGGCGCGGTCGATGATCTGCCCGAACGAGGCTCGCCGCCACGGCGGCGCGAACGGGTCGGGGTCCAGCCGTATCCCGTCGACGGTGACGGCCACGGTGCCGTCCTTGCGCACGTCGAGCACGACGAGCGGAATGGACACGGGGACGGATTCGGGCTCGGCTCTCCTCATAACGGCGAGGTGGGCCAGCAGCGGACTGCCGCCGCTTGTTCAGGATTCGTGACCCTGCGCAGAGCCGGTCATGCGGGCGGTGGTGTCGAACGCGGCCAGTTCGGCGGGATGAAGCTGGTGCTGGACGACGAAGCTGCGGTCCTTGATCCGCCAGAGCCCTTGCCCGGTGCCCAGTCCCGGCAGGAGGCGTTGCTCGGTGCCGGTGAGCCCGAGCGTGGTGGCGGTGGGGCCGAGCTGGTCGGTCTCTTGCCGGTAGACGATCCGGGTCTCCGCGTTCGCCAGCAGCGAGTTCGCCAGAGCACGGTTCGCTGAGCCGAGGTCACCGACGTTCTCCAGGTCGGTGAGCTTGTGGAACACGAGCAGGTTCGCCAGGCCGTAGTGGCGGGCGAGCCGCCAGTGCGCGTCCATCCGGCGCAGCAGCGCCGGGTGCGACATCAGCCGCCATGCCTCGTCGTAGATGACCCAGCGTCGGCCGCCGTTCGGATCGAGGAGGGCGGCTTCCATCCACGCCGACGAACAGGTCATCAGCACCGAGATCAAGGTGGAGTTCTCGGTGACGCGGGACAGGTCCAGGCTGACCATCGGCAGCGTCGGGTCGAACCTCACCGTCGACGGGCCGTCGAACAGCCCGGCCAGGTCACCGGCGACGAGCCGCCGCAGCGCGTGCCCGACTTGACGGCCATCCTCAGCAAGTCGGCCGTCTGGATCGTCGGCCGGGTCTGGGCGCAGCAGTCGGTCGACCACCATCGGCAGGATCGGCACGTCAGCGTCGCGCACCGCGCCGGCCAGGGCGGTGTCGATCGCGGTGTGTTCCAGCGGAGCGAGCGGCCTAGCCAGGACGGTCTCGGTGAGCGCGCCGAGCAGGTCGCGGCGCCGCGCAGCCAGCGTGGTCGCCCACTCCTGATCGGAGAGGCCACCGGGACGGTAGCCCTCATCGAGCGGGTTGAGCCTGTTGCCCATCCCGTGTCCCAGGATGATCGCTTTCCCGCCGACCGCTTCGGCGACGCCGGTGTGTTCTCCTTTGGGGTCGCCGGGAACGTAGACGCGGTAGCCGAACGGCAGGCTGCGGGTGTAGAGGCTCTTGGCGAGCGAGGACTTTCCGGAGCCGACGATCCCGGCGAGGACCAGGTTCGGGGCGGTGATGATGCCCCGCCGGTACAGCACCCACGGGTCGTAGACGAACGAGGACCCGGAGTAGAGGTCCTGGCCAATGAACATGCCCTGCGGCCCGAGACCTGCTTCGGCCAGGAACGGGTAGTGGCCGGCGAGGACGGCGCTGGTGTCCTGGTGCCGAGGCAGCCGGAACCTCCCCGGCGTGCGGAGCGCGGCTGGTCCGGGTTCGCCGGCCGAGGGCAGGTAGACCGTGGCACGCCGTTCGGCGCGCTTCGCCTCCAGCTTCGCGCGGGCGGTGGCCTTCTCCGCCTGCCGTTGCTCGGCGACGAGCCGGGCGGCTGCTTGTCGCCGCTGCTTTCGCAGCCGCCGTCGTTCGGAGGCCGGTGCGACGAGGACGGCGGTGTGCAGCTTCTCGTCCCGGTTCACCACGAGAGCCCTCGGGTCTGCTTGACGGCGGCGACGCCGGGATGCTCGAACCAGCTGCCGTCCCGGACTCCGCTGTGCCGTCTTGCGGTGTCGCGTCCGGCTGGGCGGTCCGGAGGTGGGACGGGGGTGTCGTCGGTTGGGTCGATCGCATGGTCGGCGGGGATCAGGTGCCGCCGGTAGAGGGCGACGTGCCCGGCCTGCGGGTTGTAGGACATCGCGTAGTCGCCGGTCTCGGCCTGCCGGTCCCCGGCATAGACAGGGGCGTGGTCGTGAACATCGCCGTTCTCCAAGGCGGCGTCGGTGGTCTCGTCGCCGTAGTCCCAGCCGGACAGATGCTCGATCCCCGCCTCGACGCCGTCACGGTCGATGAGGTCGAGAACCCGGTCGGCGTCCTCGCCTTGCAGGAACACGACCCCCACCCAACGATCAACGAGTTGCGTCGGTGGGTTCCAGACGATCCGGCCGGAATGACTCATCGCGGCGTTGAGCCGGTCGTGGGCCTGGTCGATGAGCGTGCCGGCCTGGTGCAGCTCGTCGGCCGCCGACACCGCCTCGACCGCACCGCCGGCCGGGTCGCGTGCTTCGTCGGTCACCTGATGCTGCTGGTTCAGGTGGGCGGTGGCGAGCTGGTCCAGGACTTGCCGGAGCGAGCGCGCCCCTGCCAGCAGGTCACCGATCACCGCGTACGTGTCGGCCGGGTGGTCGAAGCTGCGGGTGGCGTGCGCGAGCCCACGCAACGCCTCGGACGCCTCGGCGGCATCGCGAGCGGGATCGGTGAACGTGGGCATCGCGGTCTCCATCACTTGGTTGCCCGCCAGGTGCGCTTCGCCGGACCGCTGTCCGTCCCTCTCCGTAGGCTTGTAGCCATGCCCTATGTCGCCACTGTGTTGCGCGTGATGATCGCCTCGCCCTCTGATGTGCCGGAGGCTCGCGATGCTGTAGAGAAGGCGGTACACGGCTGGAACGACGCGAACGCGAGGAACAAGGGCGTGATCCTCCAACCGTGGCGTTGGGAAACCTCAGCGGTGCCGGTCATGGGCGCTCACCCGCAGAAGCTGATCAATGCACAAGGCGTCGATGATTCGGACATCGTGTTCGCGCTGTTCGGCGGACGACTCGGCTCACCGACACCTGACGCGATCTCGGGAACCGCCGAGGAAGTAGACCGAGCGCTGGAGCTAGGCAAACCTGTTCATCTCTACTTCTCGACCGCTGCTCTCCCGAACGACATCGATACCGCGCAGCTCGATGCCTTGCGGGCCTTCAAGAAGGACATGCAGGACCGCGGACTCCTCGGCGAGTTCAACAATCCCGAACAGCTCAATCACGAGGTCTGGAAAGCGATCGAGCACGACATCGTGGCCCTGAAACTCGACGCGACACCCGCCGTGCAGTCACAGCCAAGCGGAGTGGACTTCCTGGTTCAGCCCCATCAAGAGCGCGAAGTCTCGGGAGTGAACTCGAAGGGTGCACCGCGCTACACGACGAAGCACTGGCTCGACATCACAAACACTGGCGATCGCGACGCGGAAGGCGTTCTGTTCGAGAGCGTTGGCGAGGACAGTGCCATGTTCATCGCTGGCCCGGAAGGATCCACCACGATCCACCGTGGCCAGACCCGGCGCCTGCCGGTGATGTTCACCTTCGGAGGGTCGGGTGACCCGGTTCTTCGCATCCAATGGGTCGAAGATGATGACGCCAAGCACCGAGACTTCCACGTTGGGTAGTCACCTGTAGCTACACCGTGCGGCACAGCGGGAGCGCCGCCGCGGTGAACGCTGCGGCTTGCTGGCCGATGAGCCGGCGGGTCTCGCAGGAGGCTTGGATCGCGGACTGCTCGATCGCGGCGACTGCGGCTTCCAGGTCATCGAGGGTGGGCGCGGTGATGCTGATGAGGCCGGAGACGCGGAGCACGCCGTGTCCGGCGGTGAGGTCGGCTTCCTGTTGGAGCACGTCGTGGTACTCGGCGGTTTGGGCGGCGTCCTCGATCTGTCCCATCCGTGCGCGCTGGGCGGCATCGGAGAGGTGTTCGACCTTCTTCTTGCGGATGTCGCGGGCGGCCTGGTCCGATCGCATCGGGGTGTAGAGCAGTGAGACGGAGCGTTGGATGCCGGTGGACAGCAGTACGGGGGCGAGGAAGCCCGGGTAGACCATGCTCCGGGGCCATTCGGCGACCCACAGGACGGTGTGCCAGGCCGAGTCGGTGCGCAGGCTGCCCCAGGTCTCGGTGACCGCGACCGGGCCGGCGGTGGCGAGGTCTTGCCCGAGCTTCCCGTGCCGCTCCAGCGTGGCGGCGACGGCCGGGTCGTAGGCCGAGCGCAGGATCACCGCGACCTGGCCGGGGCCGAGCCACCCGACCGGGGTCAGGTCGGCCGACCGCAGCGCGGCGGTCAGGGTCGCCATCTCTTGGCGCAGGACCGCGGCGGCGCCGCGGATGCCGCCGCCGGCGGTCCTGATCTGCCGGGCTGCGGTCTTCATGTCCAGTGAGAGGCTGATCGTGGTGGCGTGCCGTTCCCCGGCGGGACCGGCTCGTTCGATCAGCTCGGTGTAGGTGGTCGCGGCCCAGGAGTCGTCGGCGGTGCCGTGCTCGGCCCACCATTCGGCCAGTCCGGTCCCGGAGTCCGGCAGCGTCCGCTCCAAGACTTGCAGGGTCGCGATCCGCCCGGATCGGCAGACTGTGGCGAGCACCCGCCCCCAGGAGGTGACCCGGCGTTCCTGCTCGCCGGGGTCGAGCAGCACGAACGCGGGATGGGTGACTTCGCAGACCACGGTGAGGGTGGACTGGCGGGGGTCGTGGATCATGCATGCCCCGGTCTCGGGGTCCAGATGCTCGCGCAGCCGGGCCATGTCGCCGGGCATGGCGAGGTTCCCGACCGGGCGCGGGGTGACGATCCGCCGGCGGTACAGCAGTTGCCCGCCGGTGGAGCGCCACAGCCACCAGCAGGCGACGGGCAGCCATTCGACCATCGGCCGCCCGGCGACGGGCACCCAGGTCAGCACCGCGGCGAGCAGCCAGATCGGGGCGGTGTAGGCCAGCAGCATCCCGGCTCCGCCGTAGAACGCCGTCAGTACGGCCAGCCCGCCGATGCCGAGGGTGATGAGCTGTGAGACTGAGAGCCCCAGCAGCACGCCCCGGCGGGTGAGGCGGGAGAACTTCACCGGCGTCAGTTCACTGCCCGGAACCTTCTGATCTGTCGTGGTGGGCATGGCCGATCACTCCTTTCCGGTCTGCGGCGGCTGGGACGGTGCCGGGGTTCGCGGCTGGGGCGCAGACGGCGGGGGCGGTGTCTTCGACGGCGCGGTCTGGCCGCTACCCGCTTGGCCGTCGGCGCCGCTGGCGGCGGTCTCGGCCTGTCCGGCGACTGCTTTGCCGGCCTTCGGGCCGGCTTCGGCCGCGCCCTTGACGACCTGCGCTCCGACGACCACTGCCGCTGCCGGACCCGCCGCCGCAGCACTGGCCCCCGCTCCTGCCGCCGCACCGGACCCTGCGCTGGCTCCGGCGCCTGCGGTGCCAGCGCTGCCGGTGCCGCTGGCTGCGGCCGGTGCCGGGGTGCGCGGCGGCGGGGTGCCGCCTGGTCCGCCGCCAGCCCCCTTCCCGCCTCCCGGGTCGCCGCCCTGGGGGTCATCGAGAACCTTCTTCGGCTCGCCGCCGCCGGGGGTCTTGGAGGGCAGCGGGAGGGGACGGTTCAGGGCGTTCTTGGCTTCCTGCTCGGTGCCCATCTGCTGGTAGAGGTCGAAGCCGATGAACGACACGAACCGGTAGACCATGTACGGGGCGAAGGCCGCGATTCCCATCAGCACGATCCCGGTGATCGGCTCGGTGACCGCGGTGATGTCCGCCTCGATGGGGGTGGCGATCTGGGTGATCGCCAGCAGGAAGATCACCACGAGCACGAGCTTGGACACGATCAGCGCGATCACGAACGCGGCCCACTTGCCGATCCACCCCTTGGTGGCATCCCACGAGGCGCCGGCGAACGCGATCGGCGCGAGCACGACCCCGACCAGCAGCAGCGCCTTGCGGATCAGCAGTGAGAACCAGACGATGAAGACCGCGGCGATCATCAGCCCGGCCAGGAAGATCGTGACGATCGCGCCGACGCCGGGAGCGGCGATGTTGATGCCGGTCAGGCCGGCGGCGAGCAGGATGATCTTGTCGCCCATCGTCTCGGTGGTCTCCCCGGACGCCTGGATGATGCCGATGCAGAGCTGGTCCACGATCTCCAGCGCGAGCGCGGTCAGCGTGACCACAACGAACGCGCCGAGCACCGATTTCGCCGCGCCGAGCGCGGCCCGGGACAGGGCGGTCGGATCACGCTTGATGAGCCCGGTGATGAGTTGCAGGCAGAAGAAGATCAGCACCAGGAACACGCCGATGCCGAAGATCAGGTTGTAGACGCTGGTGAACCCATCGGTCTGGACATCGACCAGGGTGGTCGTGTCGAACACCGCCCACATCGCCTCGATCAGCCAGCCGGCCGCGCCGCCCATCGCCTGGGCGAGCCAGTCGAACGGGGCCGCCACGACCGTCGCAGCAGCTTCCCCGGCCACATCGCACACCGACGAGATGACCGGCACATCGCAGACACCCATCGTGAACCTCCTGTCGTGTCCGGGCCGGCCTCAGACGGCCTGACCGACGTCCCAGAAGAAGTTCACGAGCGTCACCGCCGCACCGCAGATCACCGCGGCACCGCAGGAGATCAGCACGCCGAGCTTCCCCCGCCCGGACAGGTGCGGATTGGAGCTGTTGGCGCCGTAGGCCCACACGATCGCGGACACGATCAGCGCCAAGACGGACAGGATGAGGCCGACCGTCATCACCGCGCCGACGATGGCGCGGAGCTGTTCGATGCCGGGCAGGCCGGAGCTGTTGGGGTCGATGTCGATCACGGCGGTTACTCCCTCGCTGAGCGGATGGCTGGTTCAGCGGCGAGGTGAGCCAGTCACACCCTGAGCGCGTGCTGCCGTCGCGCGGGGGTCAGAGCTGGCGGCCGAGGACGATCAGCCAGTTCACCCACGCCACCCCGGCACCGGCGAGCACGGCGGCACCGACCCCGACAAGCACCCCGACCCGGCCTTTGGAGGCCAGCGAGTGGTTGCCGTGCGAAGCGCCCAGCGCCCAGCAGATCGCCGAGACGACGATCATCAGCACCGCGACGACGAGCACGATCGTGAGCAGCGCACCGATCACCTGTTCCAGGTCACCGATCCCGGCCAGGCCGTCGAAGTCGGGGAACACGTCCATCACGCACCGGCCTTGACGGTGACGTGGAGGTGGTCGAAGTGTCCGCCGGTCACGTCACCGGGGTCGTGGCTTCCGCCGCCGTCGTAGTCGCGCCAGCCTTCGCCATCGCGGGCGATCGACCAGATGCGGCCCTGCCAGATTAGGTACTCCACGCCCAGGGTCTCGGCGTGGTCCTTCATCCAGTTCGTCACCCGCCAGCCGTCCTCGAGTTGCGTGGGGGTGGGATAGGTCCCGATCCGGTTGCCGAAGGTGATGTCGCAGGCGCGTCCCAGCGGGTGCTCGGAGGTGGTGCCGGGCCGGGGCGAGTAGCAGGCCCAGCCGGTGTCGGGGAACCCGGCGCGGGCTTGGGCCACGAGGTGTGCCACCCGGGCGGTGATCTGCCCGTCGCTGGTGGGGTCGTCCACGAGCCGGTCGGGGTCGCCGTCGACCGGGGCGGGTTCGCCCGCGGTGCCGCCGGGGGTGTCACAGCTGGTCGGGGCGCCGACTGCGGCTTCGGGCAGGTCGGCGGCGTTGTGCGCGTTGAGCCAGGCGGCGGCGTCGACGGCCTCGCCGTGGGTGCCGCCGGGGCGGACCTCGAAGTGTAGATGCGGTCCGGTGGAGTTGCCGTAGCTGCCGACATCGCCGATGTGCTGCCCGGCGACGACCCGGTCACCGGCTGAGGCGTGGAGGCCGGATTCCCACATGTGGGCGTAGGCGGTCGCCACCGTCTGGCCGTCGATCTGATGCTCGATGACGATCAGCCCGCCGTAGCCGCCGGAGAACTCCGCGACGGTCACGGTGCCGTCCGCGGCGGCGAGGATCGGGGTGCCGTCGGGGGCGGCGAGGTCGGTGCCGGTGTGGAACGACGACTCTCCGGTGATCGGGTGGACTCGTGGCCCGAACTCGCTGGTGAGCACCCAGGTTCCCTCCGGCAGCGGGAACACTACCCGCGCGGACTGTGCCACCGGAGCCGCCGCGACCACGGACCCCGCCGGACCGGCCGAGCCGGATGCGCCGGTTCCGTCGCTGGCGGCGCCAGTGAGGGCATCGAGGATCGCGTCGGCGACTGGCTGGTAGTTGCGGTAGCGGTCCGGGTAGGCGCTGACTTCGACGGCTTGGGCGGCTTCGCCGGGGTCCATGTGCTGCCAGCCCGGGATGTCCAGCAGCCCCCGCGGGCTCGGGTAGTTCGGGCCGTCCGGGCCGCCGAAGAACGCCCGCGCCTGGTAGGTCGGGTCCATCAGCTCCGCGACGGTGCCCCACCCGGATTGCGGTCGCATCTGGAACAGACCGAGCGAGTCGTGATCCGAGCCGTTGCCGTCGTTGGGGTAGTTCCCGCTGTCGGGGTAGGCGCCGGTGTTCGCCAACTGCCGCAGCGTGCTCTCGGTCAGCGCGGCCATCAGCGCGATCGTGATGCCGGGTCGGCCGACGCCCTCGATCCCGCCGCCGATCGTGATGATCGTGGCCGCGTGCGTGAGTTGCTGCCGGTTCAGCGTGAACGTCTCACCGTTGGCGGTCGTGACCGTCAGCGACTCCGGGACGGCCCCGACGGTGACGGACCCGCCGGGGGTCGCGCAGTTCGCGGCGGCGGGATTCATCAGCACGCCGATGCCGACCAGCCCCAGCATGGGGCCGAGCAGCAGCAGCGCGAGGACGGCGGCGGTGAGCTTCGTCAACACGGTAGGACCCGGCGGCTATCGGAGTGGGTTGTCGAGCTGGGACAGGCGCAGTACATGACACAGGCCGGTGCGCAACTGCGGTGTCGGCGGCGGGCAGGCCAGGAACACCGTGAACGACACCGACTGCTCAGCCGTGACCGGTTCGCCGTTCCAGACGCCCGCGCGGTGGCGGGTGCCCTCGATCGTGACCGCGGTGGCACCAGGAGGGAGCTGCCCGGGCTGGGCTTGCTCGACCGCCTGATCCCATGCCTCCGGTACGAACGAGCGGTCGATGACCAGGCGCTGGGTGGTGGCGTACTGGCGCAGCTCGATCCACGCCTCCCGGGAGGGCAGGTAGGCGGCGATGTCCGAGGCGAGTCCGGCCTGCTCGGCGCCGGAGGGGTCGCCGACCTCCAAGATTCCCGCGGAGTAGTCCAGCGGCATCAGCCCCGAGCCGGTGTCCCACCCGAACAGCGCCTCCGCGACGTTGCGGGCGAACTGATCCGGGTCGTGAGAGGGCAACACTAGCGGCGGCCCTGGCGCCTCCGGGCCGGTCTCGCCGGGCACGGTGACGGTCGGTGCCGGTGCGGGTGCGTCGTCACGGGGTGGTCGTGGGCCGGTGATGAGCCCGTAGACGCCGATACCGACCAGGAGCAGCAGCACGATCCCGGCGGCGATCACGGCGATCAGCCGGCCACGGGACCAGGACGCGAGATTCGTCTTCATACCCGCCAGGTGCGCCCACCCACGACACGCCGGGACCCGGGGTAGTTCAGAGGGCGCGTAGCAGCGGCTGGTCGGGCTGGGTCGCGGTGCGGGCGGTGCGGAGCCGGTCAGCGAAGGCCATCGTGCCTTCGACGGCGGCGAAGAACGCCTCGATCTGCTCGTCGGTCAGGTCGGTCGCCAGCTCGTCCACGTCGTAGTGCGTCCACCACGCGTCCAGCTCGCCCCAGGTCAGCACGAACGCGCGTACCGAGAACCGCGTCGGCCCCTCGTCCCCGTCAGCGGGTCGCGCCCCGGATGCGGCCCGTTTCGGAGCCTTTCCGCGCCGGGTGGTGTGGACGCGGGCGAGCGCTTCGTCGGCCAGCTCGTGCAGCCGCCGGTCCCGCTCGGCACCGGTGTCGGCGTGTGCGTCCCGGAGACGCTGGAAGATCGGATTGACCGGCGCGCCGGCCTCGATCCGCGCCAGCCCGTCACGGGCCTGGCCGCGCAGCTCCTCAGAGACGGCGGGGTCGCCGGTCAGGCGTTGCAGGAACCCGATCTGCTCCAGCCGCGTGTAGGACGACGAGCCGGTCACCATCCGTGCTGCCTGCGCGCGGGCATCACCGAGCGGGCCGGGTGCTGGTGGTCCCGCCGAATCGGCGGGACCATGCTTCCCGGGCTCGTGGCCGTCCTGGAACTGGGTGGCCGCCTTCCTGCGGGCGGCGTCCTCGGCGATGAGTTCCTTGATCTCCCGGTACAGCCCGGCGGCCTCGATCGGGGTGAGGGACTTGTGGAGCTGGTTGTCGTCCTGTTCAGCGAGCAGATGCCCGAGCCGGTCCGAGATGCCCGAACGCACCCACACGCTGACGCGGCGGTGCCCGAGCTGCTTGATCGCCGCGAGCCGCCGCGCCCCGCACACCAGCGTCCCGTCCGGGGTGATCGTCGGCGGCTGCAACAGGCCGTCCCGCTCGATCGACGCCGCCAGAGCGTCGAGGTCGCCCAGGTCGGTGCGGTGCCGGCGCCCGACGGTGATGGAGTCCACCGTCCGCTCCAGCTCGATCCGCCCGTCCGGGGTGTTCATCGGGCGCCTCGCGACGTGTCGGTGCCGCGCGTGTTCGTGCCGGGTGCCGCCAGCGACAGGGTGAGCACGAGGTCGTCGTCGCGCAGCAGCACCGGCAGCGTCTCACCGATCAGCAGCCGCAGCAGGATGCCCCGTCCGGCGCCGGTCGCCGCGAGCTCCGCCGCGGGGCTGCCCAGCAGCGCACGCAGCAGCACCGCCCAGGTCCGGCCCGGCATGTCGAGCAACGCGCGGGCGTGCTTGTCGCGCCGCAGCGTCTCGTAGGCGGTGTGCCGGTTCCCGACCCGGGTCAGCGCCCCGCAGACATGCTCCACCGCCGCCCGCGCGGTCCCCGCCGGCCAGCCCAGCAGCACCAGCAGGGTGATCGCATCCGCGACCGCCGCGGTCGCCGAGGTCGGTTCCGACCCGTCCCGCCCCGCGTCGTCATCGTGTTCCTCGCCGTGCCCGGTGGTGTCATGCGGATCGGTGATCTGGAAGGCGGGGTGGTAGTCGTCCAGTGGGTTCTCCCGGTCGGAGAGCCGTTCGGGGTCGTGGAACACCGAGTAGCGGGGCCGACGCGCCTGGTGGGTCGAGCACAGCAGCCCTTGGCCGCGTTCCTCGGCGATGCAGGTGATCCGCACCGCGTGGGTGACCACCGCCCACGGGTCATCCGCGGTGCGGGCGGCCTTGCTGCGCATCACGTCGAACGCCGCCGACGCGGCCTCCCACGGGTCGAGCCGGTGCTTGTGCGCCAGGGCCGCGTACTTCTCGGCCGCGAACGCCATCAGCTCGCCCGCCACCGGGTCCTGCTCCCACGCTCCACGCCCCGCGGCGTGGAGCCGGTGCAGCAGTGCGCGCAGCCCTTCGCTGCTGCGGTAGTCCTCCGCCCGCTCGCCGCTGCTCGTCGCGTTGGTCGTGCCGGTGGTTGTGGTGTCGTCAGTCATGGTCGGGGCACCTCCTGGCGGGCAGGTGCGCCCGCAGGTCCCTGCGGGTCTGACCTCCGCCAGCCAGGCGTCCACCACTGACCACCGCTCCCGGCTACCGCATCCCGACCCCGGACCGCGCCTGGGCATGGTCCGTGCCGCCGCGACGCCCGAACGCCGACAACGGCGGCAGATGCCGGGCCCGTTCGCCCGCCCACTGCGCGCCCTTCTCGATCGGAGCGCGCAGCCGGCGGCTCCCCGCGGCGGCGAGGTCGACGCCGCCGCGCGACAGCGCCCCGCCGGCACGGGCGAACAGATCGGTCGGGCGCACCCAGTCCACGCCCCGGCCCCGTACCTGCGCCAGCTTCTCCTTCGCGGCCCGGCGGGACGCGGCGTCCCTGATCGCGTCCGGCGTTCCCGTCGCCTCCGCATCCTCGGCCGGCGCGGTCTGTGTCTGCGGGGCGTCGTCCGGCACGCGATGCCGGCGGTACTGCTCGACCGGGTTCGTCTGGTCCTGGTCGTTCATGACGTGACTCCTTCCCTTACGGGCTCGGACCCGGGCGGGCCGGCCTCATCGCTGTGGTGCGCGTCGGGACGCTCGGGGCGGGGCAGCCACCGGCCGACCGTCGAGGGATGCACTCCCAGGTGCCGGGCGATGGCCTTGTTCGACCACTCCCGCTCCCGTAGCTGCGCCGCCTGCGCCCGACGATCCGAACCCGCGTCTTCACCCGCCTCGACGGGGCCGGGCGTGGCAGGCGGGGGTGCGGCCGGTGCGGGCTCGATGCCTGGCACGGTGGCCGTGGCGGGCGGCACCTCGCCCGCTGTCTCTGGCGGGTCGGCGGGACGGGCGCCGGCTCGGGTCAGGACGACGGTCAGATGGGTGATCGCCAGCAGCACCACGGGCGGCACCGCGGCGACGGCGGCCGCGAGCGGGCCGGGCACGTCGGCGTCCGCGGCGACGACCGCGTGCAGGGAGTTCGCCGTCACCGAGACCGCCGCGCCGCCGATCAGCAGCGTCCACGGATACCAGGCCGCCTTCTCACCGGCGAGCGCCACCACGGCGACTGTGGACACCACGATCACGCCATCGACGATCAGTGGCCACGCCCACGCCTGCCCCGCACCGATCCCGGAGCGGCGGGCCAAGTCCGCCAACGCGGTGAACGACAGCCAGAACGCCCCGGCCGCGATGAACACCGTCCCGGCAACGGATGTGACCACCGCCCAGCGCTGCCCCCGCACCCTGTTCACCCCAGGCCCCTCACCGCGCTCGCCCGTGACCCGGGATCACGTCGAGCGAGCCCGCCCGCTGGCGGGCTCGCCGAGGCGGAGCGTTCTCGGCGGGCGGCTCCCGCGTTGACGCTGCGGTAGGCGCTGTAGACGGTGCGGGTGATCTCCCGCTCGGCGAAGTCGGGCTGCTCGGCACGCACCAGCGCATCTAGAGCCTCGGAGACCGGCACGTTCCCCTCAGCCAGGCGGCACGCGGCCCAGAACAGCTTGTAGTTCCGATCGCCCTTGACCTGCCGGGACAGCCACGCCGCCAGCCGGTCCGCGTCTTCCCGTCCCGACGCCTGCCCACCTTGCCGCAATGGGCGGCGTGGCGGTGGCGGATCGAGGAAGTCGCGTAGCCGCACCGCATCCACCGGGGCGACCACACCGGTGGCCACTTGCTCGACCCGGTACGAGACCGAAGTACCGTCCAGTCGCAGCGTCGAGGGCGGGGCGATGACGTAGCCGCCGTCCCCGCGGCAATCCACGCCGGCCTTGCCGACCACCCACGACCGCTGCACCCGCCCCGAGACAGCCGGGAAGTAGGCATGCTGACCCCCGGTGGGCGTGGTCACCGTCGCCAATGGCGCCGGGATCAGACCCGCCCGAGCCGCCCGCGCATACGCCGCGTACCCATCGACACCGTGCACGTCCACATCGATCACAACCAGACCTGAGACGGCGCCGGTCGGGATGCCGATGTTCGCCTCCGGCTGCCACCGCCACCACCCCTGCACGCGCCGCGCGTCGGTCGTCGCGCGCCGGAAACCGGACGAGACGAGGGGCGTCTTCTCACCCGGCACGCACGGGAACACCGGCACCCCGGCCCGTGCCAACTCGCGCGCCGCGACCGACAACGGCAGACCGTCGAGCCGGTCGAACACGGCGGCGAGGGTTCCGGGGGCGACCATCACAGCACCGGCCCCGGCGCCGCCTGCACCCTCCGCGGCTCACGCTCGGGCAGCGGCTCCACCCGCGGCGCCCGCTCCGGTGCCCGTTCTGGTCCAGAGTGTGCGGGTCCGGAGCGTTCGGGGGTGTCGATGCGCAGCGAGGTCGGGTTGCCGTTGCCGAGCTGGATCGTATCGAGCTGGCCCAGAACCTCGGTCGCGGTGCGCCGGACCTTCTCGCCGGTGTCGCGGATGACCTGAACCGGGTCCTTGCCGTCCACGTTCGCCGCCCACCCCGCCACATAGGGGACCGTGTAGTCGCTGGTGTCCATGCCATGCGCGGCAGCGATCATCAACGCCACCGACTCGGCCTCGACCTCACCGGTCCCGCGATGCCGGCGGGCCTCCTGCTGGTTCGGCCCGTGCATCCGGACGTGACCCAGCTCTTTTCTGCACCAGCGCTGAGAGGCCGCAGGGGAAACTAATGTCATGCGGGTTAGGTGTGCGAACCGATCCCGAGGTCGTTCTCACGCAGCACGGGAGCCTTGGTGCGGCATGTGGAAGGGCGGATGTCGAACTCCACCGCCGCTAGCGCAACCGAGACAAACTACCGTCTCCCGAACGCTGGTAGGGGGTTCGGGGGTTCACGCCTGGATGACGCGAACCCCCGATGCTCGCTCACCTGGTGACTACAAAGCGGCCGTTCCGTAACGATGCCCTGCGCGGCACCGGTTCTGCGGTCTGCACTGTCTCCTGGAGGCCCACGAGGATGTAGTAGATGCCGGCCATCTGCGGCGACGCGTCCGGCCAGAGGTTCTCCCGGTCATCGTCCGAGAGCATCGAGATGGCCGCAGCCACCTCGGCCTCTGGGACATCGAGCTCCAGGGGCTCGGGCAGTTCCACAGACTCGAGCGATGCGACGGTGACCGTGCCCTCACTGCGGGAGGCGGCAACGACGGTGCCCCCCTTGCGCAGTTGCTTCACGAACGCGTCGAACGGTGCTTCCTCCACTTGGACCTCTCAGGAACTCGACGGGTAGGCGGTGATGATGTTCTGTGTCGCTCGGGCGACGATGACGTTCACATACTTGACCGCGACAACCTTCCCCGTCGACTTGTCTCTGAGCTGGATCTGCCGCTTGTAGTAGTAGGTGTCGTTCGAGCTCACGTAGGTGGCCGACGCGGGGTACAACAACGTCTCGGCGATTGCCCAGTCTGCGGCCGTTCGCCAGTTCACCCCGTCGTACACGGCGATCGCTTCCCAGTGCGCCTGGTGATTTTTTTGAATGTGCCGGTAGCCCCACGCGTCCGACCCGCACTTCAGGTAGGCCTTTCCTGCCGGCACGCTTTGCCAAGCCACCCGAGTGAAGGGATAGAGCCCCGTGGTGTGGTGTAACTGAGCCGGCTGCGTGAGCGGCTCTGCTGGGTTTGACTATGCCGTCTTCAGGGCGGGCGCGTCGACCTCCTCGTCGGTGTGTCGGCCGGTGGTGATCGCGGTGGGTGCGGTCGGGTGCAGCTTGGTCATGGAGGCCTCGGAGAGGTAGCGGCGGTCGGCGGCCTGCCACTCGTCGTGGGCCTCGATCAGGACCGCGCCGACGAGGCGGTCCAGGGCGGGGACGTTGGGGAAGATCCCGACGACGT
Source organism: Georgenia sp. M64 (assembly GCF_038049925.1). Classification (NCBI taxonomy): domain Bacteria; kingdom Bacillati; phylum Actinomycetota; class Actinomycetes; order Allobogoriellales; family Allobogoriellaceae; genus Georgenia; species Georgenia sp. M64. The sequence goes on from NZ_CP145809.1 coordinate 1,578,636, forward strand.
CGGTGCGGCGCTTGACCTCGCGGTTGAGCCGTTCGATGGGGTTGTTGGACCAGATCTTGGTCCAATGGGCCTCGGGGAAGTCGGCGAAGGCGGTGATGTCGGCCTTGGCGCCGAGGAGCATGTCCGCCACGGCGGGGAAGCGGCCGGCGAGCATGTCGGCGACGGCGTCGACCTGCTCGCGCACCGCCTTCGCGCCGGGCTGGGCGAAGATGGTGCGGATGGTCGCGGCGACCATCTCGGCGTTGCCCCGGGTGACCCTGGCCAGCACGTTGCGCATGAAGTGGACCCGGCACCGCTGCCACGCGGCTCCGGGCAGCACGGTGGCGATCGCGTTCGTCAGGCCGCGGTGGGCGTCGGAGATGACGAGCTGGACCCCGGCCGGGGAGGCCTCGGTGGTCACGGCCAGGCCCCGGTCGCGCAGGGAGCGGAGGAACTCGGCCCAGAACGCCTCGGTCTCGCTGTCACCGACCGCGTGGCCGAGGATCTCCCGGCGCCCGTCGATCGTGACCCCGGTGGCGATGACCACCGCCTGGGTGACCACCCGCCCGCCGATCCTGACCTTGCAGTGCGTGGCGTCGAGGAAGACGTAGGGGAACCAGGTGTGGTCCAACGGCCGGTCCCGCCAGGTGGCCACCTCCTCGTCCAGGGCGGCGCAGATCCTCGAGACCTCGGACTTGGAGATCCCGGACTCGATGCCCAGGGCGGTGACGAGGTCGTCGACCTTCCTCGTGCTCACCCCGTGGACGTAGGCCTCGCAGATCACCGCGTGCAGGGCCCGGTCGACCCGCCGGCGCGGGGCGAGCAGGGAGGGGAAGAACGACCCGGTGCGGGTCTTGGGGATCTTCACCGTGATGTCCCCGGTCGCGGTCGAGACGAGCTTCTCGCGGGTGCCGTTGCGCCGGGTCGTGCGCTCTGGCGTGCGCTCGTGCGGCTGGGCGCCGATGTGCGCGCTCGCCTCGGCGTCGATCAGGTCCTGCAGCGCCGAGCCGAGCAGCCGGCGCATCACCTCACCCTCCTCGGCGTGCAGAAGTGTGTCGAGCAGGGCAAGCAGGGCAGACTGGTTCTTGGCCATCGTGTGATGCCTCTCTACGAGTTCTTGGTCGTTCTCGCAGAGCCTCACGCGGTGGCCCCTCCATGTGTAGGACCGACACGACCGCCGTGTCCCGAAGGGCCCGAGGGGCCACCAGGCCAGTTACACCACTCGATGGGACTTACCCAGTGAAGGTGCGCACCAACTTCGTGCTCGCGTCAGATACGCCGCATGCAGCCCACGTTGCGTTGATGCTGAACTCGGGCATCGCGTGAGATGGCTGCCCGGCTTCCGGTGCAGTGGACCAGTAGAGGTCCTCGGACGCTGGGGCACCGGGTTGGACGAGGGTTGCCTGGACCGGTCCGGCTGCAGCCGGTGCTGCTACGGCTACGCCGATACCGCCGACCGATAGCGCGAGAAATGCGGAAGTAATCACGGATGCGAACGAACGTGCGATCAAGACTCTCTCCCTTTGGTGCGAGCCCCGGCCGACTGCCGCGGGCGGTAGCGGCAGCCTCGCGATAATTCGTTCCACTCCGGCACGGATTGAATGGCGTCTACCTGCCATGGCATCTACCTGCCATGGCCTGATATCCGCTCCTCGTGTCTCGTGGTGAACGCCCCATCACAGCAGGCCATCCACCGCAAAGCGCGAAGAGCCAGAATGGGAGGCGGTAGTCGTCTCGGGTGCGGTAGTCGCGGGCGAGGCGGCGGTGGAGTTCGATGATTCCGTTGATCGCTTCGGTGCCGTCCTTACATTTCGGCGCGTCATCGCTTCCGTATGGTGGGTATTCCGAGGTTCGTGGCGGTGCGCTGCATCTGGACGAGCTTGAGCTGGGCGGCGTCGAGGCTGACCTGTAGCCCGTCGACCTCGCCGAGCCAGCCCTGGTCGTGGGCCTCAGCGATGCGCTCGGTGAGGGAGGCGATGATCTGCTCGAGGCGGTCGTGCTGGGTGGGATCGGGCCGGAGCATGGGGCAGCGGATGCAGGCGTGTTCGTGCTGGCAGCCGGTGCCGTAGGCGCGCCCGCAGGTGCCGAGTTCGAGCTTGCGCTGGGCGAAGTGGCCGAGGAAGTCGTCCCATTCGCTGTCGGTGGGCTCGCGGTATTCCTCGGAGGGGCGTAGCGCTCGGCGGCGGGCGATGAAGGCGCGGTGGTGGTCGATGACGTCCTGGTCGTAGATGGCGACGTAGGTCTGGGTCGTGGCGATCGACTCGTGGCCGAGGATCTTGGCGGTGATGTGCACGGGCAGGCCCGAGGCGACGGCCTCGGTGGCGAAGATCCGGCGGAAGTCGTGCGGGGTGAACTTGGCGGGGGAGCCGTCGTTGTTGGTGATCTTGGCCGTGGCGACCAGCTCGTCGAGCAGGCGCATCACGTAGTTCTTCGTGATCTCGTGGTCGCGCAGCCCCCAGCGGCGTTGGAACAGGAACGGCAGTGTGGGGCTGTAGGTCCGTTCGGCGGCGTCGTAGCGGCTGATCAGTGGGATGTGCTCGGCGCCTTGGCGCACGTGGGTGATGATCTCGGCAAAGACCATCGCGAGCTCGGGGCCGATGACGAGGAGGCGTTCCTTGTCGGTCTTGGACGGGGTGATCTGGAGCATCGGAACGATCTCGCCGGTCGAGGGAAGCCGGTAGGAGACGAACGAGCGGTGGGTGATCTCGAGGACTTCCTCGATCCTGGCGCCGGTATGCCGAAGCACCTCGACCAGCGCCCATCCCCAGAACCCGCGTTCCGCCTCGAGGGTCAGGTTCCGTACGACGTCGGGCTCGCTGTCGGCGTAGGCGCGGATCACGCCCTTGCGGCCGGTGCCGCCCTGCGTGGGATCGGTGACCGGGGCGGTGCGGCGAAGCGTCTGGCCGGCGACGGTGAACTGGTGGCCAGGGGCGGTGCGGCGAGCCGCGTCGAGTCGTTCGCGCGTGGCGTCCCGGTGTGCGATCGCGGCGTCGACGAGGCGGGGCAGGAGTGGCGCGAGCTCGCGGGTGCGTTGGTGCATGCGCGATCGCGCGTGCTTCTGGGCCTTGGTCATGCCGGCCAGGTCGCGCGAGTCGACCGGCGTGGGCGCCGCCCAGGGCGCCCACCGGGCGGGGTCTTGCAGGGCCCAGTGCGAGAGGTCCGCGTAGAACGCGCGCACGCTCATCAGGACGGTGTATGGGTCCTGCCGCTTCTGGCCGACCCGGTTCGCGCCGTAGCGCACGACGTCGTGCAGGCGCTGCTTCCAGCACTGGGCCACCTCATCGCTCAGGTGCAGCGAGTTGATGCCCGGCTCGTGGATCTCGAGGTCTTTCCAGAACAGCAGGACGAGCTTGGAGGCCAGGTAGCGGATGGAGTTGTAGTCCATGCCGGGGCGCCGCTCGTAGAGGTAGGCCACGAACAGGTCGCGGATGGGGCGGCACTGCACGTCGTAGCGGTCGACGAGCTCCTCGATCGTGAACTGCCCCTTGCGTGAGGCGCCGTAGATCGTCGGCGGGCTGTCGGCCGGCAGGATGCCGGCGGTGAGCAGCAGGGAGTACCAGTGTGAGTGCTGACGGCTGCTGTAGCCGTCCTGCGCACGGTAGGCCTCGATGCAGTCCTCGAGCGTGATGTCCGCGAGCCTGCCGCCGTTGTGCATCAGCACCCTCGCCAGCTGACGCAAAGAGAATTGCGAGTCGGTCGGTTGCAGCCGGCGATCCTGCTGGCACAGCCGACGCATGAGCGCGAACCCCTCCGGGTCGCGCAGCTCCTCGCACCTGTCGAACGTGAGCTTTGACGCCATGTTCGAGTAGAGCCACGCGTAGTCCGGACGGATCACGTCGAGCACGATCAACCGCCAGGCCGCGCCCGTGAAGGTGCGTCGTCGGACCGGGCCCTCCTCGTGTCCGCCGATCAGGTCGATCCACTCCTTGCCAGCTTGGTCGACCGAGGAGGCGTGCCACCTCTGCTGCCAGGACTCACCCGGGAACCTCACCAGCCAGTCGAGCAACTTCCTGACGCCCGCGACCGCCTCACGCCTGTGACCCGGGCGCCGGGGCTGGTCACTCTCGAGCGCTTCGACGGCCGCGACGACTTCCTCGAAACTCTGCTGGGACGCGGTCCACACGGTCGGTCGCGCAATGGCCGGCGTGGGTAGCGATGGTGTCGGCGCCTTCGGTCGCAAGGCACCGTTGTTCGCAGGCGTGTGCCGGGACGGACGGGCCCCGCGCTCAAGGAACGCGACCGGGTCGACGCGATCAGCCACGAGAACCACTACCGAGGAGGAGTTCGAGGACCTCGGCCGAGTAGTCCGCGCTGCCGACAGCCATCGCCTGAGCTGGCCGGTCGGTACGACCGCGCAGGTGAGACTGCACCCGGGCGACGACCTCGTCCTCGCGGGGACGTAGGTAGATCTGGGTGGTGGTGATGTGCTCGTGCCCGAGCACCCACTGGACGTCGGTCAGCGACAGGCCGGGGTCGTCGACCATGCGCTGCGCGGCGGTATGGCGCAGGTCGTGCAGCGTCCACCCCGTGCCGAGCGTCGCGTTCGCGCGTTGAAGCACACGCCGCACGGCCGAGTAGGTCAGCGGCCGGATCGGGGAGCGTCGCGTCAACCACAGCGCGCGCTCCCCATCGGGGCGACGGGTCTGCTGCTCGTACAGCCGCAACCACACGAACGCGTCCGCGGACGCCGGCAGCCACTGGATGCGCCCCGAGCCCTTGCGCTGCACGGCGATGCGCTGCGAACCCGGGTCGATCATGTCCATCGTCGTGCTCAGCAGCTCCGAGGCCCGAGCGCCGGTCGAGACGTAGAACGAGAGCAACGCCCGGTCACGATCGCAGACCATCGCCGCGAACAGGTCGTCGAACTTCCCGTCCGACAACGCGCGAGGGATCCGATCGGGCTGCTTCTGCCGCAGCGGCGCCCGCCGGCCCGGCGCGAACGGTTGCATCGGGTTGTGATGGGCCTGGACCCGCCGCCCGTTGCGGTGCTCGGCAGGCGGCACCGGGTTGACCACGGGGCCCTCGCCCGCGCGGATCCGGTCCTCGTAGAACATCTTGATCACCGCCAGGGCGTGGTTGATCGTCGCCGGTGCGTACCCGCGGGCGCGGCCCGATGGGCCGACCAGGCGCATCCACAACACGAAGTCGCGCGCTTCACCTCTGCCGGCCTGCTGCCATGGCACGCCAATCGCCGCGAGGAACCGCCACCACCGCAACAGATCCATCGCGTAAGAGCGCAGCGAGCCCGGGCTCGATCCCGAGGCGAGCATCGAGGCGAAGAAGTCGGCCACCTCCGGCACCGGCTCGCCGGCAGCGTCGAGCAGTGCTACCCCGACGGGATCACCATCAGGCACCACAACCTGCCCGACTGCCATCACCTCGATCGCCGTCACGTCCCGCGACAGCCCCACACTCTCATCCACCCCACGCCTCCCTCACGTCGTCGTGGGGCAGACCTCAGCACACCGCCCAGCCAACGAGAGCCCGGCGACCAGCACCCGGCGTGTCGCGTCGGCGTCACGTCGGCGAAACTGCAGGAAGGCGCATCGTTGGTGCGGTCAACGGATCGTGCGCGAGGGTCTTCACCTGCGCGGCCGGGTCCATGTCCGTGCGCACGAGCACTTGCCGGGTGTCGTAGTCGGTCATGCCGTTCGCGCCGCGGATCGCGTCGGCGTCTGGCATCCGCAGCACCTCATACCCCAGCGACTCGACCTGCGCGGCCAGCCCCTCCCACAGACCGGCGGGTGCCTCGCCTTCCAGCAGCTTCGGGCTTGGCAGCTCCGGCAGTTCGGCACCGTGAGTCCGGGACACATCCCACACATGAGCGGGAACGACGCTGACGATCCGGCGCTGCACCACCTCGCCCGGGCGCGGTTTCTCGCCTTTGGTCAGGCGTCGCCACGAGGCGGGGTCCTTCGGCGTCGCTGTCGCGAACCTCACCCGGACCGGCGCGCGAATCTCATAGCCGCCGCCGGCCTCGGCCCAGCGGCCCATCTTCTTCCAGTCCTGGAACCCGGCCACCCACGTCGGCGTCGGGGCCGACACCCGGCCCTGCTCGTAGGCGTCCAGGTGCTGCGCCCAGATCAGCAGCGTGTTGTTGAACGACCTCGACCGGAACCGTGCGGCGAACTCCATCGCCCGACGCCAGTCCTCACCCGACACCAGTTCCTCGACCGAGCGCACGATGCGTTCTTCGAGCGCGTCGAGCTTCGCTTCCCGTGTCTCGTTCCTCATCGCCATCGCGGGACCTCCCTCCGCCAGGGCCGCCCCGGGAGGGAGCAGCCGTGCGACCACGAGGTACGCCGGGCGGATCAGGAAGACGAGACGGACGACGGAAACGAGACTGGCGACCGTCAGGCTCCGCGACGAACCCGACTGGTCTCTACCGGACTACCGGAGCGAGGGTGTCCTCGGTTGTCGCACGAGCTGATCCTGCGGTTATCGTCGGGGCAGATGCGCGCTTCCGCCGGTTGAGTACGGAACCTTCTCCGTAGCTCAAAGCCCGATAACCGGCGGGAGTCAGCCCGACGCTACGGCGGAACTGGCGCGTAGCGAAATCTGAATCGCTCCAACCCACCTCGCGAGCAATCAGAGCGATCGGCGCATCGGATTCGCGCAGGAGCGCGGCCATCCGCTCGGTGCGAAGCATCGTGAGATAGGCGATAGGAGACTTCCCGAACGCCTCCACGAACAAGCGGCCGAGCTGCGACTTTGAGAGATGTACCTCGTCAGCGAGCTCAGTCGTAGACCATCGTCGCTGGGGTTCAGCACGCAGGAGATCAGCTGCCCTGCGAACTTCCGCTCGCAATGGTGCGAATCGGCGATGTCGTGGCGCGGACGGCCACGTTGTAGTGCGCTGCGTCGGCGACACTCGCACCTGCGAAGTCTTGACGAAGGGCGCGATCACATCGACCAGGCTGAACCAAAGAGCCTGCATCCGGTAGAAGTTCTTCGCGGGTCGTCCTTCGATGCTTAATGCCGCCAACTCATCGAGCCAGGGCATCAGCCCCTGGGTGCGATCCTCGCCGAGGCGGAGTACCTGCGCAGGTTCGGTGTACATCGTTGCTGCGAAGTCCTGGGCGTCGAGACGGTGGCACAAGCTGCCGACGTGCTGCCAGAACACCTGGTCGATCACATAGTCCGTGTCTGCGTAGATCGTCGTTACGGTGATGTGCCCCTCGGGCTCGCTGCCACATAGAGTGTTCGCGCCGAGCAAGATTACGTCGCCGGGCCCGACGGGCTGTTCACCAAACTCACTGAAGAGGATTGCCGAGCCATCGCGAACGACGATCACCTTCACGCAGTCGTACGCGACCGGCAGGCGAGCACGGGAGATGGTTGCGGTACGAACTATGAGTGGTTCGTACCGCAACCCTCGCCTGCTTCGATCAAACGAGCTGTTCGAGGGCGCCATAGAGCACCTCGTCCATCACATTTACGTGCTCGCGGATGCCTACGAACTGCCCATCGAGTCAGTGTTCGTGACTTCGACGTTGGGGAGGGCAATTCGCGCGGCAATGCCGCCTGCAATACAGAGACCAACAATTGCGAGTCCGCTGCTGAGTACGTAGGGCGATAGCCCGTGGGCGATCGACGTAAAACCCAAGCCGACGTAGACGGTGACCCCCGCGGACCCGCCGAGCTGGTCCGAGGCCCGCTGGACCCCGGACGCGACTCCCGCATCCTCTTCTGTGACCTCGGTCACCGCCGCATACTGCAGTCCAACGAGCCCGAATCCCATGCCTGCGGCGATAAACAGCATCGCGGGGGTCAGCAGCCATGCGGGGGCTTCCAACTGCGCAGCTACAGCGATCACGATCATGCCTACTCCTGCGGAACTTAGCCCGACAACGATGCAAGAACGCGCTCCCCAGCGCCCCAAGAGGCGGGGCACGATGGTCACGGCGGCGATGAGTGCCACGGCAAGGGGCAGGAGTAGCAGACCGGCTTCCAGTGGGGAAAGACCGACTTCATCCTGTAGGTAGAACGTGAACAGCAGGAATGATGTCGAAAGCGCCGCGCTCAGTAGTGCAGTCGCAAGATTTGCTCGCACCCGTGTTCGGTTATGGAAGAAGGTCAGAGGAACCAGAGGATTCGCGGCTCGGCGTTCCACTGTGACGAACAGGCCTGCGGCGACACTCGCTCCTACCAGGGCGGCGATTGCTAGCCATGGCAGATTCCCGGTGTTCTCTCCGGCTTCGACCACCCCGAATGCGAACAGCAGGGGTGCGCTCGTCAGCAGGATCGATCCAAGGAAATCCAACGGGGCGCGCTCTTGTTTCTGGTCGCGTGGCAGGAGGACGACCGTGGCGAGCAGTACGAACAGAATGAATGGAACCGCGATGAGGAAGATCCATCGCCACCCCAGGTGTTCGGTGATGATTCCCGAGAGCACGAATCCCAGTACGAGACCGCAGCTCGCCACTGCCGCCCAGACGCTCAGCGCACGGCTGCGAGCCTTCCCTTCGGGGAACAAGAGCACGATCGTTGCCATCGCAGCAGGCAGGGCGAGTGCTTCACCTGCTCCCTGGAGCAACCTGGCGATCACGAGTAGCGCGAAGGAATCTGCGAGCCCTGCCATCAGAGAGGCTGCTCCGAAGATCGCGGTACCGGTGAGAAGGAGGCGGCGGCGGCCAAAGACGTCCCCCAGGCGGCCACCGAGCATGAGCAAGCCACCGCCTGCGATGGTGTAGCCGACGACCACCCATGTCAGGCCGCGCGGGTCAACGCCCAGATCGTTGCCAATGGATGGCAGCGCTACGTTGACCACGGTGACATCTACGGCGATGAGGAATTGCAGGACAGACAGGCACACGAGGACTGCCCAGGAATGTGCGGCCGAAACTTGCGCTGGCCGCGACGATGAGGTGCTGAAAGACATTGAAACTCCGCTGCTCGAATGAAGAATCGGGCGACAACGTGTGTCGCTCCGAACCGACGATCAAGCGACGGAACGTGGAAACTGAAAAGTGAGAAGACGTTCCGCCGCTAGCGGAGCGTCTCCGTCACAGCGGCAGCGGCCGCAGCAGAAGCACCTGACATGCCTCCCATCCTAACCGACAGCAACTACGGATGCTTCGGCCCTGCTGTCCTACGTCCCGCGTTGAGACGCCCCGTCGACGTGGCGCCGGGCTGCGCCAGCCCGCCGCCACCCTCTCGCAGGTCACCAGAGCCACCACGCGTCTTGCAAGCGAGGAGCGCACCCGTAACAGAGAATGGGTTCATGGCTGAATCCTGTGCATTCTGTGGCTCCGCAGGGCCCCTCACCCGCGAGCACGTTTTCGGTCAGTGGGTGAGCAGGATCGGCCTCGATCTAACTCCGATGCGTCACCATGCGGGTCCACTGAATGGACTGCCGCGCGACATGGGAGAGCAGCCGCCATTCAGGCAAACAGTGAAGAGATTCTGCGCATCATGTAACAACGGGTGGATGAGTAACCTCGAAGGCGTCGCGCAGCGGGCGCTGACGCCATTGATACTGGACGAGCCTGGGACGATTGCGCATGAGGATCAAGCCGCGATCGCGACGTGGGTCCACAAGACTGCGCTGACAGCAGTGCTCCTGTCTAGCAAAGAACAGCGCGAGAACGGCTACGGGCTCTCACCCTCCGAGTACAAGGCGCTCTATGAGCGCAGGGAGCTGATGCAACCGCTGGACTTCAGTCAATTCTGGATAGGCCGATTCAGGGGGGTCGAGGGGTTCTCGGCTGTACGTGTCACTCCGCTGACGGTTCGCCTCCCGAGCTTCCCCGAGCCGCCGCTGCCCCAGGGCTACGCGATGACAATCGTCCTCGGCTCGCTCCTGCTGCACGGCGTACGGTTCACCACGCCAGGTTTACAGGCAGACACGACCACAGGCATGGGGATGCCGCAGTTCTGGCCATCGGAGACATCCGTACAGTGGCCGGCTGGTCAGACTTTCACGGAGAGCTCTCTGATCTCTATCGCGAGTGGAGGGACGTTGCACGCGACGGGTGGCGAGGTGCCGATACAACCCTGGAGTCACGCGGCCCACCTCCCGCAGAGCGAGTTCGAGAACGGGACTGTTAAAGTACCTGCGCTGTGCCGCAAGCACGACATCCACTATCCCGTGGCGCTGCTACAAGAAGCCAAGCAGGGCCGTTCCTACGCATTCATGACTTCGTGCGCATGCTCCGCCTACCTGATCCATACGGACTCCGATCGCGTGCGCTTCAGAGGTGCGGGCGAGCCGGAAGGCATCGCTGCCATGTACGCCGACATAGCTGGAGAAGAATTCGTCGTCGAGGATCAGATCGGGGAGTTCGTCTGTAAGAGGTTGCTCGCCTGAACCGATCAGCAGCGTCAGGAGCGCCGCGGGTGCACCTACTGCATGTGACGGTCTCGATGCGGGTGATGTCTGCTGGTGACGGCTACAAGTACCTGCTGCGCACCGTCGCCACCGGTGACGGCGACCGGGTGCTCGCCACGCCATTGACCCGCTACTACACGGAAGAAGGAACGCCGCCGGGGCGATGGCTCGGGTCGGCCGTTACCTCGCTCGGCGGCGGAACAATCACTGTCGGTGATGAGGTCTCCGAGCAGCAGCTTCAACGCCTGATCGGGCAGGGCCGAGACCCGGTGACCGATAAGGCGCTCGGCAGTCCGTATCGGAAGTATCCAACCGTGGCTGAGCGGATCGAACACCGCACCAACAGGCTCGACGCCGGCCTCCCGGTGACGGAGCGTGCCGAGGCAGTCGCCGCAATCGCGGCTGAGGAGAGTGCGCGTGGCGCGCGGAAGGCGGTTGCGGGGTTCGATTTCACGTTCTCGATTCCGAAGTCTGCCTCGGTGCTGTGGGCGGTGTCGGACGCGGGGACGCAATCGTTGATTGCGGATGCGCATCATGCGGCGGTTGCGGAGATGGTTGCGTTCATCGAGCGAGAGGTTGCAGCGACGCGCGTCGGCGCGGCAGGACGCAACGGGGCGGTTGCACAGGCTGACGTGTCTGGGGTGATCGCGACCGCGTTCGATCATTACGACTCACGGGCGGGTGATCCGCATCTGCACACGCATGTGGTGATCTCGAACAAGGTGCAGACCGTGCACGACGGCAAATGGCGCTCCCTCGACGGTCGCCCCCTGCACGCCGCGACCGTCGCCCTCTCTGAACTCCATGAAGCCGTGTTCGCCGATCACCTCACCCGTGCGTTCGGCGTCGAGTGGGAGGCGCGAGACATGGGGCGTGACCGCAACCCTGCCTGGGCGATGACGACGGTTCCTGAGCGACTGGTGGCGGAGTTCTCATCGAGGTCTAGGCAGATTGACGAGGAGAAGAATCGTCTTATCGCTGAGTACGTTGCCCGTCATGGCAGGCAGCCGTCGCTTGCGACCGTCATCAAGTTGCGTGCGCAGGCGACGGTGGCGACCCGCCCGGAGAAGCAGGTCCGTTCCCTCGCAGACCTCACTAACGAGTGGCGGGAGCGTGCGTCGCACGTTCTCGGTGAAGACGCCACCCGCTGGGCCCGCACCGCCACCGCCAACGACGCCCTCATGCTGTTGCGCGCGGACGATGTGCCGTTGGACGTGATCGCCTTACTGGGGCGCAGCGTGGTGGAGGCGGTTGGTGAGAAGCGGTCGACCTGGCGGCGCTGGAACCTCACCGCCGAAGCCGCACGACAGACCATGCCGTACCGGTTCGCCACCACGCAGGATCGTGAAGCTGTCGTCGGGATGGTGGTCGATGCCGCCGAGCGCGCTTCGATCCAGCTCACCCCGCCCGAGCTTGCGTCCAGCCCTGCCGTGTTCCGTCGGGCTGACGGCAGCAGCAGATTCCGACCAGTCGCATCGACCGTCTACTCATCGCCGGACATCCTGGCGGCGGAAGACCGGCTCCTCGCGCGCGCCCGCACCATGACCGCACCCACCGTGCCCGTCGAGGTGATCGAGAAGACCACCCGGCGCCCAGACCGCGACGGCAGGCTCCTCGCCGGCGACCTCACCGGCATTGCGATCTCAGGTCGAGCAGTGGACGTCTTGGTCGGCCCGGCCGGGGCTGGGAAGACCACAGCGATGCGCGCCCTACGCACGGCGTGGGAGCGGGAGCACGGGCGCGGCAGCGTCGTCGGGCTGGCCCCGTCGGCGGTAGCAGCGCAGGTCCTCTCTGATGATCTCGGTATCCGGGCGGAGAACACCGCGAAGTGGTGGCAAGACCACCAGAACACCGGTGCGTTATTCCGTAAGGGGCAGCTCGTGATCATGGATGAAGCCTCCCTCGCCGGCACCCTCTCCCTGGATCGCATCACGGCGCACGCGGTGGAGGTGGGTGCGAAGGTGCTGTTGGTGGGTGACTGGGCGCAACTGCAATCCGTCACCGCCGGCGGCGCGTTCTCACTCCTCGTCCACGACCGCAACGACGCCCCCGAACTGCTCGACATCCACCGGTTCATCAACGACTGGGAGAAGACCGCTTCCCTTGACCTTCGTCACGGCCACACCGAAGCCATCGACGCCTACGCAGCCCACGGTCGCATCACCGGTGGGGACACTGGGGCGATGATTGATGCCGCCTATACCGCCTGGCGCGCCGATGCCCTCGCCGGGGTTTCGACGGTGCTGATCGCGGACTCGACCGAGTCCGTCCATGCTCTGAATCAGAGCGCCCGCGCTGACCTCATTCTCGACGGCACCGTGAACGCTCGCCGTGAAGTCGCCCTCCACGGTGATGCCCGTGCCGGGGTCGGCGACACGATCATCACCAGGAAGAACGACCGCCGACTCCACACCCCACGTGGCTGGGTACGCAACGGGGACCGCTGGACCGTCACCGACGTCCGCGACGACGGATCACTCACCGTCCGCCGCGCGAACAACCGCGGCACCGTGATCCTCCCGGCTGACTACGTCTCCGATCACGTTGATCTGGGATACGCCGTCACAGCCCACCGTGCTCAGGGCATCACGACCGACACCTCTCACGTACTCGCCGACCCATCCACCACGCGCGAGAACCTCTACGTTGCGATGACTCGTGGACGGCATGCGAACCTCGTTTACGTCGCCACCGACCGGCCCGACGACAGCCACACAACACCGCACCCCGCGGACGATTTGGATGCGACCGCGCGGAGCGTGCTCCACGGGGTACTGCAACACGTCGGCGCGGAACTCTCCGCACACGAAACGATCACCGCAGAACACGAGCAGTGGGGCTCCGTGTCGCAGCTCGCCGCCGAATACGAGACGATCGCGCAAGCCGCCCAACACGACCGCTTCGCCATCCTCATCCGCCAATCTGGCCTCACCCCGGACGAAGCAGAAGACGCGATCCGCTCCGAAGCATTCGGGGCACTCTCAGCCGAGATGCGTCGAGCGGAAGCGAACCACCACAACATCGACGCTCTCGTGCCGCGCCTGGTGGCCGCTCGCGGGTTTGGCGACGCCGACGACATTGCCTCGGTGCTTCACCATCGCCTGGCACGAGCAACCGCACGACCGGCAGGTTCCGGGCGCACCCGTAAGGCGCCCCAGCTGATCGCGGGTTTGATCCCCGAAGCCACTGGTGAGATGAGCGCCGAGATGCAGAGCGCCCTTTCTGAGCGTCACGATCTCATCGAGCAACGAGCTGACGCGATCCTCGACCACGCCGTCAGCGAGAACCAAGACTGGGCGGTCGCACTCGGAAAGCGGCCCGCCGAGCCTAGAACAGCGGCAATGTGGCGCCGCCAAGCGCGCACGGTCGCGGCATATCGTGACCGCTACGGGATCACCGCGAAGACGCCACTCGGCCCAGCGCCGGATAGTGACGCGCAGAAGATCGATGCCGCACGAGCAGCAGCGGCACTGGCGAGACTTCGCGACATCGCTGCCCAGCGGCCGGAGCCGGACACACGCCGGTCGCAGGGACGCGACCGATCCGGCCTCGTGCGCTGAGCCGAGGCCGACGGGCTCTTCCCGATGTCTGACGTGCGACGTACAGTGGAAGGACAAGCAAGGCGACTTTCAAATGTGTGTCGCCGTCACCCCGAGCGTGACGGCATGACGGCCTCCGGGCAGTCCTTCAAGGTTCTTTGTCGCCAGACCCTGAGAAGAGGACTGCCGTCATGATCCGCCAACTCTGGGACCTCAGCATCTACGCCCGCGCATTTCTGCGCCGCTACATGCCCACCAACATCCTCCTCAACACCATCCGAACCCGCCGAGGACTCAAATGGGGCGTACCCGCGATGCTCCTCGCCGCGCCGTACCTCCTCGCCGCGAGCATCTGCACGAACCTCATCGACAACGGCGCACCTGGATGGCTGTACCTGGTCGTTCTGCTGTGCGTATGGAACGCGTTGAAATTCCTGTGGATCGGGCCCGTCAGCCTCATTCATCTCGTGCTCATCCGAACTCGTGAGCGGCGCACGCGCTTGGCCAGCTGGAGCGCATAACACAAGGCGGCCGGAGGTCCGCCCGCTGCCGGAGTTTGTCGCTTGAGCGCAAGCCGCGCATTATCTAGCTCTGAAACTGGAGAGAGTGTGATGCCCGAGGAAGGTAGGCCCGGATGACTGAACCGAATCGTTCTCTTGTGCATCTGGAACGCCATGAAGCTGACCGTTATCGGGCGTGTCCGCGTGATCTTACTTATCCGAGCCAGACCGACCGAACGAATTGAGTAGCGATGCACTCGACATGATTATCGGGACTCCCTCGCCGAGGCAGGGGCTGCCGCTGCAGGGCGCGCATTTGAGTGCGCGGCCTGCAGCGACCTCGTTGGAGAAACGATCTGTCCTAGCGGGACATGATGATAACGTCCTGCGTTGCGGTTGCCACGGCTATGCCGTCCTTCACAATCCATGCCTGAACCCAGTGTGCGCCAGGGAAATCGCTTGTCTCCTGGATCTGGTTTCCGCGCTTCAAGATCTCTCCTCGGAATGCTTTCCGGCTTGCCGCTTCGGGCCCAGCGTTCCGGACCTTCCAGTACACGTCGTACGGTTCCTGCACAGTGCAGCCCTCGATTTCGAATTGGAGGGAGCGCCCGATTGGGACCAGATTGCCGTTCGCGCTGAGCGGGCGGTAACGCCCGCGACCCTTCTTAGTTGGTGACATCCGGCCGACGATGCGGAAGGTGTCGGCGGCTGACCGACGCTCGGGGTAACCGAATCGTTCCGTGATGGTGAGCTCTCCGGGGGCCATTTGGTGTTCATAAGTCGGTGTCTTCGGCGCGGCGGATGCGGAGAGCGCCAGTGTGGAGGTGGCGCTGCTCGCGCCGAACGAGTCGCCGAACAGCTTCTTCCACTTGTCGACGCTCTCAGAAGCCGCGGCGTCGATCGCTTCGCGGGCCAGCCGCGCCCAGCGCTTCAGTTGGCTCTTGAGGTTGTCGAATCCTGTTTGGGTGAGACGGTCCGCGAGGTTCTGACCGATGCGGTCATCCACCCACGGTGGCACCGAGTGCAGTTCGAGGTAGTCGCGGAGGTCTTCGACCAGTGCGGTGAAGGTTGTTGCGATGTTTCCATAGTTGTCTATGCCGGCGAAGCTCTTCACTCGTTCGGCGAGCAACGCGGCCAGCACAACGGAAGGGCAGTCGATGGAACTGCGATCGCGCAGCCACTTGACGAGTCGGATGACGCGAACGAGATGGCCGTTAGTGGTGCCGTTCTGTTGGTTGAACCAGTCCGTGAAGGCGGTCGGGTCCTGTCGAATGAACTCGTTACGGGTGCGATGGGTGATGTAAGTCAGGCCGTCGGCGCGTTCGATGAACGGTACGACATCGATGTGGAAGTCGTTGGCGAAGTCGATAGTCACGCACCGCTTCCCGAGCACCGTCTTTTCGGCGTAGCGGGGCACCGCGTCAAGCGCCTTCTTCAGCTCGAGAGTGTACTTCTTCGGTTCCCACTCGTCCTGCTCAGCCATCGGAAGCAACACGTCCGCGTCGAAGTCGTTACCGGACAACGGCTTGATGATGGTTCTATGTGCGAAGGATCCCTGCGGGATAAGACTGCCTTCGAGCTTGTCCTCGAGGATGGTGCTCTCTTCGAGCGCGGTATCGAGAGACGAGACCCGTGAATGCAGCGTGTCGAGCCGCGCCTGGTTCAGGTTGACGTGGTCGCGGAGGAAGTGGTTGAACTCCCTGATGCGTGCGGTCATTCGGTAACCTCCATAGCAGCCTCGTAGCCTTCGACGGTGAGCTGATACACGACCATCGTCGGCTGAGCGGTACGCATACGGTAGCGACCTATGGCGATGGCAGCGGGAGCCGGCACTGATGCGATCAGGTGCAGCGTACGGATGCCGGGGAGGTCGTTCTCGATCTGTGCAAGCGCCTCGCGCCACGCACGTCCGAACTCCTCCAACGCTGCGCGGGTGCTGATGAGCTCGGGGTGAGGCATTTGCCCTATGGGCGAGATAACGATGCGTGGGAGGGATACCAGACCCGAGGGAAGGCGGGATTCCTTTACAGGCGAGGTCAGCTCGACGATGACTGTTGCTTCGTTCGCGGGAGTGGGCGATGAGATGAGGGTGACGTTGAACTTCGGCGTCTGGATGCCGTCATCCCATGTCCACGCGGTCACGTCGTCGACGCGCTTTCGTCTGAATAGCCGGGTCTCGGTCTTGTCGTCAAGCTTTGATCCCAGGTAGACCAGCGAAGGGATAGGAGCGAGGGCGAAGACGCTGATGGTCTCTATGTCGCCGGCTGTGACAGCTTCAGCGACTCGAGCTGTGAGGCGATCGAGTTCTGTCCGATGCGCGTCCCAGGCCCATCCGTCATTCGAGTCGCCGGGGAGGTGGAGTGTGAACGCACCGTTGCGGGTGTCGTCACCCATGCCTGTGTAACCCTCGGGTCGTAGCGCCTCAGCGACCTGTGAGAGCGAGATCGGGGCGGCTGTCCCGCGAATGTCGGCGCTCACGGTCACCACTGAAGTGGGTCGCAGGATTGCAAAGTCGGTAACCTCGCGGACGCGGCGCTCGTGCAACTGCTTCTTCTGGGTCAGAAACTCCACTGTGTACTTATCGCGATATACCTTGTCGTCGATGCGCTTGTGACACGAATAGCAGAGCAACAGAAGATTCTCTTCGAAGGCCCGGGCGTTCGCGTCCAGGTCCGATTCGCCGCGTGGCGCGTTCTTGCCTGAGCCGGCGCCGACGATGTGCGCGATCTGTCCCACCGGGATGGCGTGCCAGAATGAGTCGGCTCCGTCGAGGAGATAGGTAGCGCAGAGCACGCACCGCCCGGCGGCCTTCGCCCATATTCGAATCCTCGTGCTGTCTGGCACGTCCTTACGCTGAACCTCTGTGTCGCGTGTGGTGACCTCACTCACTACTTCTTTCATCATGATGCGCACCTCCGTGGACGCACCGAAGCGGTGAGTTGCAGGGCATACGTCGTCTTGACGTGCCTACGCGGGCTTAAGAACGGAAGCACCAATCTCGCTAGGTCATGGTGCTCTCCGCCCTGCCCCTCGTCCGGGTCTCGGGTTGTAGTGCTTCGGGATTCCAGGGTATCTACAGGCACCGACATTCAACCGAACCGTAAGAACGACAAGTTCGTGGGTTCCACGAGAACAAAACCTCGATCAAAGGATTCTGAGTGACCACCGCTGTGAACCGCGATTGTGACGGCGGTATGACCACGCCTTTTGAGGTAATCAGGTTGGCTCCGGCGTCAGAACACTAGATCGCTGAGACTCGACGCCCATTCACCAGTTACTGCTTGCATCGGGGCGAGCCTGTCGGGGAACTCGTTGTGTCGGTTCATGGTGGCTGTCGCGCCGAAGCGGAACTCCCATCGACCTGTCGGGGAGAACAAGCAGGCTGCGACGACATCGAACCCGTCGACGGGGTAGAACCTGGATGCGGGGTCGTTCTGGGAGGCGCGGGTCTTCTGCACCTCGACCTTGAAGTCGCCGTTGGCGTAGGTCTTCGGGCTGGCGTTCTTGCACTCGACCCGAAGTATCCGCCCATCGTCGAGGGTGACGTTGAAGTCATGCTGAGCGTCGAGATCGAGACGCTCGACAGACGCGACGTCGGGGGCGTGCTGGAGCTGGAGTTCGAGGTGGTACTCGGCCACGCCGCCACGGACGGCGACCGCGAGACGGTTGCGGCCGCCGATGATGTCGAGGATCTGCTGACTAGTGAGTGCGAACTGCTCTTCGAGGACGTGACGGAGCGGCGCCTGGTCTGCTGCATCGCGGGAGGCCATTGCCAGGGCAGCGGAGTAGCGCAGAGGTGGGTCCAGACGCAGCGAGGTAGCCCGGCGTTCCAGGCGGGCGTAGTCGACCAGCCTGTCAGGAGTGAAGGCGACCACGGTTTCCAGGCTCGTCGGGGAGCGTGCCTCGGATCGCTTGTTGCCGGCCCGGTTAATCTTCTCCCAGACATGCCAGCCGCTGTCCTTGGCCTGGTCGATCTCGGCGTCTTTGGCGTAGAAGGAGATCCCCATCGGCAGCGGGTCCCAGAGGTTGGCGTCCAGGCCAAGGATGATCCCGGCTTCCAGGTCGACACCGAGGATCATCGTGACGTCCACGCCGGCGACGTCGCGGCCGACCGGATGCTCGCGCTTCCAACTCTCTTCGGAGCCGTAACGCAACTGGCCCCGCACCTCATCGTCAGGCCGATTCTTGATCACTTTGTGCGTGATCCGGAAGGGGTAGACGAGCAGGCCGAGGCGTTCATCGGAGTCCATCTGCACGCCGAGGTAGAGGGGTGCCCGGTTGGTGTCGCTGGCGTAGATCACTCGACCGCCGGACGCCTCGACCGCGTTGATGAGGAACTCGTACTGGTCGGCACGCCCGGAGACACGGTAGACCTCACCGAAGGCCCGGCGAGCGATCGTCTCGTCCTCCATCGGGCACCTCCTGACCTCGGCTGTCCACCGAATTCGTCGGTCACACTGGGGATGTCGGTGGCACTTGGCAGACTGCTCTCAACGATAATGGTTGTACACGTCCGTCCGCAGGAAGCGGGCGGCGTGCGCATGAAAGGGAGTGAGGTGGCGTATGGGTGAGCAACTGCCGGTGGTCAGTCTGTTCTCCGGCGCTGGTGGTCTCGACCTCGCCGTGGAGCGTGCCGATGCCGAGCCGCTGGTCGGTGCCGATCCAGGCAGTGGCCTGCTGCGGGTGTCGGTCGCTACGGACTACAACGAGCCCGCGCTGGCGACTCTCAAAGCTAACTTTGACTCCACCGCCACGCTGACCGGTGACATCCGCACCACACCGACCGAGCAGATCCTCGCCACGGCGGGCCTGCGGCCCGAGGAGCCGGTGCTCGTGGTTGGCGGCCCGCCATGCACCCCGTTCTCGAAGTCGGGGTTCTGGTTGGAGCAGAAGCGAGAGAGCCGCGACCCCAACGCCTCACTGCTCGACGAGTACGTCCGGGTAGTGCGGGAGTCGCGTCCCGAAGCGTTCGTGCTGGAGAACGTGCAAGGCCTGACCTACAAGACCCACAAGGCGCAGTTCGAGCGTTTGCTCAAGGGTCTGGGCGAGCTGGGTTATAACCCGCAGTGGAAGGTGCTCCTTGCCGCCGACTATGGCGTGCCGCAGCTACGCCGCCGCGTGTTCGTTGTCGGCAGGCGCGACGGGAAGAAGTTCGAGTTCCCCGAGCCCACCCACTCCGGGTGGAGCGAGCGTGACCGCACGATCGATACCACCAAGATCCCGCACGTCACCGCGGCCCAGGCCTTCGCTGATCTGCCCCGTCTTGTGCGGGCCTCGACGGAAGAGATCGTTGACGGGCAGTATGGCGAACTCGCCGCAGAGGTCCCGCCCGGCCAGAACTACCTCTGGCACACCGAGCGTTACGGCGGACGCAACCACTTTGAGTGGCGGAGCCGCTACTGGACCTTCCTGCTCCGGCTCGACCCCAACCGTCCCTCCACCACACTTCAGGCACAGCCCGGCCCCTGGGTCGGTCCCTTCCATTGGGAGAACGTCAAGACCGCCAACGGTGACCAGCGAGTACGGCGCCTCCGCGTCAATGAGATGCTCCGACTGATGTCCTTCCCCGACGACTTCAAGATCGACGGCACCCGAGCAGACGTACAGCGCCAGCTCGGCAACGCCGTACCGCTCGAACTCGGCAAAGCCGTCGTCCGAGCCCTTATGGACCAGCTTGGTTACCTATCCCCATCACACACCGCACGCGAGGTCATCTTCGCCTAACAACAACGAGGAGCCACCGTGTCAACGAAGACCAAAAGCTCAACATCTTCTGCTTCATCTGCCGCGGAAGGTTTCGTCGGCACGCGTTGGGTTCGGGCAGCCCTACAGGTAAACCCCTTCGCGTACAAAGGGAGAAGTGAGCCTGCGAGAAGTTACACGAGTGAAGATGACTACAACGCTGCGCTACTCGATCAGTGTGAAGCTCTTGATGTCCGCATGATCGCGATTACTGACCACTGGTCAGTCGAGACTGCCGAGGGTTTGATCAAAGCCGCACAGCAACGTGGGATCATTGCGTTGCCCGGCTTCGAGGCGAACTCGTCTGAAGGTGTGCACATCCTCGTGATCTTCGACGCGGACACCAGCGTCGCAGAGATCAATGCCGCGATTGGAATCTGTGGCGCATCCCCCGGAGCTAGCGGTGCCGGCGACTGCAGCTACGCCGAGATCGTGGACAAGATGACACACCGTGGAGCCTTGGTCATCCCCGCTCATGTGAACGTCTCACCGAGTGGCATGCTGTCGCGAATCAGTGGCCAGCCGCTGGAGAAAATGGTTGTCAATGCAGATGTCCACGTGATCGGCGTGACCCCCTCGGCTGACGATGCCACCAACCAAGAGGCTATCGTCGCGAACCGCAAGCCTTTCAAGCGCGCACATCCGTTGGCGGTCATCCACGCAGATGATGTCATGAAGCCGAGCGATCTGGAGAAGCCTGGGGCTACGTCATGGTTCAAGGTGAGCAGCGCCTGTCTAGAGAGCCTGAAACTCGCAGTCAGAACCCCCGCCACTCGCGTTTCGCTCACCGATCCCGCGGCAACGCCACGAGCGCTGATCCGCGGTATTTCCTGGACTGGGGGCTTTCTCGACAACGTCGACATACCGATCTCTGAAGAACTATCAGCCCTCATCGGTGGCCGAGGAACTGGAAAGTCAACCGTTGTTGAGAGCCTTCGATTTGTTCTGGGAATCGATCCGATCGGAAAAGAATCTACTGCCGACCACAAGGCGATCGTGAAGGAAGTTCTAAAGTCGGGAACGATCGTACGGGTCCAAATCGAGACTCCTCATCCGGCACCACGTCGATACACAATCGAACGGGTCGTCAACGAACAGCCTGTGGTGAAGGACTCCAACGGCGCACCAACCAAGCAACGTCCGGAGGATGTAATCCCGAGGGTAGAGATCTTTGGACAGCACGAACTCGCCGAGCTTGCTACTGACCCCGCGAGAGTCGCCACGATGCTTCAGCGATTCACCGGCTCTGACGGCCCAGATCATGAACACCAACAGACCCTCTCTGCGCTAGCAGAGAATCGCGTCGCCCTCGGAAAGGCTGAGAAGTCTCTGGCGGATCTGGACGACGAGCTCTCAGAAATACCGCGCCTGGAAGAGCAGATTCGTCAGTACGACTCGACGGACGTCCCCACAAAACTTGCTAACCAGCAGAGGATCGGGCAGGACGAGGCGGTATTCACCGAAGTGACCACACGAGTCGCAGACGTCCGAGAGCGCCTGCGATCACTGACTGAGCCTCAAGTAGTGAGCGATCTGACCGCAGCCTACGATTCTGTTGCAGATTCACCGCAGAAAGAACTCTTGGAGACGGCCACGGCCGCTGCGACTGAACTTGCGAAGGTCATTACAGATATTTCTTCACAGGCTAGTCTGGCACTAGATGCAGCCGAAGCAGCCGTTAAATCTGCCAAGGTCGAGTGGGAAGCTGCAGTCGGCTCCCAAAGAACCGAGTACAACGAAGCTCTGCGGCTCCTGCACGATCAAGGTCTTGAGCCTGATAAGTACGTTGATACGAAAGCGACCTTGGAGGGCGTGAAGGCGAAGAAGCCTCGCAGAAAGAAGCTCCTCGAAACAATTGCTGAGCTGAAACGTCAACGCGAATGCCTGCTTGTGGAACTGCAGGAACATGAGAAACGGCTGGCTGAGAAGCTACATGAAGCAGTTCGCTCGGCAAATGACTCTACTGGTGGAGTTGTCATGGTCCAGCCGGTTCCGGCCCCCGAACGTAGCCACATCAAGAGTGTCCTCGACTCCCATGTTTCCGGAGCGCGGAACAACATTACGGCAGCCATTAACAAAGATGATTTTTCGCCACGAAGTTTCGTCGCGGCCGTGAGGAGCGGACTTGATGAGATTGCGAAATACGGGATCAAGGGAGCGCAGGCGAACGCTTTACTCAATGCAGGTGAGCCGCTTCTTCGGGAGTTTGAAGAACTCTCAGTTGGTCTTGCGGTTGACGTCAAACTTGACATCGCATACGGGTCGAAGACTCGTGAGTACAAGAGCATGAGTCAGCTCTCAAAGGGGCAGAAAGCAACGGCGCTACTCCTTTTGCTCCTGAGCGGGTCTGATGCTCCTCTAATCATCGATCAACCAGAGGATGATCTTGACAATCGATTTGTGTATGACGGAGTCGTCACAAATCTTCGAAATCTCAAGGGAAAGCGCCAGGTCATTACGAGCACTCACAACGCTAACGTTCCGGTTCTCGGAGACGCCGAGCTTATAGTCGCGCTCGAAGGCGACGGACAACACGGATGGCCGACGGATGGCGGCATCGGGTCGCTAGATGACAGGAAGATCAGATCGCTCGCGGAGAACATCCTCGAAGGCGGACCGGACGCTTTCAATGCACGTCAACATCTGTATGGGTTCTAGCGTTCGTCAGTGAACGCGACACGTATCCAATCAATTTCGGGGAATTGGCGGTTAGCAGGTTACGCTCGCGATGTCAGCAGCAGGAAGCGTCGGTAAATCGACGTCTCACTCGTGTTCTGACGTTCGGACGCTCTTCCGGTCGGTCAGAAGCCCCAACTAGCCGCGGCGCCAGACAACAACTGGAGGGTGACGCGATTGCTCTCGACCCCGTTGCTGAAGTTGAAGTTGGCTCCGGTGATCTGCCCTACTTCCTCGACGAGCGGATCGGATACGAATACCAGCATGCCTGTCCCGAAGGTCGGGACAGTTGGCTGGAAAGTAATCTGGTTCTCGCCGAGGAAGTCGAGGTCTGCGGCGGCGCCAATGTCCTTCGGACGGCCGTAGGTGACGAGTTGCGGAAGCACACCGTCAACGGCAAAGTCCACCGTGTCCGCCGCGTCGGTGAATGCATTCGCGTAGGCCGCCGCTCGTCCCGTTAACCGCGCGATGGCTTCCCTCATCTGCTCCTCACGGAACTGATGGCGTTTAAGTGCGAAATGCGGCTCGAACTCATCGACGTGCTCAGATGACACCGCCGCGCGAAGAGCCATACACTCGATGCGAAGCTGCTGACGGTCAGGCTCGGTCAGTGCGGCGCGGGTGACAGCGAGCCGTTGCCACGACTCTGACGCGCGAAGCGCGGAGGCCAGCGCCTGCAGTTCAAGGCTGGCGTCTAGGCGCTCAGCACCAATTGCGAGGGTGGGCGGGGGTGCGAGCTGGAAGCCGTGACCCATGTCTCCGCGCGCCCAGACCGCTTTCCAGCTGAACTCGTCCGTGGTGAATGGGGTGTTTGCAACGAGTTGAGGCACTCGGAGTAAGGGGTATCCGGGAAGCTGTGCGCGAAGCCACGCGAGTTGAAGACGGAACGCGACCTCGACTTCGTATGCCGCGAAAAGCCACGCCTCGAAAGTGTCCGGCCTCTTCACATGCCCGAGCATCGGCTGGCTTATCAAGTAGCTCAGCTCTGAGTTGAGGCGCAGTGCATGCGCACGCATCGAACTCGCACGAAACTCGGCAAGCATCGCCGTCAACGGCTCCTTAGAGGGGACGCCATCTCGTGGCATTACTGAAACCACTCGGTGCACGGTCTGCGAGCTTCGCCACTTGTTCGCGAGCTGATCCACCGCAGTCCAGATTTCCTTCGTCATGCGAGCCATCCCGATGTGTCTGTGAGCTGTTCAACTGCCTTCTGAACGTCCGATGCCGCAGCATGCGCAGGTCCACCGTCGAGAAAGTGCGATGCGGATGTCCGGCCGAGCCGTTCGACGGGCGGGTTCTGGAGCAGACAAGTTTCCACTGTTTCGACATAGGACATTGGCCAGTCTTCTGCTCCCCAGATCTCTTCTCTCTCGCCGATGAAGAAGGTGAGGCCAAGCGGACGTAGCCGCTCCAGTATGAGGGCGCGCTGTACATCGGGGAAGGTATCTAGGAGGACATCGAGATCACGTTGACGCTGCCGAACGAACTCCTTGACCCGGGTTTGAGCCTCTTCGGCGGAGCGCGGACGGGAGGCGAGAGCGGGCGGTACTGCCCCGAGTCGAGCACGCAGTGCCAGGCGCCAGAGCCGCACGGCCCCGTATAAGGGCCCTCGTTCGTGATCGACGACTGTCGCACCGATGGTGGTGCCGGAGGCGGCGGTCGCTCGTAGGATCCAGCGCCCGTCGAGGGTTTCCTTCACCTGGACAGTGCAACCGGTTGTCCCAAGAAGCGCTTCAAGAAGCTCTGTTACTCCATGCGCGTAGCTGCCGATGCCAGGGAAGTGGTTATCTGCGCGCGCAACGCGTACGGATAAGAACGGCAGATCCCGTGAGACGCGGTCAGAGACGTCGACGCCAAGTTCGCTGGCGAAGACCACCCACTCTGACTGAGTCGGGTGGAGAACGGAGGGCAACGGGGCGAGACCCGCAGCGACCGCGGTCCCCGCGAGGTAGTCGGCGAGAGAGTCGTGAAACGGCGCGACCACCCCCATCCCCACTTCGGTAATCAGTCCGATGCGGAGGCCCGCAGCGCGCGCACTGGCACCGTCGGTTCTGGACGAGAGAAACTTGGCCGCCTCGTCGGTGTTGGCGATCCATTCGTATCGGTCCGAGTACCGACGCTGGGAGCTGAGCAGACGAGCGAAAACGACCCCCAGCAAGGGCAAGTATGTTTGGGCGTCCACGGACGGTTCCCGCTCAGCTAGATGCAAAAGGAATCTCTCATACACGGCGCTTCGAGATAGCTCGACGGAACCAGATGCACCCGCTTCCAGGAAAATGGTGAGAAGCATCGGGTTTCGTGCGCCATCTCCGAGGACATGCTCCGCGCGAGCCCGGATCTGTGACAATCCGGATGCAGTCGCTCCCACAATCGACTCGATGAGTCGCTCCTGGTCGGAATGCGCGAGGGGTGTGACGCTGAACGCTTCTTGCTCGGGGGCGGGTTCCAGCACACGGCGTAGTACCGCAGGATCACGCCCGACCAACACGACCGATGCGAAGCCCGGCCGGCTGAGCAGGGGTTTCAGATCCTCCGCGAGATGTTCAAGTGTGGCATCAGGGATTTCGGAGACGCCGTCAATGACGACGACAGCGTCGGGATCAGCGAGAACCTTGCGGCCGGCGTAGGTGGGAATCGCTTTGCCCACACTGAAGCCGAGCGCGTCCGCGACGAGATCTCCAATACGTCCGGGTATGTACGTCTCGGCTCTGCAAACCACAACTGCACGTCCAGAGGCTGCGGCCGACGACTGAAGCATTTGTATCGCGCTGGACTTGCCGGTTCCGGTTGGCCCCGACACGGATGCGGCTTTCACACTGAGGAGGGTCTGCGCCTCGACAACAGGGTCTTTTCCTAGCGGGGTCAGAGTGAGCGGTACAAGCGCGGGCAGGGTGTTGGAAGCCGTCGCTAAGTAGGAGTCTTTCAGTGTGCCAGCCCAGTGGTACTCAGCGCGTTCTCCGTGTTCACCGCCGATCAGCGCCCGGAGTTCGTTTGCCGTGAATAATCGCTTAGATGGGTCGGTGTGCGCCGCACGCTCCATGAGTACCCTGACCAGGCGGTCGACGCACTGCACTGCTTCTTGTTCCTTGTCACGTAGGAGCGGGTCGAGCCGTGCAGCTATACGCCGCTCGGCGGACTCAAGCAGAGCGCCTACGGAGGACGGATCGACGTGGATGCGCGCGAACAGCAGACGTTCCGCGAGCGCTTCAGGTATGTCCAGTTCTGTCGCCAGTCGGCCTGTCCTGCCAGGCTCGGAGCTTCTGAGGATGTCGCTGAGCGTCTGCGCGCCAGGCCCCAGCTCTCCGTTGGTGACGAACGTGAACTTGGCATCTGGCTCGTTGAGATCGGCCCAACGTCGAATGACATTGGCAATCGGCTTCGGTGTCCACGGCGCACCCGAGCGGCTCTTCATCTGATGCGCGCTGACGGGCTCTGTTGCAAAGATTGGCGGCAGTCAGAGGTAGGCTGTCGCTCTGCGCCGATCAGGCGGCTGCTGCGAAATGGTGGTTGAGCATGCCCATGGCCTCCGTCAGCGCCGAGGGCCCAATGCCAAAAGCTCTCTCCACAAGGCGCACCTCGCCCCTGATGCCGGGCTGCAGGCACCAGGGGCGAGCCTGTCCTTTGCGCAGGGCTCGCATGACTTCGAATCCCTTGATCGTGGCATAGGCCGTGGGGATCGATTTGAAACCGCGCACCGGCTTGATCAGTATCTTGAGCTTTCCGTGATCGGCCTCGATCACGTTATTGAGATACTTCACCTGCCGGTGGGCCGTCTCCCGGTCCAGCTTTCCTTCGCGCTTCAATTCGGTGATCGCTGCACCATAGCTCGGCGCTTTGTCGGTATTGAGCGTGGCAGGCTTTTCCCAGTGCTTCAGGCCTCGCAGGGCCTTGCCCAGGAACCGCTTCGCTGCCTTGGCGCTGCGGGTCGGCGACAGGTAGAAATCGATCGTGTCGCCCCGCTTGTCGACTGCCCGGTACAGGTAGGTCCACTTGCCCCGCACCTTGACGTAGGTTTCATCCAGGCGCCAGCTCGGATCAAAGCCACGCCGCCAGAACCAGCGCAGCCGCTTCTCCATCTCCGGGGCGTAGCACTGGACCCAGCGATAGATCGTCGTATGGTCGACCGAAATGCCGCGTTCCGCCAGCATTTCCTCAAGGTCGCGATAGCTGATCGGATAGCGACAATACCAGCGCACCGCCCACAGGATCACATCACCCTGGAAATGGCGCCACTTGAAATCCGTCATCGTTCCGTCCGTCCAATCTCCGCCAAGCATGCTCAAGCTTCACGATTTTTGCAACAGAGCCATATCGACAACCTCTCGCGCAACCAAGACATCGCGGTCGGACTGCAAGTGATCTTGAAGCCACGGGCCCGTCCCACCCCGACATGGACCTCGATGCCCGAACGGACGTTAGATTTCGAGTTCTAGGCGTTCTGCGATGAAGGTTGGATCCCAGCCGGGATTGAAAGTGTCGACGTGGGTGAATCCGAGCCGCTCGTATAGGCCACGCAGGTTCGGGTGGCAGTCGAGCCGCAGCTTGGCGCACCCCTGCGTTCGCGCGGCATGGCGGCAAGCCTCGATCAGCGCGGAGCTGACACCCCGGCCCGCATGTGTCCGTCGCACCGCGAGCTTGTGCAGATATGCGGCCTCCCCCTTGAGGGCGTCGGGCCAGAACTCGGGATCCTCGGCCGACAAGGTGCAACAGCCGACGATGCCGTCGCTGCAACTCGCGACTAGGAGCTCGGATCTCAGGACGAAGGTCTCCGCGAATGTCCGGTCGATCCGCGCGACGTCCCAGGCGGGCGTTCCCTTGGCGGACATCCACGCCGCAGCGTCGTGCATCAGCCGCACAACCTCGTCGATATCACCCGAGCAGGCGACCCGAACGTTCGGAGGCTCCTCGCTGTCCATTCGCTCCCCTGGCGCGGTATGAACCGCCGCCTCATAGTGCAGTTTGATCCTGACGAGCCCAGCATGTCTGCGCCCACCTTCGCGGAACCTGACCAGGGTCCGCTAGCGGGCGGCCGGAAGGTGAATGCTAGGCATGATCTAACCCTCGGTCTCTGGCGTCGCGACTGCGAAATTTCGCGAGGGTTTCCGAGAAGGTGATTGCGCTTCGCAGATCTCCAGGCGCGTGGGTGCGGACGTAGTCAGCGCCATTGCCGATCGCGTGAAGTTCCGCCGCAAGGCTCGCTGGACCCAGATCCTTTACAGGAAGGCCAACGGTGGCGCCCAAGAAGGATTTCCGCGACACCGAGACCAATAGCGGAAGCCCCAACGCCGACTTCAGCTTTTGAAGGTTCGACAGCACGTGCAGCGATGTTTCCGGTGCGGGGCTCAAGAAAAATCCCATCCCCGGATCGAGGATGAGCCGGTCGGCAGCGACCCCGCTCCGTCGCAAGGCGGAAACCCGCGCCTCGAAGAACCGCACAATCTCGTCGAGCGCGTCTTCGGGTCGAAGGTGACCGGTGCGGGTGGCGATGCCATCCCGCTGCGCTGAGTGCATAACCACCAGCCTGCAGTCCGCCTCAGCAATATCGGGATAGAGCGCAGGGTCAGGAAATCCTTGGATATCGTTCAGGTAGCCCACGCCGCGCTTGAGCGCATAGCGCTGGGTTTCCGGTTGGAAGCTGTCGATTGAAACACGGTGCATCTGATCGGACAGGGCGTCTAAGAGCGGCGCAATACGTCTGATCTCATCGGCCGGCGATACAGGCCTCGCGTCCGGATGGCTGGCGGCCGGTCCGACATCCACGACGTCTGATCCGACTCGCA
Source organism: Georgenia sp. M64 (assembly GCF_038049925.1). Lineage (NCBI taxonomy): Bacteria > Bacillati > Actinomycetota > Actinomycetes > Allobogoriellales > Allobogoriellaceae > Georgenia > Georgenia sp. M64. The sequence continues at coordinate 1,607,182 of NZ_CP145809.1, forward strand.
GCATTTCGATCGCCGCGGTGACAGCGCCGGCGGGGTCTAGCCGCCGGCTCTCATCGAAGAAGGAGTCCTCGGTGAGATTCAGAATGCCGAACACCGTCACCCTGCTGCGTAACATCGTTGCTGCTCCATAACATCAAACATCGACCCACGGCGTAACGCGCTTGCTGCTTGGATGCCCGAGGCATAGACTGTACAAAAAAACAGTCATAACAAGCCATGAAAACCGCCACTGCGCCGTTACCACCGCTGCGTTCGGTCAAGGTTCTGGACCAGTTGCGTGAGCGCATACGCTACTTGCATTATAGCTTACGAACCGAACAGGCTTATGTCCACTGGGTTCGTGCCTTCATCCGTTTCCACGGTGTGCGTCACCCGGCAACCTTGGGCAGCAGCGAAGTCGAGGCATTTCTGTCCTGGCTGGCGAACGAGCGCAAGGTTTCGGTCTCCACGCATCGTCAGGCATTGGCGGCCTTGCTGTTCTTCTACGGCAAGGTGCTGTGCACGGATCTGCCCTGGCTTCAGGAGATCGGAAGACCTCGGCCGTCGCGGCGCTTGCCGGTGGTGCTGACCCCGGATGAAGTGGTTCGCATCCTCGGTTTTCTGGAAGGCGAGCATCGTTTGTTCGCCCAGCTTCTGTATGGAACGGGCATGCGGATCAGTGAGGGTTTGCAACTGCGGGTCAAGGATCTGGATTTCGATCACGGCACGATCATCGTGCGGGAGGGCAAGGGCTCCAAGGATCGGGCCTTGATGTTACCCGAGAGCTTGGCACCCAGCCTGCGCGAGCAGCTGTCGCGTGCACGGGCATGGTGGCTGAAGGACCAGGCCGAGGGCCGCAGCGGCGTTGCGCTTCCCGACGCCCTTGAGCGGAAGTATCCGCGCGCCGGGCATTCCTGGCCGTGGTTCTGGGTTTTTGCGCAGCACACGCATTCGACCGATCCACGGAGCGGTGTCGTGCGTCGCCATCACATGGGCTCTGTTGCAAAGATTGGCGGCAGTCAGAGGTAGGCTGTCGCTCTGCGCCGATCAGGCGGCTGCTGCGAAATGGTGGTTGAGCATGCCCATGGCCTCCGTCAGCGCCGAGGGCCCAATGCCAAAAGCTCTCTCCACAAGGCGCACCTCGCCCCTGATGCCGGGCTGCAGGCACCAGGGGCGAGCCTGTCCTTTGCGCAGGGCTCGCATGACTTCGAATCCCTTGATCGTGGCATAGGCCGTGGGGATCGATTTGAAACCGCGCACCGGCTTGATCAGTATCTTGAGCTTTCCGTGATCGGCCTCGATCACGTTATTGAGATACTTCACCTGCCGGTGGGCCGTCTCCCGGTCCAGCTTTCCTTCGCGCTTCAATTCGGTGATCGCTGCACCATAGCTCGGCGCTTTGTCGGTATTGAGCGTGGCAGGCTTTTCCCAGTGCTTCAGGCCTCGCAGGGCCTTGCCCAGGAACCGCTTCGCTGCCTTGGCGCTGCGGGTCGGCGACAGGTAGAAATCGATCGTGTCGCCCCGCTTGTCGACTGCCCGGTACAGGTAGGTCCACTTGCCCCGCACCTTGACGTAGGTTTCATCCAGGCGCCAGCTCGGATCAAAGCCACGCCGCCAGAACCAGCGCAGCCGCTTCTCCATCTCCGGGGCGTAGCACTGGACCCAGCGATAGATCGTCGTATGGTCGACCGAAATGCCGCGTTCCGCCAGCATTTCCTCAAGGTCGCGATAGCTGATCGGATAGCGACAATACCAGCGCACCGCCCACAGGATCACATCACCCTGGAAATGGCGCCACTTGAAATCCGTCATCGTTCCGTCCGTCCAATCTCCGCCAAGCATGCTCAAGCTTCACGATTTTTGCAACAGAGCCCGCTGACGAGGCAACCATCCGCATCAAGCACTTCGATGTCCACTACATCGTCCCTGCCTTCAACGCGGATCTGATGCTCGGGATACTGCTCGACGACTTCGATGGCGAGG